>DVJQ01000021.1 GCA_018716625.1 Candidatus Galligastranaerophilus intestinavium | reverse complement strand
AATATTATTTCAAAAATATGGATACTTTCCCTGATTTACTAAAGCGTTTTATCAAATCATTTTTTAGATATATAAGAAAAACTACAGAACATGATACTCCATATTTTTATACATAAAATTGCTGGTTCCGTTTGGTTCCGCAAAAAAGTTCCGTTAAGGTTCCGTTTTGTGGCAGAAAAATATTTTTTACGGAATTTGTGTTACTTTTTTGATAGCAAAAGTCCTATTTTTGTATTCGGGTGCTATCTTACGAAAATAAGGTTTTAGGGCATATTATTACAAACTTTTTATATATTTATGAGTATAATAGTCCCTAAAATCGGACATACCGGACTTTTCTGTAACCCTAAATTATTCTAAAATTCTTTTACACAGAGGGGCTTTGAGGCAAGTTCCCTTTTTCTGTATTGTCCTGTTTCTTTACATTTGTTCATGAGAACAATTACCCACAGATTACACAAGGTAATTTTAAAATCCCACAAAAAATGCCGCGTCTCGGAATTGAACCAAGGACACAGGGATTTTCAGTCCCTTGCTCTACCAACTGAGCTAACGCGGCAAATCAATTTATTTAATTTTCAAATCCTTGTTAGCTCAGTTGGTGAATTTTTAATATATTCTTGTTTCGTTTCACTCAACAAGGGCTAACGCGGCAAATCACTTATTTAATTTGTCCGGACTTTGGTTTCAGCTTTGCCTGCACCACCCGAGGGTTGTGCCTTCCGACATGCCAAGCACGAAAGCCGATAACACTATAATACCAATTCAAGCTCACAAGTCAATATAAATATTTATTTTTAATCTCCCTTATGCTATAATGCCACAAACAAAGGAGGTTTAATGTATATTAACAGCGTTCAAGACACAAATTTCACATCAAAAGTCAAGCTGGCAGACGATTTTTACCAAAAACCCGAGCAGAAACTTGCACGTGATGAGGTTGAAACCTTATACGAAGCAATCAATAAGCTTGAGAAAAACAAAATTGATGACAAAGTGGATATTTTCATACTAGACGGTGCGGAAGCGCCTTTAATAGGGCTAAGAGTACGCAAAAAAATCAAAAAACAAACTTATGAAGGTAAAAGCATAATATCACTTTTCTTCCGCCATTTAACGCAAAATGACATATTTTTTGCCTATTCTGACGCCGCAGAGCGTGCAAAAACTGCACAAACTCCCGTAGTAAAAGGCAGACTGGACGAATTTATATAATTAATTTTCCAATAAAACTTTTATAGCCTCACCGTTTTGGTGCATTTCAAGCGCACGTTTTGCATATTTCATCGGAAGAGTTTTTGTTATTAATTTTTCAACATCGACTTGCCCTTGCGATATCAGCTCGAGCGCTTGCCTGAAGTATTTTGGCGTATGATGAAATACACTTATAATATTAACTTCATCATAGTGCAGTCTGCGCGTGTCAATGTTTACGCTTGTTCCGGATGAGCAGCCGCCAAAAAGGTGCACAATGCCACCCCTGCGAACAAGCGCAAACATTCTCTCCCAAATTTCAGGCAAACCAACGCACTCAATTGCCACATCAAGCCCTCTGCCTTCTTCTGTCATGGTCATAATTAAATCCTTGGGATCAGGATATTTTTTTAAATCGATAACTTCATCCGCTTGAGCAAACTCGCGAGCCATTTTTAATTTTAAGGGATTTCTGCCCATTGCAATTACTTTTGCACCTTTTAACTTCGCAAGGCGTGCAAACATAAGCCCTATAGGCCCAATGCCAACTATTCCCACAGTATCACCCTTTTTTATGGGTGTTCTGTCTATTCCATGCGCAACATTTGCAAGAGGTTCGCAAAACACTGCACGTCTGAAACTTACATCGTTTGGAATAATAAGTAAATTCTTCTCGACTATTCTCCTTGGAATAGTTATGTATTGAGCATAAGCGCCGTTTAGTAAGTCTAGATTTTCACACAAATTTTCCTCACCGCGCTTGCAAAAAAAACACTCGCCGCAAGGAGCAGAGTTTGCGCCCACGACTCTGTCACCGACTTTAAAATTTTCAACTCCATCGCCCAATTGAACAATCGTTCCTGCAAACTCATGTCCAAAACCCGACGGCGTTTTTTTAATTAATACCGGATGACCTCGCCTTAGGGTTTTTACGTCCGTACCACAAGTGAGAGCAGCCTCAACCTTGACCAAAACTTCACCTTCATCAGGCATCTTAACATTTACCTCTTCATAGCGAATGTCTTTTGGTCCGTAGTATCTTACCGCTTTCATTTTCATACTTTTATATAAGCCTTAAAAACTCTCCCACAAATACTATCTTCAATCGCAAGCGGCAAATTGTCAAGTGTGTAAATAGTACTTGTATCTTTAACATTGGCTTTTTTATTGCACAAAAAGTCATAAGATATTTTATAATCTTCAACAGATGGGGAATAACTTGCTATAATACTCAACTCTCGGTAATAAATATCATTATTTTTATATCCTGCTTCATTTTCAACCGATGAAAATACTATTATTTTACCGCCGTTTCTAACATGCTCAAGTGCCGTATTTATTGCTTTTGATGAACCCGAGGTCATAAAAATGCAGTCATACTCATCTTTTTTGTATTCTACACCGTATTTTTTTGCAAAATCTGTCCTATTCTTGTTTATATCATAGCCAAAAGCCTTTACACCAAAGGCTTTTAGAGCCTCAGCCGTAATTAAGCCGATTGAGCCGAGCCCTATTACAAGAGAATTTGATTTTGAATTATCAGAGTCAAGCTTATAGCCCGCGCGCCTTATCGCGCGAATAACACATGCCAGAGGCTCAAGGTAGGCAATTTCCTGATATTCAAGATTTTTTGGAACCTTGTATACGGTATATTTCAGGTGGTTTTCGTCAACTTTTATAAATTCACTAAAACCGCATGGGGAAATGTTTGACTTTTTAAACGTTTCGCACATCGAATATGCACCGATACGACAAAATTCACAGTTAAAACATGGATAATGATGCCCAAGTGCAACAATATCTCCAACTTTAAAATTTGTGTTTGAATCAATCTCAACAATTTGCCCCACTACCTCATGACCCAAAACTACTTTGTCTTCGTTTTCTTTTGTAGCGTGCTTGATTTTTACAATATCCGAACCGCAAAGCCCGCAACCAAAAACTTTTATTATTGCGCCCTTTGTGTTAAGGGTCGGTTTATCAATCTGTATAATTTCAACCTTAGAATTTAATAATTTTGCACTTTTCATCTTTAACCTACGGAGTCATCGGCGGCACAACAACGGTGCTTGAGCCCTGCTCGCTCACCCCGAAAGTCGCCTGCTGCTCAATACCTCTCATTTTAAAATTACTTAAAAATACACTGATACATATTAGTACAAAGGCAACTATTAAAGTAAATTCAATAATAGATTGAGCTTGTTTCATAGTTGAATTATACTACAATTATGGATGACAATGAAGTAAAACAAAATATTTTTAAATGCTCCCGCTGCGGCTTATGCCAAGGTGTTTGCCCGATTTATGAAGAAATTAAAAACGAAAACTCAACCGCAAGAGGCAAACTAATGCAGATTTGGGGCATAAAAAAAGGTGATTTAAAATTAAACCGAAAAATTTTACAAAGTCTTGATTTGTGTTTGAATTGCGAAAAATGCAAGCTCAATTGCCCCTCGGGAGTTGACACAACAGGGGTATTCCATAGCGAAAAAAAACTCCCGTTATCAGGCAAAATTCTCACAAGTGATTTTATTTTTAAGCTCAAATTGTCATCACTGAAATTTTTTTCCTTTTTTAAAAAAACTCCGCAATACGATAAAAATTCTAAAATTTTATATTTTGAAGGGTGTATTGCAAAAGAGCTAAAGAACAAATTTGAAATAAGCGGAATAAAAGTTAAAAACGGGAATTTTTTGTGCTGCGGCATGCCATATCTAACAAAAGGCAGAGCAGATATTTATGAAAAAATTGTAGAACATAACGAAAGAATAATAGACAAATCGGAAATGGTAATTTTTGACTGTGCAACTTGCCTCAGTGCGGTTAAAGATTATCCTTTCAAAAATCCGAAAAACAGAGAAAAGCTTGTTTTCTACACAGATTTTTACAAAGACTTTAATTTACAATTTAAGAAAAATCTGAAAGTAACCTATCATATGCCATGCCATTTAAAAAGTGCGGGCAAAAATTTGGAAGAAATAGAAAAAATATTAAACTCAATTAAAAACGTTAATTACACAAGGCTTGAAAATCCGCAAAATTGTTGCGGTTTTGGAGGTGACTTTTTTATTCGCCACCCAAAAATTGCCTTCTCACTCTCCATAAAAAAAGGCTTAGATATAATAAACACAAAGGCGGATGTCGTCTTGACATCTTGTCCTACTTGCCTTTGGAGTCTTAATTTTTCTCTTTTTGTATGTAAAATACTCTATGGATACAAAAAAATTCCAACAACACTTGATATGTCAGAGTTTTTAAATAAGTGTGAAATTATAACAAAAAACTTACCTCGCAGCGAAACACAAAAAAACATAGAAAAAGAATTAGTCAAGATGTAGATATGTGTGCATTATATAAACAATCTTATCAAAATGATTTATAATACACACAACAACCATTGAAACAACAAGCCCTATCAGAGCTTTTGTAAAGTCTTTTGCAACATGCTTGTAAACTTTCTTTTGAGTTTCAAATCTTAACCTGTTATACATCGCTATTTCCCTGCCCGCCAAAAGTCCTAAAAACACCCAAGTGGTAGACATCGGAACGTTATTTACATTTTGAAAATAAAGAAGAATTGTTGCATAAGTAAGGTCAATAATTGTTGCAGAGCGCACATCCTGAGTATTCGTTTTTAATTTCACAATATTTTGTATCTCGCCGCCTCTTTTATAAACTACCCATGCAAGGAAAGTTGCAAAAATACAAAGAGTAACAGCCATCTGGGCAAAATCAAGCCTTCTTGGCAGATAAACATAAAGGTTTGCAGCGTCCTGCATAAGCCACATAGACCACAAATAAGCGGTAGCGCTCCACTTTGCCGCATACCACCATTTGGATATCTTTTTATCTTTAGTGTATAAAAATCTTTTCTCCAAAGGACGCGCAATAATGAAGTATAAAATAATTGAGACAACAAACGCCATTACATAGCCTATTAACGACTTTGCCAACATTAAACTTATAACCGTACCTGAGGAAAAAATACTTAAAATCAAAAAAGCGGTTGCAACGGGGATACCTTTTTTTGTTAAATAAATCAAAATAACGGGAGGCAAAACATGCCACCAGTAAAACTCTTGTGCAAAGGGAATTCTATCCAATCTGCCAAAAGCCATATCCCCGTCATTAAAGTACCAACCGCAAAAGAACGTCACAACAAGGACGCTTGTTGCAAAAATCCAAATAATCCATGCCGGTTTTTCTCTTGTTGTACTTAAAAAAGTACCCAGTGTTTGTATGACGTCATTTGAAACGCATGCATACAGCGACAGGCAAAAACCTGTCAGCATAAATATTTCGCTAAGTGAGATTACATCTGTCATACTTCACCAAAATTATTTTATCAAAAAAGTTATTAAATCCAATATTAAGTTTATATAAATTTTTCCTTATGTGTAGAAAATACACTTGCATTTTTGGATATTTTGTTTTAGAATTTTATTGTGAAATAAATCACGAATGTTAATCTCACCAAGATATTAAGGTAACAAATGTTTTTTAAGTTTAAAAAAAGACAAACTCAAAAAGAGCTATGTAATAAGGAGATCAAAATGACACAAGAAAACATGGAACTTGAAAAGGTTCAAAACGAAGAACCTCGTCGACCGGTTACAAGCGCTGAAGATTTAGATCAAGTAATCGAAAGAGCAAAAGCTGCACAAAGAGTCTATGCAACTTATACTCAAGAACAAGTTGATAAAATCTTCAGAGCAGCAGCACTAGCCGCAAACAAAGCAAGAATTCCTCTTGCTAAAATGGCTCATGAAGAATCAGGTATGGGCATTGTAGAAGATAAAGTTATTAAAAATCACTTTGCTTCCGAATACATTTACAATAAATATAAAAATTGTAAAACTTGCGGTATTATCGAAGAAGATAAAGTTAACGGTATTAAAAAAGTTGCCGAACCAATCGGTGTTTTAGCAGGTATTGTTCCTACCACAAACCCGACAGCTACAGCTATTTTTAAATCGCTTATCGCTCTTAAAACAAGAAACGCTATTGTTTTCTCACCCCACCCGAGAGCAAAAAAAGCTACAATAAAAGCTGCACAAATCGTTCTTGATGCAGCGGTTGCGGCAGGTGCTCCGAAAGATATTATCGGTTGGGTTGATGAACCCACTGTTGAGTTGTCTAACCAACTTATGCACCACCCCAAAATTGATATGATTTTGGCTACAGGCGGCCCCGGAATGGTTAAAGCTGCATACTCATCAGGTAAACCTGCATTGGGTGTTGGCCCCGGTAACACTCCTGCAATAATTGATGAAACAGCAAACATCAAAATGGCGGTTTCTTCAATTCTTTTGTCAAAAACATTTGATAACGGCGTTGTTTGTGCTTCAGAACAAGCAGTAATTGCTATAGACAGCGTATATGAAGAAATTAAAAACGAATTTATTTACAGAGGTGCATATTTCTGTAATGAAGAACAAAAACAGGCATTAAGAAACACAATGTTCCCTGAAGGCAGATTAAATGCTGGCATAGTTGGTCAAAGTGCTCATAAAATTGCTCAAATGGCAGGCTTTGAAGTACCCGAAGATACAAAGGTTCTGATTGGTGAAGTTAGCGATTATTCAATGGATGAACCTTTTGCACATGAAAAATTGTCTCCGGTTCTTGCAATGTATAGAGCTTGCGACTTTGATGACGCCGTAAACATTGCATTCACACTTGTTGATGCAGGCGGTGCAGGTCACACATCAGTTCTTTATACAGATGAAAGAAAAAGAGAAAGAATCGACAAATTTGCAAAAACATTGCACACAGGTAGAATTCTAATTAACTCACCTGCTTCTCAAGGTGCAATCGGTGATATTTACAACTTTAAATTAGACCCGACATTAACTATCGGCTGCGGTTCATGGGGCGGTAACGCAGTAAGCGAAAACGTTGGTATTAAACATTTGTTAAACTACAAAACAGTAGCCGAAAGGAGAGAAAACATGCTATGGTTTAGAGTTCCGCCAAAAGTTTACTTCAAACGTGGCGCTACAGATTTGGCACTTCGTGAATTAAAAGGCAGACAAAGAGCATTCATCGTAACAGACAGATACTTGTTTGACTCAGGCACTGTTTACAACGTTACAAAAGTTTTAGAAGAAATTGGCGTAGATTTCCAAATCTTCTTTGACGTTAAACCTGACCCGACATTATCAACCATTAATGAAGCTATGCAAATGGTTAACGTTTACAAACCTGATGTAATCATTGCTCTTGGCGGCGGTTCACCGATAGATGCTGCTAAAGTTATCTGGTTAATGTATGAACAACCTGACACAGTATTTGACGATGTTGCAATGAGATTTATGGATATCAGAAAAAGAATTTGCGACCTTCCTGCTCTTGGCAAAAAAGCTACAATGGTTGCAATTCCTACAACATCAGGTACAGGTTCTGAAGTTACACCTTTTGCAGTTATCACAGATGACAAAACTCACATCAAATACCCTCTTGCAGATTACGCTCTTACACCTGAGATGGCAATTATCGACCCTAACTTTGTAGATTCTATGCCAAAAGGTCTTTGCGCAGCATCAGGTATTGATGCATTAAGCCACGCACTTGAAGCTTATGCAAGCTCAATGGCAACAAACTTCACAAACTCACCTGCTCTTGAAGCTGCTAAGTTAATCTTCAGATACTTGCCTCGTTCTTACAAATTCGGTAAGGATGATCCTATCGCAAGAGAAAAAATTCACTATGCATCAGCTCTTGCGGGTATGGCATTTGCTAACGCATTCCTTGGCGTTTGCCACTCTATGGCTCACAAACTGGGTGCAGCATTTAACATTCCTCACGGTATTGCAAACGCTATGCTGTTAAATCAGGTAATTCGATTCAACTCTAACGACTGCCCGAGAAAACAAGCAGCATTCCCGCAATACAAATTCCCCAATGCCAAAGCTAAATATGCACAGGTTGCGGACAACTTAGGATTGGGCGGCAACAGCGATGATGAAAAAGTTGAATTGTTGCTAAGCGCAATAACCAACTTGAAAAAAGAACTCGATATACCGCTTTCAATAAGAGAACTCGGTGTTAGTGAGGATGAATTCTATGCTAAATTAGATGAATTGACAGAACTTGCATTTGATGATCAATGCACAGGCGCAAACCCTGCATATCCTCTTATGAAAGAAATCAGAGAAATGTACATCAAAGCCTACAACGGCGAAGTGTAGAATATATTTTTATCGGATAGCGTTTAATTTCGCTATCCGATATTTTTTAAAGATTATGAAAGAAAAAATTTCCGACAAAACAATTAATCGTCTTACCCTTTATCACTGCATTTTAAACGATTTTATAGAATCAAACATAAACACGATAACATCTGTACAAATTGCAAATTTGCTAAAAATTGACGATTCTCAGGTAAGAAAAGATATTTCACTCTTGCAAAACAGCGGCAAATCACGCGTTGGCTATTGTGTTGCAGATTTAAAAAAAGCAATAGAGACGACCTTAGGTTTTGCACACCCAAAAAATGCTTTTATTGTCGGTGCCGGTAACTTAGGGCTGGCTCTTGCAAAATATGACAACTTTTTAAATTACGGGTTAAATGTTCTTGCTCTATTTGATGTTGACCCGCTAAAAGTTGGGGTTACAATTAACAAAAAAGAAGTTTATCACATTTCAAAATTGCCGGAACTTGCAAAACAAATGGGTGTTCAGATGGTGCTTTTAACCGTCCCCAGAAGTGTAGCACAAAAAACTGCAGATTTTTTGGTAAATTCAAACATAAAATATATCTGGAATTTTTCCCCATCAGTACTTGATGTTCCAAAAGGTGTTGAGGTTTGGAATGAAAATCTTATGGGCAATTTTCTGCATTTTTCCTACAAAATCTCTAACTAAAAATCAAGATTAAAGTAGCTGTCAAAATATGAAGATGTGCCTGATGTGTTTATGTTTTGCCCTAAATTAAAATAGGCATCAAAATACGACGATGAACCCGATGAAGTGTTTAGGTTTTGCCCCAGATTAAAATAGCTTGAAAAATATGAACCCGTGCCCGAGCTTGAAGATGAACCCGAGCTTGAACCCAGATTTTTTGTATCTACACCAAGGCTCTCAAGTATAGTATCTGCAATCAAATTGCCAACACAGTCAATTGCTTGATTATACAGAGATTCTAATTGCTTTTTATCTGACGTACTACCTTTTGAAAGATTTTTTATATCGCTTAATATAGAATCATAATCTGAATCATATCCGGAACCTTTGCCCAGATTAAAATAACTGTCAAAATATGTTGATGTATTTGATGTGTCTATATCCTGACCATAATTAAAGTAATTGGAAAATATGCTGCTGTCATTTTGCGGGAGATTTTCATCATAAGATTCACTATCCCAATACTTGCCCAAAAATGCATTGTGCCTAATCGGGTCTGCTTCATCCATAGATACCGGATCTGGCTGAAACCAGAAACCTCTCAAATTATATGAACCGTAATCAGTAGACATAATCTCTCTCCTTATATTCTAATAAAAACATATTGAAGAAAAAAATTGCGCACAAAAAATGACCATTCCGACAAAAAACTGCCAAAATGGTCATTTTCAAATGTTTTTAAAGCTTATATAGCTTTCTTAACTTTTCCCGCTCTGATACATGAAGAACAAGCACGCACTCTTTTAACTACACCGTTAATATTTACCTTAACTGTGTGCAAATTTGGCAGTTGTCTGTGAACATGTTGTTTATGAGAAAAGGAAATCTTAGCTGCTTTAATGGACTTCTTTCCGCAAATTTCGCATACGATTGACATAGTTCATCCTTTCAAGTGATATTGTCTTATTTAAATAATAAAATAAAAATAGATAAAATCAAGCTTAAAATTTACTGTTGATAAATCCACACGTCAAAATTTTCAGCTCTAAACCTTGAAGCAACTTGTTTTGCAACTTCTAAATCTTGGTAAGAACCAACTTGAAGCGCATAAATGTCACCAACTTTCCTAATAAAAGGTGTAGTTCCCCTGTTTACTTCCCTTACCGCATCTTGGGCAGAGCGCGCGTCTTCAAAAGTTTCATACTTTCCTATTAATACTTTTGAATAAACCTCAACGTTTGCCTCATTCATGCTTATTGGCTTATTTGTAGTTGCGCTGTTGGTTGTTGTTTCTATGCTTGCACCCAAAGGTACAACATCAGAACCCGAGGCTTCTTCTTTAAGTTTTGCATACTGTTCCAAATCTATGACTTCATTATCGTTTTTCTCATTGGAGATAATTTTTGCTTCGCTTGGTGCGTTTTCTTCAAGCTGTATTAATTTTAGCCTGTTATCTATAAGTTTTTTTGCCTCATTACCAAACCCTTGTGACAAAATCGAATTATCAGCTTGTTTTGAAGCACTGTCAATATTTCTGCCGTATTCTATGTCTATTTTTGTTGAATATCTTCTTACTACTTGTACAACGAGTGCAAAAATAATGGAAAAAGTAATTATAAAAATCCAAAACGCAACTCTAATACGGGACGAGCGCTGCTTATCCTGTGCAGGATTAATTTTACTTTTTTTATACGTAAGATAATCAGGAGAATTCATACTCATTTTACTCAACAACTCCTCTTACTTTACATTTTGCAAGATGAATACTTTCGCATTCAGCACAAAAAGCATCCATAATATCTTGTGCTAAAGCTTTAATATTATCAATACCCATCTCACTTAGTGAAGATACCTCAATCGGCGCACCATCAGGTACAATGTTTATTGCAGTGTGAATAAGTGAAGATGTTATAGATTTTGTTGCAATAGAGACGGAGAGTTTTTTATTGTTATAAAAAAGATCGTCACCATCTCTAATTAGCCTTACTCCACGTTTTTCAAGAGCCTCTTTTATAATTGATACAAAAAGCCTTTGGCACCAGACCATCTCACTAAGAGGAACTTCAAAACGCTCGATTATAAAATTAAGCATTTTTTTTGAATAAATCGGTTCATTATTAATGACGTCTTCTATGTCAACCATCTCACCAAGATTAACTTCAACTTCACCAATAAACGCCACAATGGCATCAGAACAAATATGGAAATTCTTATAAATCCAATGAGGAGAAAGCTCTTTTCCCGTATATTTAATTTCTTTATCTATATATAGACTTTTCATATGCACAATTAGATTGTGATTTAAAAAAAGAGTTTTATCAAGTCTTTGTTAACACTTTTTAAAATTGCAGCCCTCAAACGCTTACAGGACTCGCATTTACCGCAATGCTTAACTCCGCTTAGTTTTTTAGAATTGTAACAACTTTTTAAATATTCAAGCGGCACTTTCTTATCAAGGGCAAAATTAATTATTTCGTGTTTTTCTAATTTTGCAAGTGGAGCAAGGATTTTAGGGTGTTTTAAAGTAGAATACTCAAAAAAACCATCAGCCCTTTTTAAAAACTCAACACTGTTGTCGCTAAAAGTTCCTGCTTCCTCTTTATTTGCGCCTATTATAATGTAGTCATAACCCATTGAATCGGCAAAACTCGCTGCAATATTTAAAAACAAACCGTTTCTGTTTGGCACCCAAACTGCTTTTGCACTATTTTTGTCTAACTTTTCAAATTCCAAATCCGCATGCGAATCCACAAGGGCGTTATTTGTAATTTCAGCCAAAAAAGGCAATTTTATAACTTTATGTTCAATTTTATAAAACCTTGAAATTAATGACGCCGCTTCAATTTCTTCATCAAGAGCTCTTTGGGAATAGTCAAAAGTCAGTGCAAGTTCTACATTACAAAAATCTTTAGCCGCAGCAAGACTAACAAGACTATCTAAACCACCCGAGAGAAGAATTACAGCTTTTTTATTCATCTTCATCATCCTCTGCTTCAAGAAGTATATTTTGCGCTTCTTCTTTGCAATCGACATTAATTGTTTCATCAGAAAGTAATTTTATCAACCCGTCACGTCCTTCAAGATTATAAAATGCCACTACAGCATTTTTTCTGACTTCACTATCCGAATCGTAGAGCATTTTCCATGTTAAATCTGCTGCCTCATCAATATTTGAATTCATAATAGATTCCATAGCATTAATCCTAACCTGTGGAGATTCATCGTAAAGCGATTCTTTAAGGACATTTATTGCTCTTCTGTTCCCCGAAAAATCAATTTTATTTAAGGCTTCAATAATTCTCTCTTTTAGAAAAGTAAACTTGTTTAAAAAGCTTTTTTTTGCTTCCAATATACCGATAAATGCATCCAGTGCACGCTTGTCACCAATCATTCCAAGTGCAAGAGCCGCAGATTCACGCAAATAAACCGACTTTTCATTCTCATCGGACACAACATCAATCAAAGATTCCACAGCATTTTTATCACCTATTTTACCAAGCGCCTCTGCTGCAGCAAGACGAAATTTATAATTCCCGTTTTTATCATTCAAACAATACAAAAGTACAGGGACAGCTTTTGTATTTTTAAAGTTAGAAATGGCTTTAATACATAGTACTTTTAAATTTACATATTCTGAAATGTCACTAAAATCTTTTTTATCACAATCCATTATAAAATCAATTAAGTCATCCAAGTTTTTAGTATGCCTTAGTTTATCAATTTCTTTTATTAACCGTTGTAAAAAATTAGGGGTCTTAATTTCCCCCAAAAGTTTTGAATAAATTTCACATAGTTCATTTTTTTCAAATTGAGTTTTAAGGACTGAAAAAATCGACTCAAAGTTATCTTGAGATTTTTTAATCTCATCTTTAATTTCAAAGATGATATCACTTGATAACTTTTTCTCGCTCATCAAATAACCCAACATCATAACCTAACTATAGTATAGTTGAGAAATTTTAAAAAACAATACGCAGTTATAAATTTTATGTTAAAATTTCAATATGCCTTCAGTTAACGATTTGAATGAAATTAAAAAGCTTTTATGTAAAAAAGAAGAGTTGCTTTCAAAATACGCTCAAAAATCTGTGAATTCTTTAGGAAGAAACAAAACAGAAGAATTTGACGACCCCTTTAGAACAGAATTCCAAATAGATAAAGAAAGAATTATAAACTCTAAAGCATTCAGACGGCTTAAAAGAAAGACTCAGGTTTTTTATACGCCCAAAAACGATCACTTGAGAACTCGACTTACACACACCCTTGAAGTTTCGCAAATCTCAAGAACTCTTTCCAACATATTAAACTTAAACGAAGATTTAACCGAAGCAATAGCACTGGGGCATGATTTAGGACATGCGCCATTCGGACACAGCGGCGAAGAAGCCCTTATGAAAATAACAAAAAACGGTTTTAAGCACAATGTCCACGGGGTAAGAGTTGTAGAAGTTATAGAAGGTTTAAACCTCACAAAAGAAACACTTGATGGCATTTTAAATCATACAGGAATAGGTAAACCTTATACACTTGAAGGACAAATTGTAAAAATAGCTGATAGAATTGCTTACTTAAACCATGATATTGAAGATGCCATAAGAGAAGACATAATAAAAGAAAGTGATATACCAAAAGAATTTCAAGAGTACTTCGGCACAACTAAATTTGAAAGAATAAATACCGTAATAAAAGATATGTATTTAAACAGTGTCGGACAAAGTGAGATAAAAATGTCAGAACCTTGTGTAAACTTTTTAAACAATTTGAGGACTTGGATGTTTAAAAATGTTTATTTTAGTGATAAAACGAAACAGGAAGAATGCAAAATAAAGAAAATAGTTTCAGAATTGTTTGAGTATTACAAAAATCTTTACGGCGAGCAGGAAGCAATTGACTATGTCGCAGGCATGAGTGACCAGTTTGCCATTGCAGCACACAAGGGAATATGTCAGAAATAACATACGGTCAGGCAGTAGAACAAATTAAAAACAGTCTTGATATTGTAGATGTGATTTCAAAGTATGTTGTCTTAAAAAAATCAGGTCACAACTACAGCGGCTTATGCCCTTTTCACAATGAAAAGACACCTTCATTTGTTGTTACCCCCTCAAGGCAAATTTTCAAATGCTTCGGATGTGGTGAAGGAGGCGATGTAATTGCCTTTTTGATGAAAATTAACAATCAGGATTTTAAAGAAGTAATAGCAGAACAGGCAGCAGCACTTGGCATTGAGCTTCCAAAAGGTTCAAAGGATTCCTCATCAAAATACAAACAGGAAAAAGAGCGCCTTTTAAATGCCATGGATGAGGCTACGAAGTTCTATCACAAAAAACTTTTAGCAAACGAGCGCGCACTTGAATATCTTGAAAAAAGAGGAGTAGGTGAAGTTGCAATAGGCAAATTTTTCCTTGGGCTTGCTCCAAATTCTAATTTTGAACTAAAAGAGCACTTGCGAGAAAAAGGCTACACAAACGACGAAATGTACAAAGCAGGACTTTTGTACGAGAAAAACGGAGATTTTTTAGACAGATTTAAAAATCGCATTATTATTCCCATAATGGATGTAAATTCAAATACAATAGCCTTTGGAGCACGTGCAATAATGGAGGGGCAAAATCCAAAATACCTAAACTCGCCCGATTCATCCATATACAACAAAAGCAATGTACTTTTCGGACTAAATCGTGCAAAAGACTACATAAAACAAGAGGACTCCGTTATTATTATGGAGGGATATTTTGATGTTATATCAGCCCATGTTGCAGGCGTTCAAAATGCGGTTGCCTCTTGCGGAACAGCTCTTACGCCGCAACACATCAAACTCATAGCACGCTATAGCCCCTCAAGAAAAATATATCTTGCATTTGACTCTGACAGTGCCGGTCAAAAAGCAACAAAAGCAGGTGCTGAGGTAATAAAAAATATTTTCTCAAGCCTTGGAGATATCAAACAGTACGATTCCAGCTACAGTGACAACTCGGATTCTGTTTGCGAAATTCGCGTAGTATCTCAAGTCGGAGGAAAAGATCCCGATGAATTTATAAGAGAATTTGGTGCACAAGAATACAAGAACCATATTAAAAATGCTCCATTATTCCTTGATTACAGGCTAAACAAAGCACTTGAAGAACTCAAAAACGACGCCACTCCACAACAAAAAAGCATAACAGTACAACAAATAGCTGATATTTTATCAGAAATTCAAAATCCCGTAATTTTGTCCGAATATATTAAAAACATCTCTTTTAAAATAAATCTTGATGAAGAAATATTAAAAACTCAAATAGAAAAATCAAAATATAAAAATGAATCTTTTGAAGAATTTGAAGTTGCAACTCCCAAAACGCAACCAAAATACCCTTCAAAAGACTTAAATACAAGATACAATCTTATGGAAAACAATCTCATAAAACTTGCTTTTGTCGCAAACACTCCTGAAAAAAAGAATTTTTACATTCATGCAATAAGCACATATAAAGCTCACAGTGAGGCTAATTGTGCCATTATTGCAGCCATTGACAAAGCACTTGGTGAGATAAATAATATTGATGAACTAGCAAAAAAAGTTTTTTGCGAGTTTTACAACAATAAAGACATGCAAAAAAAATTATCAGATGAAATTTTTGCATCAGCACAATATGAAAATCTTGACTATGAAAATTATATACAAGCCGTTAATGAAATTTTTGAAAGGCTTAACAGCATAAGTGAAAAGCTTAGAAACTATGAGCTAAAACAAAAAATTAAAGACAGTACACTTAGTGAAAGCGAAAAGCGAGAGCTGCTTTTCCAACAGTTTGAAGCAAACAGAATGGAGACATTTTAATGAGCAGAAAAAGAAATTCCGATGATTCAGTTATAAGCGTAGTTGATAAAAATACGGATTTAATGGGCGACGACGGTTATTTTGACTCAACCGGACTTGAAACGGATAACATAAGCAATATTATCGGCAGCCATGGAATAGGTCAGCTTGAGAGCGGAATATCGGGCGGTTTTTTTGAAAAAGACGAAGATGAGGACTCTCAAGAGGGCGATATAACACCGCCTCGCGGAATTTCTGTTGATGATCCCGTCAGAATGTATTTAAGAGAAATAGGCAGAATTAAACTTTTAACAGCAGATGAAGAAATTGACCTTGCAAGAAAAATTGTTGCAGGCGGCGCTCCCGGTGTTGTTGCAAAAAGGAAACTTGTGCAAGCTAATTTAAGACTTGTTGTTTCCATTGCAAAAAAATATGTAGGACGCGGCATGCTCTTTTTGGACTTGATTCAGGAGGGCAATTTGGGACTTATTCGCGCTGCGGAAAAATTTGACCATGAAAGAGGTTACAAGTTTTCAACATATGCAACATGGTGGATAAGACAAGCCATAACCCGCGCAATTGCAGATCAGGCAAGAACCATAAGAATCCCTGTTCATATGGTAGAAACAATTAACAAGCTTAAAAAAGTTACAAGAAAACTTGCTCAAGAACTTGCAAGAAAACCAACCGAGGAAGAATTATCGGTTGAAATGGGAATTTCAATTAACAAATTAAGAGAAATTATAAAAGTTGCCCAAGAACCTTTATCTCTTGAAACCCCTATAGGTAAAGAAGAAGACTCTCGTCTTGGTGATTTCATTGAAGATAAAGACGCGGATGCTCCTGTTAAAACTGTTGCACATGAGCTTCTAAGAGAAGATTTGGCAGAAGTTTTAGGAAGTCTTTCTGCAAGAGAGCGCGATGTTTTAAGACTGCGCTTTGGTATGGATGACGGCAGACAAAGAACTCTGGAAGAAGTCGGCCAGCTCTTTGGTGTTACTCGTGAACGTATCAGACAAATTGAAGCAAAAGCTCTGAGAAAACTAAGACATCCCAACCGCTCAAAAAGACTAAAAGAATATATCGAAGTTTAAACTTACAAACGGACTCAAAAAATGAGTCCGTTTTTTACATTTGTTTACAAACTGTCAATTTCCAAACAAAACTCTTTTTTATTAATTTAAGGATAAATTTATAAGACAGAGGAAGTTTTTATGTCAACAAATGGTATTCATTCCCAAATGCAGACTTGGCTTAATAGCCATGGGCAAAATGTTACAAAATTTTCAGATGCACTTACAAATATTGAAAGTCAACTTGATGGAATTTCACAAGAAATGCAAGGAGAGTTGACACAATCAAAAAAAAGTGAGCTCCAACAACGCCTGAGTAACTTAGAAACTCAATATCTGCAATCAGAGCTTGATTATTTAGAAGGCGTAAAAGAAGCAGGCGAAAGCTTTGACTTTATGGAAGGAGAATACGACATATCAGACGCTGAAACATTTATACCTGCTTATGCAGAACAGACAGGCAAACTTGCACAAGGAGATATGGATGCTTGGGAAACCGACGGGCAAGAAGGAATAAGTCTTGAAGAATATAAAGCAGCACAATTAAACGATCCAAACCTTAAAGAAGCAAGCGAAGAAGAATATGAAGCAGCAGCTCAATATGTAAATGAAATATTTCAAGGTATTGATGTAGATGGTGATGGAGTTCTTGAAAAAAATGAGCTGCAAGGATTTTATGCCGCACTTGATAATATAGACGGCTCTGTTGATGGCAAATTGAGCTATCAGGCAATAGGGGCCGATTATACCAGCGAAAAATTCCAAAGAAACATCAGAGAATTTCAAGATTTTCTGTAAAAACAACCAAAAACCGTCAACAACAAAAGGTACTGACGGTTTTTTAGTTTTAAAATTTATATGCTTTTTTTCTGTTTAAAACTGTTGTATAATAGCCCCTATGAAAGAACACAAGGCAAAATTATATGTTTTAACGGGTCCCTCAGGCGTTGGCAAAGGGACTGTACTAAAGAAATTTTTTGAAAAAAATAAGGGTGACATAATATATTCAATCTCGGCAACAACTCGAGCACCAAGGGCAGGAGAAGTTGACGGGGTAAATTATTTTTTTATTTCAAAAGAAGAATTTGAAAAAGAAATTAAACAAGACAATTTTCTTGAATGGGCACAATACTCAGGAAACTACTATGGAACAAGGAAAGATTTTGTATTAAATTCCCTAAACAAGGGGGTTGATGTATTGCTTGAAATTGAAGTTCAGGGTGCAAAAAAGGTAATGGAGCAATACCCGTACTGTGTTTCGATTTTTATTACTCCGCCAAATATGGAAGAACTTGAAAAACGCCTGAGAGGAAGAAAAACAGAGTGCGAAGAAGCCATTTTAAAGCGCCTTGAGGTCGTTAAGTCAGAGCTCAGTGAAACAAAAAATTATAAATACACAATTGTAAACGACAAAGTAGACAAAGCATTTAAAGAGTTAGATGAAATTTACCAAAAAGAAAGGATGTTATGAAAAATATCTTAATTGGCATAACATCTTCAATAGCAGCATATAAAATTCCAGAACTTATAAGAATGTTTAAAAAGGCAAATTACGATGTAAAAGTCGTAATGACCCCTGAGGCTAAAAATTTTGTTACACCTCTAACGCTTGAAACACTTAGCTCTAACAGGGTTTATGAGCAACAGTTTTGCCCGCGCGACAACACTCAACACATAAGCCTGTGCAGCTGGGCAGATGCTTTTATAATTGCACCTTTGAGCGCAAATACTTTATCAAAAATTGCAAACGGAATTTGCGACAACCTGCTAAGTTCCGTTTTTTGCGCATATATAGGGGAAAAGAAACCGATAATACTCGCCCCTGCTATGAATTGCGGCATGTGGGAAAATCCTTTTGTGCAAAAAAACCTTGAAACTCTTAAAAATGCAGGCTGCAAAATTCTTGAGCCCGAGTATGGTTTTTTAGCTTGCGGAACAGAAAACAAAGGCAGACTTTGCGAACTTAAAAAAATTTTTGAAGCAATAGAGTGCAAAAAACCTCTTAAAGGAAAAAAAATAATAATAACTTCAGGCGGGACAAGAGAGGCAATTGACCCTGTAAGATTTATCTCAAACGCATCGTCAGGCAAAATGGGCAGAGCACTTGCAGATCGCGCGCACGAACTGGGTGCCCGAGTTGTGCTTATATCTACACAAGAACTGCAAAAGCCTTACAAGGTTGTCATTGCACAAGATACAATTTCAATGCTTAATGCGACAAGAAAAGAGTTTATTGAAAACAATGCAGACTATCTTATTATGGCGGCTGCGGTGAGCGATTATCGTGTAAAAAATTATTCAAATACAAAAATTTCAAAAGAGCAGGCAGGGGAAAACTTAACGATAGAGCTTGTTAAAAATCCTGATATTTTAAAAACAATGTGCAAAGAAAAATCACAAAGCCAAAAGGCAATTGGATTTTGTCTTTCAAGTGAAAATGCAGTTAAAAACGCAAAGAAAAAAATAAAAGACAAAGGTTGCGATATAATTATTGCAAACGAAGTAAAAACAGCCCTTGGAACAAATGAAAGCGAAGTTTGGATTATTGACGATTCATTAAATGTAAAAAAAATCGAAAAAACGAGTAAAATAAATATAGCACGTGCAATTTTGGAGATTTTATATGATTAAAACAGATGAAATTATTTCAAAAATAGAAAGATACGCCTCGCCCGATTTAGCTGAAAGCTGGGACAATACAGGCTGGCAAATAAATTTACACCACGACTATACAAACAGAGTACTTGTCGCTCTTTCTTTTACAAAAGATGTTCTGGAGCAAGCAATAACAAATGATTGCGACTTAATTGTTACACATCATCCGCCAATTTTTCACAAACTGAATAAAATCGACAACAATATTTTAATACAAGCAATAAAACACAATATTTGTGTATACAGCGCGCACACAAATCTTGATAAAACCTACGGCTCAACAACAGATGCACTTTGCGGGGTTTTAGGGTTAAAAAATCTTATTACCGTTAACGATTACATTAAAATTTCACACCTTAAAGATGAAATAGCGCTTGATGAGTTCATTTTAGGCGTAAAACAATCGCTTGATTCACAAAGAATTAAACTTATCAACCCAAACAATATACAAACAGTCAGAAACGTTGCAATTTGTGCAGGCGCGGGCGGCTCATACATTGAAACACTGAATGACTACGACATTGATTTATATATAACCGGCGACATAAAATTTCACGCCGCACTTGAGGTAGAAGGCTTTGCGGTAGCCGATATCGGGCATTTTGAATCGGAACTTCCGGTCCTGCCTTTAATTCAGGGGCTTATTGCAAAAGCAGGTGTTGAAACCATAATCGCACGCGAACAAATACCTTGGACTTATATTTAAGGAGAATAAAATGTCACTTCGTTTTCTAACTTCCGGAGAATCACATGGCAAGTGCCTAAATGCAATAATAGACGGTATCGGAGCTAATTTTGAATTAGATTTTGATTTCATAAATTCCGAGCTAAGGGCTCGTCAGGGCGGATTAGGTCGCGGAGGAAGAATGAAAATAGAAACCGACAAAGTAACATTTAACTCGGGAGTAAGATTTTCAAAAACAACAGGCGCACCCATTTGCATTGAAATTCAAAATATAGACCATAAAAACTGGCTTTTGCCGATGAGTACGGAAAAAATAAATCTCGAAGATTTAAGCGAAGATGAAAAACAATTTTTAAAATCAAAAGAAATTGAGCGCGTACGCCCCGGGCATGCTGATTTTGCAGGTGCCATAAAATACAATCAAAAAGATATAAGAAATATACTTGAGCGCTCAAGTGCCAGAGAAACCGCCACTCGTTGCGCCGTCGGGGCGATTTGTCAAAGTATACTGAAAAACTTTGACATTGAACTGACTTCACAAGTTGTATCACTTGGAGGCGAGATTGAACCTGAAAAATTTGAAGCAAAAATCAAAGAGGCTCAAGAATCAGGCGAAAGTTTAGGCGGCAGGGTTAAAATAACAATAAAAAACCTTCCAATAGGACTAGGCAGCTGTATGCATTGGGACAGAAGGCTTGACGGGAAACTGGCAGGGGCTGTTATGAGCGTTCCCGCAATAAAAAGCGTTGAAATAGGTCTTGGCTCACAATGTGCAGACAGATTCGGCTCATTGGTTCATGATGAAATATTTTTAGATGAAAATGAGAGAATTTTAAGAAAAACAAACAACGCAGGCGGGATAGAAGGCGGTATGACAAACGGAGAAGACATTGTCATTACTGCCGCAATGAAGCCCATACCGACAATGAAAAAAGCCCTCAACTCCATAAATATAAACACAAAGGAACAAACAAGCGCACATTTCGAGCGCGCAGACACCTGTGCGCTGGATGCTTGCGGAGTTGTAGTAAAAAATATGTGTGCAATAGTTGTGCTAAATGCTTTTTTTGAAAAATTCGGCAGCGACAGTTACGAAGAAGTTATGAAAAATTTTAAAAACAATGCAAAAAAAATATAAAAATATCATTTTAACAGGCATGATGGGAGCAGGCAAAACAACTGTCGGAAAAGAGCTTGCAACTATTATGAATTGCAATTTTATAGATCTGGATGAAACTATTGAGAAAAATTACGGCAAAATATCAGACATTTTTAAACAAAAGGGTGAAGAATATTTCAGACAAATCGAAACATTAGAGCTTAAAAAACTCAATATACAGGAAGCTTTTGTGCTCTCAACCGGAGGAGGAATAGTTTTAAAAGATGAAAACATTAAAATTTTACAAACCCTAGGATATGTTTTCTATCTTGAGGCAAGTACTGATACAATATATGAAAGAATAAAAAATCAAAAACACAGGCCGCTTTTGAACACGCCCGACCCCAAAAGAAGCATAGAGGAAATTTTATCAAAAAGAAAAAAATTATACGAAAACTCGGGCGAAAAAATAACTGTTAACAACAAAAACGTAAAAGAAATTGCAGAGGAAATTTATGAGAGAATTGTGCGTTAATTTAAAAAAAGAAACGGATTTAAGCTACCCCATAATTATAAAAAACTCCTTGCTTGATGAAATTGAAAATTACCTCCAAGACAGAAGATATTTTCTTATAACTAATGATAAAATTGCAAAAATATATGGCGACTTTTTGGCTAAATTTGACAAAAAACGCACAATTATAATAAAAGACAGGGAAAAATACAAAAATTTAAAAACCGTTGAATTTATACTAAATAAACTCCTTGAAAACAAAATAGAAAGAAAAGACTGCATAATCGCTTTTGGCGGCGGTGTAATCGGAGATATGACAGGCTTTTGCGCATCATGCATACTAAGGGGCGTAGATTACATTCAAATACCAACAACTCTTTTATCTCAGGTTGATTCCTCTGTCGGAGGTAAAACAGGATTTAACGGCATTTTTGGGAAAAATTTAATAGGGACTTTTTACCAGCCGAAAAAAGTTTTAATTGATACAAACACACTAAACACGCTCTCTCAAAAAGATTTTACATGTGGTATGGGCGAGGTCATAAAGTACGCGTTTATTGAAAAAAGCTGCGGCGCAAGCGAAGATTTTAACCTGTTTTCCTTTTTTGAAAAAACAAGACCCGATGAGATAAAAAGTAAAATTGAAGATATCATATATGCCTGCATTAGCCTAAAGGCGGCAGTTGTCGAGCAGGATGAAAAAGAAAAAGGGCTGAGGGCAATTTTAAATCTCGGACACACATACGCACATGCAATAGAAAAACTTTCAAACTACAAAA
Organism: Candidatus Galligastranaerophilus intestinavium; assembly: GCA_018716625.1. Lineage (GTDB taxonomy): Bacteria > Cyanobacteriota > Vampirovibrionia > Gastranaerophilales > Gastranaerophilaceae > Galligastranaerophilus > Galligastranaerophilus intestinavium. Next base: position 32,903 of record DVJQ01000021.1, on the reverse strand, counting down.
CTCCCCATGGGCAAGCTGTTTCAACCGGCATAAAAATGGCACTCAAAACTTCTTATTTAAAAAATTTGATTGATGAAAAATACTACAACTATGGAACCTCTTTGATTGACAAATTTGGGCTTGCTGTAGAAATTAAAAAAATAAATACAAAAAAAGCGCTTGAGATAATGAAATCCGACAAAAAAGTAAAAAATTCAAAAATAAATCTTATACTGCCTCTGACATCTGCGCAAGCTGAGCTCTTTGGCGATATAGACGAGCTTTTGATAAAAGATTCTCTGATTTAGAAACATTGCCCAGTCTGTCCATAACCCCCGCAGCATCCTCATAGCTTTGTGCACGGAGCTCGTAAACCTCAGAATCATCTTCAAGCGTACTCAAACTCTTAAATGCATTTTTATAACAATCAAGTGCAGCAAAGTCTTCACCTAAATATTCGTAATTTTTTGCCGCAGCACTGTATGTTTTTGAGAGCAAAAGCGTATCTTGAGATTCACTTGCCGCGTCAAGCGACAATTCGCTTAACATTTTTGCAGAATTTAGGTCATATCTTTGGGCAAACATAGTGGCCATCTCGGTAAGTATTTTTGTTTGTGCTCTTGTATTACTTGCCTCTCCGCTATATCCAAGTGCACTTTGATAATGTTCAACAGCAGGTTCAAAATCAACGTAATCATCATAAATTCTTGCCATTTTAAGATGTGCCTGCGACTTTAAATTATTGTCTTGGGTTTTTGTGGCTTCGTAATAATCTCTGAGCGCATAACTTACATAATCATAATCATCAAAAATTTTTCCGCGCTCAAAATGAAGTGCGGCACGCAAATTTTTGTTTGTATCGGAATTTGCTTCCCCAAGAGCATCGTTAAGTGTTTCAAGGGCAAGTGCGGGGTCATCATCAATTGTCAAATACCCTTTTGCCTCTTTTAAAGCGCCGGATAAGACTCTATCATGCTCATTTGTTATATATTCAACCCCAATCGGCTTTTTAGTATTGCTAACAAAGTGAAGTACTTGGGGTTCAGCTATGTTCACTTCCTCATTCAACACTTCATCTAAATCAGGGGCAGTATCGGTATTTGCAAGTGTATGGGGTTGCTCAACAGATACCTCTTGCACAGGTATATTTTGAGTATCAGGCAAATCTATTGTCTTAAAGCTTATTGTATCGTCACTATCCTCGCTTTTATAGTAACTCAAATCAGAGGTTTGAGTATCGTCTTGTATGGGAAGCTCGGCACTTTCATAAGTATCAAGGGTATCTTGAGGGGAAATTTGGCGGGCAAATATCTGTGGCTCATAAGCTTGCTCATCATCAGGCAAAACCTGAGCTGAGGGCGTTTGATTTGTTACATCCGCACTTGGTTGTTCTTCTTGAATTTGAGATGGAGTTTCATTTGCAGCAGTCTTTACCCGCTTTTTATTTGGAATATCAAGCTGATAATCAGGGTTTATTTGTGTGGGATCGGCCTTTAGGTCGACTTTTTGTTTAAATAAAGCGTCGATCCAGCCCTCTACAACATTTTTCGGAGCGTTACCTTTTTTCTTTGAAAGTTCCTGATAAATATAATTATCAGAAATTTTTGAAGCATTTATTAAATTGGAATAAATTATATCTCGCGACGGATTAGCTTTTTTTGACTCTCTTTCAACAAGTGAAAGATAAGAATTAACCTCTTGGGAAATATCCTCAGGTGCACCTATTGCAATTACCGTACTTTTAAAATCGGTTACTATTTGGGAGATGTTAACAGTATTTTTTGTATAATCTATAGCAACTTTTGTGCCGTTTGGGAACTCTCGATTGTTCCCGCTGCTGCCGTTTTGATAAGATACGGGAGCCTGCTCTTTGTTTTGTTCATCAGAACCTGAAAGCGGGCTTGACTGCCTTTGATTTCTATATGTAATATTTATAGGATGAATTGAATTATACAAAATTACATTCCTGATTTAATTAAACCTGATACTCCCATCTACAGTATAGAAGATGGGTAAAAAATAGTATTCCTTCAAACGACCGAATTATGTCTTAATAACACTTTAATTATTTATTTTAAAAAATCAAATTCTATATATAAATTTTTGTTAATTTATTTGTTAATTTGTCTTGGTTATATGATAATAGAATTAAAAAGAGGGAATTTACAATGGCAGAATACGTTTTTAAAATGAAAAAAGGTGAGATAGAGATAGAATTATCTTCTGATGATGCTGAATTTGTTGAACAGCAGCTTGCAAAATGGCGTGAAGAAATACTTAAAAAACAAGGTTAAAAATGGCTACATATCGTTTAAAAATAAAGCGTGACAATACTCAAATCCAAATTATTGCAAAAAGCGGCGGGCTTGTTGCATACGAAATGGACAGATATTTAGAGGATTTTGTAAACAGAAAAATAAATAGTGATTTGTCTTTTTTTAAAAAAGACAAATCAAATTATTCTACTGCAAGCAGTGACTATGTTTTTAACAACAGTTTGAGTGCTGTTTCAAATTTTAATACAAACAACACTCAACACACTGAAATTGTAAACGAGCAAGCATATCCAAAAACACAATACGAACAAAATACAAACCAAATAACCACTGCACAGGAAACAGCCAGCCCTAATGCTAACAGAGAGAATAGTGCCGAATTTTGCGCAGAAAAACACGCACAAGAACACATGCCCGAAAAAAGAGAGCAACAAGCTCCGGTGAGTCTTGGCGATTTTCTTGCTTCTAATAAAGCAAATGATATTTTTAACCAGTTCATTATAACCACATATTATGTAAAAAGGGTTTTAAACATACCGCATTTTACACTAAAGATGATAAATGCAAAATTTTATCCGGCAACAAACTCACTTGTTGACTTATCAATTATTAACGAGGCAAGGACAAGAGGTTTTATAGAATCTTTTGAAGAAGACGGTGTTGCAAAATATGCACTTACACCTGCGGGCGAGTCGTATTTTATAAACCAATTGTGCGGATAAAATGAATTTTATATGGCTATTTTTAATAATCACATCCTTTATTTTTGCAGCCGTTAACGGTAAAATGCCAGATGTGGTTAATGCCATGTTAAAAGCTTCGCAAAGTGCCGTACTAATTGCATTTTCACTAATTGGAATTATGACTTTTTGGCTTGGCATAGTAAATATTGCAAAAGTATCAGGTCTTATGGAAATCTTTTCCAAATTAACCGCGCCGTTTATGAGGCTTATTTTTAAAGATGTGAAAAATAATTCAGGCGCTTTTTCGAACATAACTCTTAATTTTAGTGCAAACGCGCTTGGGCTTACAAATGCTGCAACACCTTTTGGTATAAAAGCCATGCAGGATTTACAAAACGAAAATAATAATAAAAGTGTCGCAACAAATGCCATGTGCACATTGCTTGCGATGAATACCGCAGGATTTCAACTTGTTCCTGCAAGCGTGCTTGCTATTTTAACTGCATCAGGGGCAAAAAATCCTACAGAGATAATATTGCCGACACTTATTGTAACCTCGATTACATTTATCTGTGCAATAATTATTTCAAAAATTTTGGAGAGAGTGTTTTAGATGAAAGAAATTTTAAACACACTCTCAGTTTGGATTTTACCGTTTATAATAAGCGTAATATTAATTTTTGGCGCATGCAAAAAAGTTCCAGTATATGAAACATTTACAAAAGGTGCAAAAGAAGGCTTTTGGGTAGCTGTTAAAATTATACCCTACCTTGTTGCCATAATGGTTGCAGTTGCCATGTTTAGAGCATCGGGTGCAATTGATTTTATATACAAGATTTTAAAAACTCCCCTTGACAAATTCAACATACCGCCTGACACGCTCGCACTTATAATTACCCGACCGCTTTCAGGAAGCGCAACATTGGGATTGTTTGGAGAAATTGTAAATACCCATGGGGCAGACTCTTATGCCGCAAAGTTAAGTGCAATAATAACAGGCAGCTCCGAAACTACTTTTTATGTTTTAGCAGTGTACTTTGGCTCAGTAGGAATTACCAAATTCCGCCATGCACTCTTAACGGGTATCTTGGCCGACATCACCGGAGTCGTACTTGCCATTTTGGTTTCAAGATTTTTCTTTTATTCATAATACCCGATGTAGGGCAAATTCCTTTGCAGTTCCATATAATCAAGCCCAAAGCCGACAATGAATTTGTCATCAATATCAAATGCGCTAAAATCAGGCTTCAGTGGGAATTTCCTTGCACACTTTTTATCAAACATAACAGCAAGCTTTACGTCTTTAGCCTTGCACTTTGAGCGCATAAAATCCAATAAAAAATTAAGGGTCAGTCCTGTATCCATAATATCCTCAACAACAAGGACATTTTTGTTTTCAAGCGGAGGCAGAGATAAATTTAGTGCAGAGACCTTACCTGAGGACTTTTGCGCATCGCCATAACTTGAAAGACTCACAAATTCCATTCTAACGGGCATTTTAAGGTGTTTTGAAAGCTCGCAAAAAAACATAACCGCACCCTTTAAAACGCAAACAATTGTCAATTCTTCTTTTTCGCCATAATAATCATTTATATCGTTTGCAAGTTCCTCAATCCTTTGGGTTAGTGTTTTTTCATCTATTAAAACTTTTAACTCTTTATCAGACATATTTACTCCGAAATTCTAATTTCATAACAATTTGTTTTGTCATCTACAGCAGCTTTTTGACTCACCTGCATGCCTAAAATACATAATATTTCAGATCCACTAGCCAATAATAGCAAATTTTCCCGTTTTTGTCGCGGTATTTTTTTATCTATAAGATATTCTTTCAACTTTCTGTTTTTGGCTTTTGTTCCAAAAGGCGAAAAAACATCACCCTCTCTCCTTGTTCTTATGACAAGGTTGGAACTAAAATCAAGATTTAAAAAATTAACCGCGGAATTTTTTAAATCTACAATGCCTTGAGCCTTTTTTATAACTATCTTTTTTGAGCCAAAAACATATTCTCCTTGAGATTTTACCTCAATTTCTTGTAAATTTTGCTCCTTTTTTCCATCCGAAACAAAAGCGTAACCTTCTGAAATTTCCAAAAATAAAGTTCTGTTCAATGACTTCTTGGCACACTTGTCATACTTTGACTCAATAAAATCAACATAAGATTTAATCCTTGAAAAGTCACGATATTTAAGCTTTTCACCGATATAATCATTAATCAGTTCAAATTTTTGCGCTTTTTTTAGTTTTAAAAATTTGCTTAAAACAATTTTGTCATCATGCAAAACTTCTTCCTTAACTTTTTGCAAATCATTAAAAACCGTATCGTAGTGCATTATTGAAAGTTTCGAAAGGTTATTGAGCGCAAACACGACATCCGGATTTATTTTTTTTAATACAGGCAAAATTTCTTTTCTGATTAAATTTCTCTTATATTTAACATCAGCATTTGAGCTGTCAAATACGTATTTCAAATTATTATCTTTTGCATATTTTTCAATATCGCAGCGCAAAATATCAAGCAGCGGGCGGCAATATATCCCGCGGATTTTTGGAATTGCGCACAGCCCCTTTAAACCCGTTCCTTTAATAATTCTGTACAGGACAGTTTGTGCATTGTCATCCATATTGTGCGCCAAAAAAACGCAAGACGCCCCAAACTTTTTAGCACATTTTTCAAAAAAATCGTAACGCGCTTCCCTTGCATCATTTTCCGTCTTTTTAACATCCGCCAAGAGAGTTTGCGAATAAAAATCCACACCAAGACTTTCACAGTATTTACGCGAAAATTCCTCATCCCTTTTTGATTCATCACCGCGCCAGTTGTGATTTAAGTGTATTGCAACAACGTCAACTCCTAAGGTATATAGAACATGTAATAAAACCACGCTGTCGCAACCGCCTGAAAGTGCGAGGAGGATTTTACCCTCAATGTTATTATTATCAATAAATTCTTTTACTTTTTGAACTATATCAGACATATTAAACCCTGCCAAGTGCCCCTACAAGTTTTTTTGCAAATTCAAGCGCGGCATTATCATCCAAATTACGGACATTTTTCCTTGCATAAGTGCCAAAAGCTATAGAAAGAGGTTTTAGCGAGAGCTCATCGCAAAGTTTTTTTGTGTATTCATTTGTGCCACCGCTCAGGATAATTGTATTTTCATCAACCCCTGATTCCTTGAGTGCAAGCGCAAAAGCGACACATTCAATAGTGGATGAGAGTTCCTTGTTCGCACCGTTCATTGAATTTCCATCCGCCTGAATATAAAATGCACTGTTATCTGACACAATTTCTTTTGCTTCGCTAATTAATTGTATTGCCTGATTTAGGGAGAAATATTTTCTTGAAATACACAAGCTGATATCTCCTTTGAATTTTTTAGAAATTTTTTTCAACTTTTTTAAAATATGTTTTTTATCCCCAACAGAGGCGTGCAATTCAACACAGTCAAGTTTTAAATCAGACTTTAAAATCTCGTTTAATTTGTCAAAATAATCAGTTTTATCGTACATTTTAACTGCGCTACAGCTGCAAACTTTTTTGCAGATTCCGCAGCCGATGCACTTTTTCTCATCTACAATAAAATTAGAAATTGCCCCCTGAGGGCATTTTTTAGCACATTTTGAGCATTTTTTACACTTGTTGGAAAGAATTTTTGCCTTTTTACCATGAACATCCCCATCAAGCGGGATTGAAACGCAATATTTAAAATTATCAGGATTGAGGTTTTCTTCCGCAATTGCCTCGTTAAGTGCCCAAAGTGCAAAAGGAGAAACGTCAAACATCCAAGCCCCTGCTTTTGCATAAAGCTTAACAAGGGCTTTTATGTTTTCAATATCCAAATTTCCCAGTCCGCAAATAAGTTTAAACATCTAAACAGGCAAGTCGCCCTTTACATCGGCAACAGCAGCGCCATCCAGCTCAAAAACATTGCAAAGTGCCACAACGGCCTCTTTTGCACGTGATTTTTCAACAAGACAGCTGATTTTAATTTCAGATGTAGAAATCATTTTAATATTTATACCCAATTGAGCAAGCGTTTCAAACATTTTTGCAGCAATACCGGGCCTGTCTATCATGCCTGCGCCAACTATTGAAACTTTTGCAATATCCTCGTCTATGTGGAAATTGCTTGGCTTTAATTCTTCTTTCAATTCTCCGACAACTTCGTTAAATTTTGACAAGTCTGTTTTGTCAATTGTGAAGGCAATATCATTTGTATTGTTTGAACTTCTTGCATAAGATTGAATAATCATATCAACGCTTAAACCTTTATTTGCAAGTAAGCTGAACAATCTGCCTGCATTACCGGGTTTATCGGGGACATCACAAATTACTATTCTTACTTGAGAACTGTCACATGCCAGCCCTGTTACAGGTTTATGCAATTCCATTTTATCTACTCCTATTATAAGTGTTCCTAAATCATCGAGTTTAAAAGAGCTGCGCACCCTCATCGGCACGCCGCAAAGTTTTGCGGTTTCAACAGAACGGGGATGAAGAACATTTGCCCCCACTCTTGCAAGTTCCAACATTTCTTCATAGGAAATAACATCCAACTTTTGCGCGGTAGGTACAACTCTGGGGTCTGTTGTATAAACACCCTCAACATCAGAATATATGTCACACCTGTCAGCTTTAAATGCCGCCGCAAGCGCAACTGCTGATGTATCGGAACCACCCCTGCCAAGAGTAGTTATTTCACCGTCTTCCGTAATACCTTGGAAACCTGCAATAATAACAATTTCGCCTTTATCAAGATGAGAATTTACCCTGTTGTGTTTAATATCAATTATTCTTGCTCTTGTGTGGTTGGGCTCTGTCATGATACCCACCTGCATTGCATTTAAACTGACAGCTTTATGTCCTTTTTGATTTATTGCCATAGCAAGCAGGGCCATTGACACCTGCTCTCCTGTTGACAAAAGCATATCCATTTCACGCTCGGGCGGAGTTGTCGTAATTTCTTTTGAAAGTTTTATTAAATTGTCGGTTGTATGACCCATCGCGGAAACAACAACAATAACCTTGTTTCCGTTTAATTTTTCTTTTATTACCGCATCTGCAACGTTTTTTATTTTTTCACTGTCTGCAACCGATGTACCGCCAAACTTTTGTACTACAATTCCCATTTTTATCCTTCACATTCTGCGTTGTTTTGCTTCTTTTCAAATTCTTCTTTTACGCTTTGTACCCAAGAGTCCTCTCCATAAGTACTTAATATTTTATCACAAATATCTAAAATTTGACCAGATAAATAATTGTTTTGCTCCATCTCGTCAATTTTTAAATATGCAAGGAGATTTAGCATAACAAATTCTCTTTTTTGCCCGTATTCATCTCTGTATTTCTCAAGCTCCGCCATCGCCTCTTTTGGTTTATTTGTTTTTATTTTGCACTCAATTAAAGCAAATCTTGCAGGAACAAAATCAGGTTTTAATTCAAGCACCTCTGTGAATTTTTCCATAGCGTCGTATATGTTATCTCCCCTAAGGAGTATAATAGCATATGTCATAACAACATCAGGATTTTTCTTGTCAACAAGATAAGCGCTTCTTGCCTTTCTGAGAGCCATTTGTAAATCATTTTGGGACAAATACGCATTTGCAAGATTTAAAAGAGCTCCTATATTTTTATTGTCATACTCATACGCCCTCTCCCAATACTTAATTGCATTTTGCATATCTCCTTTAAGCTGATATGCACAGGCAATTCCAAAATATGCGCTTACAAATTTTGCATCAGCTGCAAGCAATTTTTTGTACCAAAAAATTGCGTCGTCACATTTTTTTTCTTTTAAGTAGAGTTGAGCAAGATTAAACATGCAAACAGTGTGCTTTGGGTCAAGCTCAAGTACCTTTAAGAGTTCTTTATTTGCTTCTTCTTTTTTATCCAGCTTTAAATAAGACAAGGAAAGTGCATAATGCGAGGCAACATTACTGTCATCCAGTTGATTTAAAGTCTTAAATATGTGAATAGCTTCCTCCCACATATCAAAAGCCTGATAGCAAATACCCTTTGAATATGAGAGTTTGTATGAATCAAGACCCGCTTTTTTAGCCTCATCATATATTTTAAAGCACTCGTCTTTATTTTCAAGCGCCATATAGCTCTCTGCCATAATTGTATAATTTTCAATTTTGGTTGGATTTGCGCTTCTTGATTTTTTTGCGTAACCTATTGCAGTTTCATAGTTTTTTTGCTGAAAATAACAATATGCAAGATGATAAAGTGCTTCAGAATGAAAAGGAGAAATATTTATCGCAAGCTTAAACATTTTAATTGCATTGCCATAATCGGCAGCCTGAGAATACAAAATGCCTGACAAAAAAACGCTTTGCGCTTCATTTGGATTTAGTAAATAAGCATTTTTTAAACTCGAGAGGGCTTCTTGAGTTTCACCGATTTTTGCAAAAAATATCCCCTGATTAAGATATGTATGAAAATTTCTTTTATCAAATTTTAGAGAAATTTTAAAAGCTTTTTTAGCCTCTCTAACCTCATCAACCTCACTGTATGCACTTGCGAGCAGCGCCCAAGCCTTGGCATAGGTATCATCAATTTTTAGCGCCTTTTTGAAATATTTTATTGCTTGCTCAAACTCTCCTTTTCTTGCAAATATTATTCCAAGATTTACAAAAGCCTCAGGGGTTGAATTTACCATCTGGGCACTTTGTTCAAACTTTTCTAGCGCGTCTTTTTCATTGCCCGATTCAGCAAGTTGCGCACCCCAGTTCACATAAGCATATGAAGGCAGAGAAACTTCCTTTGCAACACTTTTATAGTCATTCACAAAAGTGTTGAGCTTATTCACCTGTTTTGAAATTTTTTGAAAAAATCTAAACATGATAGTAATTCTACTATGAATTTAAAAGCGCTTCAACAACTTCACGAAACGCGCCTGCCCCGCCGGAATTTTCGGTAATTTGAATATTCGGGTAAACTTTTACTATGGGGTTAGCATTTTTTGGTGCTATCGGGTACTTTACGCACTCAAAAGCAGCAATATCATTTACATCATCACCCATATAAATAACTTCATCGGAGTTAAGATTGTATTTTTGCATAATTTCGCTCAATACAATTCCTTTTTGCCTTATTCCGCCATGGATTTCATCTATGTTAAATTTATTTTTAAAATAATTTAAAATATTTGATGTTTCACCTGAAATGATTGCAAATTTGTACCCTGCTTTAATTAATCTTGAAACACCCATAATATCAGAAAAATTAACCTTTTTAACCTGTTTTAAATCTTCATCCAAATACAAAGACCCGTCTGTAAAAACTCCGTCAAAATCAGAAGCAAAAAGTTTTATATTTTTTGACAATTTAAGCATTGTTTTTTACCTTTCTCAGTTTTTTAATTATAGGCAATTCAGACTCGTAGACAACTTTTTTACCGTCGCCTTTTATAGTGTTTAACAATCTTATATCACGCACAAGCCGTCTTAACCCTTCGGGTTCAAGACTTGCAGGATGATCAGACCCCCAAAGCGTTCTATCTGTTGTAATATGACGCTCAATGGCACATGCGCCCATGGAAGCAGCGATTACAGAAGGTAAAACACCTTTTTCATGACCGCTGTAGCCTATCGGGCAACTATATCGCTTAATATAATTCGGTATGACATTTAAGTTAAGTTCGGATTCTAAACTTGGATAAGTAGAGGTACAGTGCATTAAAACAAGATTATCCATACCTAAAATACTAAGCGCATGGTCAATTTCATCCTGAGTACTCATGCCTGTAGCAAGAAGTATTGGTCGCCCTTTTGATTTAATATGCAAAATTAATTCATCATCAGTTAAGGAGGCAGAGGCAATTTTATGACATGGCGGATTAAAAGAGTCAATAAAATCAACGGAGTTCTTATCCCAACATGACGCAAACCAGAGTATATCATGCTCTCTGCAATATTTGTCAATTTCTTGATATTGTTCATAGCTGAACTCAAGTCCGCGCTTTAAGTCCCCGTTTGTATTACCGAAAGGATTTGGACGCTCCATTTCAAGTTCGTGTTTAGAGTATACAAGCTCAACCGTTCTTTTTTGAAATTTAACGGCATCACAGCCATTGTCTTTTGCAAGTTTAACAAGACGCTTTGCAAGGTTTATATCGCCGTTATGATTTATCCCTATTTCCGCAATTATAAAACAGTGGGACAAATCACCCACATTATATTTGCCTATTTTTACAAATCTATCCATTGGTATTTTCCTCAAATAATTCAATTTCTTTAAGATAACTTTCCGTTTCTTGCTCGCTAAATTCTCTAAGCAAATTTATCTGATTTTGAGTTGCACCCAATACAAGAGTTTTTGAATTTATTTGAACTACATATATATTTTTCCCCTGACCCAATGAGGTGCAAGAGAGTATTTTAACTTTGTTTACATCCGGCAAATCAAGTGTTTTCTTGTTAAATTTTGAATTAACCCCAAGTAATTTTTGGTAAAAAAATCCCGTTAAATAAATCAAAAATATAACAAAGACAAGCCCGAAAATTAATGTAAAATAATTGGGTTCATACGCATCATGTTTTAAAACCTCTTGAAACTCAGGGTTTGCATAAGGGCTGTCTTGAGCGAAAGCTGCAAGTGAAAAAACAGAAAAACATAATACGGTTATAATTTTTTTAATTTTTTTATCTCCTAAAACTTGTTCCGATTACATCTGATATAAAAGGTAAATAAGGGTATTTACCAAGCAATGAAAATATTGCGAGATAGCATACTATAACAAAAATCACAAGGCCCCACAAGCTGTAGCCAAAATATATGGGCGTTTGGGTAAAAAACAAATTAAAATCGTTTACAAGTTTACCCAAAAAAGGTACCGCGCTTAAAAGTCCTGCAGCTATTGAACATATTAAAGACAAGATATAGAGGAAAAAAGAAAAAAATATCGATTGATAAACGTTAAATGAACAAAAAGAGGACATGCGGTTTTTTGCCACATAAGACACAATTACCCATATAACACCTGCTATACCAAAGGTAATGTATGAAAGTGCGCTTATTATACGCTCCATCAATTGGACTCTTATACCGTTTGAACGCATATTAACCAACCTTTTTTAATATATAATTATTGGCAATATCCGTGTAGATAAGTTTTATTTCAAGGTTATCAGGATCCTCTTTCATTGCAAGACGATAGTACTTCGCCGCATCTTTAAGCGAATCCAACATCATATATGCATTTGCCATAAGAACATATATCTTTGTTTTGTTATCGGTTACATTTAACGCTTTTTCATAAAGCGAAATTGCTTCGCTGTAGCGCTTTTCATTTATCAATATGTTTGCAAGCAACAAGTATGCGTTAGGTTTTGAAACGTCAAGCTCAATTGCGTGCTTAAACAATATAATAGCTTTATCCAAATCCCCTTCGTCTGCTTTTGCAATTGCCCAGCAAACCCAAGCGGGGTAATAATTCGGATCCATTTGAGTGGTTCTTTCAAAATACCCTTCAGCTTCACTAAAATTTTCTAATGACGCGTAGGCATTTGCCAAACACAAGCAAGCTTTTTTATCAGATTTATCAAGCTCATAAGCCTTTTTGTAATACTCACACGCAGACTCAAAATCGTTCATTTTTTGGTATATGTTTGCAAGGTTTATATTATATTCGGCACAGTCATCTTGAATATCTAAAGCTTTTCTGTAGTATCTTCTTGCTTCCTGCAATTCCCCATTATCCTGATACAAAAAACCGATTGCGTTGTACACATCTGCACATTCAGGTTTTATTTCAAGCGAGTTATTATAATATTTTAGCGCATTTGAAAAACTGCCGACTTCAGCATAAACATTACCTAAATTAAAATTTACCGCATAGGAGCGCGGGTCAATCTTATATGCTTTCAAATAATTATCAATCGCTTTGTCATAATTTTTCTTATAAAAATAAATACTTCCCGCATTAACAAGCGACTGTAAATCATCAGGAAATTTATCAAGCAATTTCTCATATACACTCAGTGCGTTTTCGTAATCCTCATCGGCTACATATATATTTGCAAGTGCTCTGTAATTTTCATCGCAAAGCGGTGATTCTTCAATTTTTTTCTTAAAATCCTCTATTAAAATCTCTTTGTGCATTTGGTCTGTCTTTCTTAATTTTTATTATTATATACTGTAGTATTTTCAAACATATAACGCAACTGTGCAAGTCCCATGGACTTGAGTGAGCATAACCCGCCAAGCTTATCGCTATACACGCCTATTGCCTTTAGTCTGTTAACAACAAGCTCATTTAACTCCTCTTTTGAAACAAACAAAGCACAATCACTGTTGCATTGTTCCAGTTTAAACGGACATTTCTTCATAGTCCAGATTATACTATACAAATTGATATTTTCAAATCGTTTGTTTTGTTTATTATATAATTTATACTATGAAAATACTTTTTATTATAGATGAGTTAGAATACAAATATTTTGAGTTCAACAAACTTGTAACAAATTTCTGGCTAAATATTGAGTTTTTAAGGCGCTCAAATGAAGTTTTTGTTGCAACCAAAAATATGTTGAACATAAAGGACTCCCTGCCTTTTTGCTTTTGTACAAAAACATACTTTAAAGACTATGAACTCTATAAACAAGACAATTTAGAAAATATTTGTTTAAACGGTTTTGATGTAATATTCTTTAGACCCGATCCCCCTGTTGATATTAATTATATAAACGCAACTTATATATTAAGCATGGTAAAGAGTGAAAAGACATTAATTTTAAATTCACCAGATGCAATAAGAAACAAAAATGAAAAACTATACATTAACGATTTTCCCTCAATTGCACCAAAGAACATTGTTACATCGGATGTTAATCTTATAAGAGAATTTTTAAAAGAAAATAATGAAATAGTTATAAAACCACTAAACCGTTGTTTCTCAAGCGGAGTGTTTTATTTGTACCATGGGGACAAAAACACAAATACAATAATAAATACCGCAACAGAAAACGGAAAAACAACGGTTATGGTGCAAGAATTTTTATCAGGCATTAAAAAGGGCGATAAAAGACTTATCTACATTTGCGGAGAAATTCTTGAGTATTGCGTACAAAAAGTTGCCACAAATGACGATTTTAAATTTAACGAACATTGTGACAAAAATCTAAAATTCGGCGCCATTACAAAAGAAGAAAAAAATATTGAAAATATAATTTCTAAAAAACTGGAGCAAGACGGTGTTATAATGGCAGGGCTGGATACGATTGATTCAAAAATTATCGAAATTAACATCACGAGTCCATGCTTTTTTATAAAAGAAATTAATTCTTTATACGGTATAAATTTAGAAAAAATTATAGTTGATAAGTTAGAAAACTATATAAACAAAAAATTAAAACAAGAACACAAGGGCGTTTTGGTAAATTATTAAGTTTTGTAAACCAATAATTCGATACTAGCAAAAAAAAATTTTTTTTCGCTTTATACTAGTACCATGAGAATCGAGCATTTAACATCACATTTTTTTAATTCTTCGCCGCATATACACAGTGGCAAAGATAGAGCCAAGCAAGGCGCGATGTATTACGACAACAATAATAGTGTGAACATAAACACAAGTACAGATAAAAACAGACCCGCTAAAAGTGTAAACTTTGGCGGGTCTGCAGGTTTAGAAACACAAAAAATTGTAAACAAAGCCCTTAAAGAACTTGTACAAGAAGGTGGAAAGGATTTTGCAAGAGTAAAAGATGCTCCACAATGGGCAGTAAACTTCTTAAACAGCAAAAAAGTAGCATGGGTTTTAGAGCTTGTTAAAAACAACGAGGCTCTTTTTGAAAACATTGTTACTATATTTCTTGCAGGTCTTTTAAAACCGATATGCGTACTTGCAATGCCAGGAGCTCCCGAAGAAGACAAGCAGGCGGCGGCAACAAAAAACTTTGTAGCCGCAGTAACGGGCTTTGCGCTCTCAACATTAATACTAACCCCTGTTTCAAAAGGCGTTAAAAAAGTTACAAAAAATCTTCCCAAATATATAAAAGATCCTGAATATATAAAACTTATCGACCCTAATGAATTTGGCGAAGAAGTATTAAAAGTTGCAAAAAACGGCAAAAAATTAAGAGCGGGCGACTTGGCTGACGCTTATTCCACATTTTATAAAAAAGCAGCTGATATGGCTATTACACCTACAAAAGCAAAAATTACAATTGCCTTTATGCCCTACCTTTTAAACTTTTTATTTAAAAGAGATAAAAAAGAACCAAAAGAAGAACAAATGGTAAACACAACACAGGAAAAACTCCTTGAATTTGGTCCCAATGAACAAGTATACAGTAAATTTATGGGAGGTATTACAAAATGAGAATAGCGCCCGTAAACCCGCAAAATAACAACGCAAACTTTAAAGGTGCAAGCGCGTCTTTGGCGAAATACCCTCAAAAATTACAGGACACAATCACATCTTCAATAAGCGATGTGCTTGAAACCATAAGCGTCAAGGGCTCTAAGAAGGCAGAAGAAGTAATGAGTCCTTTTTATGATAAAGTTACCGACAGAATTGCTGATGGAATAGGAACCCTAAGCAATACAAAATTGTCAAAAAATATTATTGAAACGCTTGGTACAAACTTTAAAAAACTATCCGCAAGAATGGCTGATTTAGCGTCTTTTGCGATAACTTTCTTCTATGTCAACAACACAAGAAAATCCGAAAAGATTGAAGAAGAACGCAAAATGCCCCTTATGATAAACAATATTACGGTAACAATCGTGTCAACAATTATGGCCGCCCTAATCGATAAAGGAAGCGACGTTGTATTAGATAGAGTAAAAGGAGCATTTTATCAACAAAAAGGCAGAGAAGTTCTTGATGAAGTAATCAAAAGAGCGCCTGAAGTCCTCAATAAAAACGAAAAAGAAATACAAGAACTTGCAAAAGACATTCTAAATTCAAGAGAATTCAGAAAAGGATTAAAAGATTATACAAAATGCGTCGAAAAAGCAAAATCCCTGACTATCTTTGCATTTGTTGTAAGATTCCTTGTTACCGTCCTTATGGTTCCGGTTGCAGGCAAGATTGTTAAAATCGTAAAAGACAAAATGGCAAACGCTGCAAATACTAACAAACAAAATACCCAACAAACGCAGCAGGAAAATAAAACTCAACAAACAGAAACACATACACAAAAAGATGACGACGACAAAGAAGAAGATGACGACGATTAAATAAAATAATAAGTTTTATAAACATTAAAAGCACAAAAGTTTCACAAAAATTAAACTTTTGTGCTTTAATTTTTGTGTTAGAGTACTAAGTTGGAGTATAAAAATGATTGTCGTAATGGAACCAAAGGCAACGGAAGACCAAATCAACAAAGTTGTCGACTACATCCAATCAAAAGGATTAAGAGTTAATATAAACAGAGGCGAACACTTAACGGTTGTTGCGGTACTTGGTGATAAATCAAAATTAAACCCTACAAGCATAAATGCAATTGACGGTGTTCATGAAATAAAAATCATTCAAGAGCCCTATAAACTTGTTTCAAGAAGCACAAAAGAAGAAGATACGATAATTGAATTTAAAAACGGAGTCAAAATTGGCGGACTTGAAAGACCTGTTATTATGGCAGGCCCATGCAGCGTTGAAAAAGACTACGAAGGACTTTTAAAAGTTGCACAGGCAGCAAGAGAAATGGGCTGTCAGTTTTTAAGGGGCGGTGCTTTTAAACCGAGAACTTCGCCTTACGATTTTCAAGGGCTTGAAGAAAAAGGTCTTGAATATTTGGCTCAAGCAAGGAAAGATACAGGGCTTTTGGTTGTAACAGAAATTATGGACACAATGGACATACCGCTTGTATCTAAATATGCAGACGTTTTACAAGTTGGCGCAAGAAATATGCAAAACTTTAAAATGCTAAAAGCCTTGGGTAAAATAGATAAACCCGTTATGATTAAAAGAGGCCCTGCTGCAACCATAAGAGAATTTTTACTTGCTGCCGAATATGTTGTATACAACGGCAACCCCAACGTAATTCTGTGCGAAAGAGGCATAAAAGGTATTGATAACGACTTTACAAGAAATACTCTTGATATAGCCGCAGTGCCGATAATAAGAAAATACTCTCATTTACCGATTATTGTAGATCCTTCACATGGTACGGGCAAACGCTATTTGATTGAACCAATGGGCAAGGCAGCACTTATCGCAGGAGCCCATGGGCTTATGATTGAGGTTCATCACGATCCCGATCACGCATCTTCTGACGGTGCTCAAAGCTTGAGCATAGAACAATTTAAAGATGTAGCAAAAAGGTTGAACAAATTAATCGGCAGAATTGACTACGATAACAAAAACCTGTAAATACGGCAAAACGAGGGCATAACTCGACAAAGCCCTCGTTTTATAAAATCTTTATTTGCGTAATTTTTACCCTTGTAATAGAATTTAAACTATGGCTTTAACATTTCAAGAACTTGCACTAAATTTATCAAAATATTGGTCAGATAACGGCTGTATCATTCAACAACCCTATGATATAGAAAAGGGTGCATCAACTATGAACCCTGCAACATTTTTAAGGTCTTTGGGCCCTGAACCGTATAGTGTTGCAATGATTGAACCATGCAGACGTCCGACAGATGCAAGATACGGTGAAAACCCAAATCGCTTAGGACACTATTTCCAGTATCAGGTAATCTTAAAACCCTCACCCGATAATGCTCAGGACATTTATTTAAAGTCGCTTGAAGCAATTGGAATAGACCTGTCTAAACATGATGTGAGATTTGTGGAAGATAACTGGGAAAGTCCCACTTTAGGGGCAGCAGGTGTCGGTTGGGAAGTTTGGCTTGATGGTATGGAAATTACACAATTTACATACTTTCAACAAGTCGGCGGGCTTGAGGTAAAACCTGTGGCACTTGAGATAACCTACGGTTTAGAGCGTATTGCAATGTATTTGCAAAACGTAAACTCAGTGTTTGATGTTATGTGGAACAAAAAGCTTAAATATGGCGATATATATCTGCAAAACGAAATAGAACAATCAAAATATAATTTTGAATATTCCAATGCTGACAGGTTATTCAAGATGTTTGATTTGTGTGAAGCTGAAGCATTTTCTTGTATCGAAGCAGGAATAGTTTTACCCGCTTACGATTGGGTGCTAAAATGCTCTCATACCTTTAATTTACTCGACGCCAGAGGTGTTATTTCAAAAGACGAGAGAGTAAACTATATTAACAGAGTAAGAACAATGGCGGCTGAAGTTGCCAAATTATACGTAAAACAAAGGGAGAGCCTTGGTTTTCCTTTACTTAAAAAGTAGATAGGAAAAATCATTAAAAGATGAAAGAGATTAACAACAACTTGCACAGTGCGTGCAATGAAAAGCTTGAAGTCGGAGCTATCGGCAGGTTTGTAAAAAATTTATTTAAAACAAAGAACCCCGACGAAATGATTGAAAGTGCCAACAAAGGTGGTTTGGAAAAAACACTTGGTGCTTTTGATTTGATAGTATTGGGCGTAGGGGCTATAATAGGCTCAGGGATTTTTACCGTTGTGGGTATTGCCGCAGCAGGCTCACCGCAAAGCGCAGGAGCAGGTCCTGCACTTGTTATATCAATGGTTTTAGCATCTTTAGCATGTGTATTTTCTGCAATGTGCTACAGTGAATTTGCTTCAATGATACCTGTTGCAGGTTCGGCTTATCTTTATACATACGCTACAATGGGCGAGTTTTTGGCTTGGATTGTCGGCTGGGTATTAATGTTAGAGTACTTAGTCGGCTACATTGCAGTTGCAAATGCTTGGAGCGGTTATTTGATACAATTTTTAAAAGGATTTCCTTTTTTACCTTCATGGCTTACAAATCCGCCTGTATGGCTTGTAAATGACTATTCAAGCGCAATAAGCGCACTTGCAAAAGAGGGGATAGACCCAACAGGAGTTATTCCGACAATTGCGGGTATACCTGTCGCTTTCAACCTTCCTGCGCTTTTAATTACAATTTTAATGGCTGCAATATTAATCAGGGGGATTAAAGAATCGACAAATATGGCAGGTCTTATGGTTGTAATAAAACTTGCCGTCATAGCCCTTTTTGTTATAACCGGCGCTTTTTACGTTAAGCCTGAAAACTGGGTACCATTTGCCCCTAACGGTTTTGAAGGCATTTTTATGGGTGCTTTTATAATTTTCTTTGCCTATATAGGATTTGACGCCATAGCGACCGCTGCAGAAGAAACAAAAAATCCGCAAAAAAACCTCCCGATAGGTATTATAGGCTCGCTTGCCGTTTGTACAATTATATATGTACTTGTAGCAATAGTACTTACAGGCATGGTGCCAATTAATCAAATTGACGCACACGCCCCTATTGCACATGCTATGCGATTAGCAGGTCAAGATTGGGTTGCAGGCTTAATATCTCTGGGCGCTCTTACGGGTTTAACTTCCGTTTTGCTGGTACTTATGCTTGCCGGCACAAGAATATTATTTGCAATGAGTCGCGATAATTACTTGCCCTCAATATTAAAAACCGTTCATAAAAAATACAAAACCCCTCATGTTATAACAATTATGACAGCACTAATCTGCATTTTTGGTTCACTGTTTTTAAATATTTCAACAGCAGCGGAATTGTGTAACTTTGGGACATTCACTTCATTTATAATAGTCTGCGTTGCGGTATTAATTCTAAGAAAAACAGACCCAAAAAGGGAAAGACCTTTTAGAGTTCCTTTTTCTCCGCTGTTTCCAATACTTGGAATTGTTTGCTGTGGAGGGCTTATGATATACTCCATGCAATTTTTAACCACATCAAGATTCCTTTTCCCGCTGTGGCTCATAATAGGAATTGCAATCTACCTTACATACGGCTACAAAAAGCAAAGAAAAACAGAAAATAATGAAAAATAACGCGTTAAATACCAAATGGCTAAAAGGCTTCATATCAAATTTACTTGAAAAAAAATCTATTGACGAGGTAGTTGAAACTGCCAAAAAGTCTGAATTAAAAAAAACACTAAGTGCATTTGACCTTATAATTCTGGGCATAGGCGCCGTTGTAGGTACCGGTATTTTTACAATAATCGGCAGCGCAATTGTAGGAGGACCCGAAGGGGCAGGCGCAGGCCCTGCAATTATACTTTCTATGGTATTGGCTGCAATAGCAAGTATATTTTCAGCACTTTGCTATTCTGAAATAGCCGCTATGATACCCATTGCAGGCTCGGCGTATACATACACATATGTTACTATGGGCGAGTTTATGGCTTGGCTTGTAGGATGGATTTTAATGCTTGAGTATGCCATTGGCAATATCACAATTGCAAGCGCATGGAGCGGGTATTTTGCACAATTTTTAAAAGGCTTTAAACATGTTTTGCCCGACTTTATAACAAATTTCCCTATATGGCTCAGAAACGACTTTCGCTCCATTACAATAATGTGTGACAAGTATGGCTTTGATGTTCACGATAAAGTTCCCTTTTTATTTGATAAAATACCTTTTGCAATAAATCTTCCGGCAATTTTTATAGTGGTAATTTTGACCCTGATACTTGTAAAAGGCGTCAGGGAATCTACGCGCTTTGCAGGGGTTATGGTTGCGATAAATCTTTTTATAATTTCGACTTTTATTGTTGTCGGTGCAAACTATGTGCAGCCGGAAAATTGGACACCTTTTATGCCAAACGGTTTTTCAGGGGTTGTAATGGGTGCATTTTTGATTTTCTTTGCCTATATAGGATTTGACGCCATATCAACAACTGCAGAGGAAACAAAAAACCCGCAAAAAGATATTCCTATAGGTATTTTAGGCACATTGTGCATTTGTACTGTTTTATACATAGGTGTTGCTCTTGTACTTACAGGAATGGTACCTTATAAATTGATTGACATTCAAGCACCTATTGCCCATGCGATGCATCATGTGGGCAAAGACTGGTTTGCAGGGTTCATATCCGCAGGAGCAATTGCAGGACTGACTTCCGTTTTGCTCGTATATCAGCTTGGTACGGTCAGAATACTTTATGCCATGAGCCGCGATAAATTTTTACCGAGAAATTTAAGAGCGGTTAACAGAAAAACAAGAGTGCCAAATCTTTTAACTTGGGTTTGCGGACTTGTGGTTATTATAGGCTCTTTGTTTATGGACCTAAACATCTCGGCAGAATTGTGTAATTTTGGCACATTTACATCTTTTATCATAATTTGCATAATTGTTCTAATATTAAGAAAAACCGATCCTGACAGAAAAAGACCCTTTAAGGTACCATTTGTCCCTTTGTTTCCGATTTTGGGCATTGTTTTTTGCGGCGGACTGATTATTTTTTCACTCAAAACCCTTAAAACTTCATCGGTTTTATTCCCAATCTGGATAATAATCGGCGTTATGATATACTTTGCCTACGGGTACCGCGCACACAGAAATAAAAATCAAAAAAGATAATAAAAACTCCCTTGAATAAGGGAGCTGTCTAACTTTTTGACTTATGCATAAAACTTATGATTTTAGCTTAACAAGTGCGTCTACGACCACAGGGTCCCACTTTGTTCCGCTCTCACTTTTTAACACTTCAAGAGCTTCTTTATTGCTCAAAGCCTTTCTTTGAACCCTATCTTCCATAAGGGCACAGTAAGCATCTGCTACTGCAATTATCCTTGAGCCAAAGGGAATAGAGTGACCATTTAGCCCTTCAGGCGTACCCTTGCCGTTCCAACGTTCGCGCTGATAGTGTATATATGGAACAACCTCAGACATAAAGTTTATATTCATTAAAAGACTAACACCGGCATTTGGATGGTCTTGCAACTTTTCCCACTCTTGTTTTGTAAGTCTGTCTTTTTTAGAGAACAGGTCATCACTTATGGTAATTTTACCTATATTTTGCAAAAGACCTGCATAATATATTAAGTCTGTTGTTTTTTCATTTAATTCAAGATAATGACAAATCTCTCTTGAGAGCTCTGCAGTTCTTCTTGAGTGGTTGTATTCATACTTACCTTTGCAGTCAACCGCATAAGCTAATTTTTCTACAAAAGCTTGTTGTTGATCACCCAGATCGCCAATAATTGCCGTAAGCTGAGCTCGAACATTTTGAAGCTCACTTGTTGAAACAACTTTTTGCGCTATCAACCTGTTTACTTCGTCAATCAGTTTTTGCAAACCAAGAGATGTCACAAAAAGCCCTGCGGTTATTTTTATAAGTTGGACAAATTGTTCCTCCAAAGGTTTTTGGATATTTCTTATAATCTCTATTGAGCCAATGCACTCAAAGTTATTTTTCATGGGGAAAACGCTTATTTGTTTTCCGTCGCGCACAAAAACAATATCCTTTTCTTGCTTGTGGCAATCTAGAATATAATCCTCTACATTAGAGTATATATTATCTTCACTGTTGCCACAAAGTTTTAAGGGCTCACCCTTTTTGCAAAGATAAATATTGCACCCTTCAAGCGAGAGCATAAGCTTAATGGTCTTCGCTATAGAATTATAAATAACATAATCTTCATCATTTTTAAATCCCAAAAGTGACAAAGTCTTATCTATTGAATAAATCGAAACAAGTTCTTTTAACTGTTCTTTTAGGCTTTCATTTTTATCTCGCACCTTATCACCTATTTTATGCGCAAGTTCAGGGTTTATAAGATGTTCAGTCAAAAAATCACCGAGATTAAGCGCAAAAATTTCCTCAAGGGGATCATCATCAAGAAGATTAATTGAACGAGAGTAAATAGAAACTCCAGAATCTCGACCTTCACTTTTTTGATTTGTAAAGTTTTCCATATAAAATTCCTATGCGTGTTTGTTTGTAATTATACTATCGGCACATTTTTGAAAAACTTTTGTAATTTTTACAAAATCTATACTAAAGTTTACATAAAGATAAACTTTAGTTGATGTGATAAAATTCAAAAGTATGGAAGAAAAAATTATAGTTGAAACAAAGTTTTATAAAATCGATAAACCAATTAAACTTGAGTGCGAAAAAGAATTGGAAAATATCCAAGTCGCATATGAAACTTACGGAAAACTGAACAAAAACGGCGACAATGCAATTTTAATCCTACATGCTCTAACGGCAGACGCACATGCTGCACACTACAACTCATTAGATGACAAAAAACCCGGCTGGTGGGACACAATGATTGGTGACAATAAAGCATTTGACACAAAAAGATTTTTTGTCATTTGTTCAAATGTACTTGGTGGTTGCAAGGGTACAACAGGTCCAAGTTCGATAAACCCTCATACAGGAAAAGAATATGCACTTGATTTCCCCGTTATTACGGTAAACGACATGGTAAAAGTGCAAAAAGAGCTAATAGATTATTTAGGGGTAAAAAAACTAATTGTCGTAGGTGGTTCAATGGGTGGTATGCAAGCTCTTGAGTGGAGCATAGAGTACCCCGATATGGTGAAGTCGACAATTATAATCGCATGCACACCAAGACTTACAGCTCAAGGAATTGCCTTTAACGCTGTAGGCAGAAACGCAATAATTTCAGACAAAAATTTCAATAACGGCAATTATTATAACAAACAACACCCTGAAAGAGGCTTGAGTATAGCTCGCATGATAGGCCACATAACTTACTTGTGCGAAGAAGCAATGCACAACAAATTTGGTAGAGATTTTAAAGACAAACCTTCGTTTGATTTTGGTGTAGATTTTGAAGTTGAAAGCTACTTGGAACATCAAGGAAGAGTATTTGTAGACAGATTCGACGCAAACAGCTATCTGTACATAACAAAGGCTGTTGATTACTACGACCCCGCGAAAAAATACGGTTCACTTGAAGGTGCACTTAAAAATACAAAATCAAGATTTTTAATAATATCATTCTCATCAGATTGGCTTTTTTCAACACAACAGGCAAAAATTATGGTTGATGCCCTTATCCACATTAATAAAGAAGTTTCCTTTGTGGAGTTAAAAAGCAGCTGTGGGCATGACGCATTTTTAATTGAATGGGAAAAACAAACTAAAATAATAGAAAGTTTTTTGAAGGGTTAAAATGTTAAACTACAGTGCAATTATTGAACTTGTGAAAGATAATTCAAAAATTTTAGATCTTGGCTGTGGCGACGGGACATTGTTTAAAATGCTTGTTGACAAAAAACACGCAAAAGGTGTTGGAGTAGAAATTGATGAAAAATGTGTAATAGAGTCATTAAAAAAAGGTTTAAGTATTATACAAGGTGACCTTGATGAGGGATTGAAACAATTTCCCGATAAGAGCTTTGATTATGCAATATTAAACCAAACATTGCAATCTACAACAAACCCGCAATACGTAGTAGAGGAGATGCTGAGAGTTTCAAAGCGTTCTATAGTCAGCTTCCCAAATTTTGCATATTGGAAAATAAGGTTTTACTTGTTCTTTAAAGGCAAAATGCCAAAAAGCAAGGCTCTTCCATATGAATGGTACAATACACCCAACATACACTTGCTAACCATAAATGATTTTTTTGAATTTTGCAAAAAAAGAAATATAAAAATTGAAGAATCAATTTATCTTACAAGAAATAAGGCAAGGAGCGGAATATTAATCAGAACAATTACAAATTTTTTTACAGAAGAAGCAGTCTTTGTAATTTCTAAATAAAAAATACCCTTTTCCAATAGAAAAAGGGTATTAAATCATTATTAGATAATTATTTCATTGCACCTTTTATAATTTGAGCGAAACTGTCAGCTTTAAGACTTGCACCACCAACAAGGGCGCCATCTATATCCGACTGAGCCATTTGCTCTTTAATTGTTTCAGGTTTTACAGAACCGCCATATAAGATTCTTACTTTATCAGCATTATCCTTGCCCGCAATTTGTGCAAGAGTTGTTCTTATAACTTTAATAACTCTGTTTGCTTCAACGCTATCGCAAGTTTTTCCTGTACCAATGGCCCAAATGGGTTCATAAGCGATAACAACATTAGCCACATCAGCAGGCTTAACGTTTTCAAGAGCTTTTACAATTTGAGAAGCTATATGAGAATCTGTAACACCAAGTTCACGCTGTTCAAGAGTTTCACCGCAACAGATAATAGGAGTAAGACCCGCTTCAATTATAGCAATAGCTTTCTTGTTAATCAATTCATCAGATTCTCCGAAAATTTGGCGACGTTCAGAGTGACCAATAATAATAAATTTTGCATCAAAATCCTTGATCATATCAATTGAAATTTCGCCCGTAAAAGCACCCTTAGGCTCAAAATAGCAGTTCTGAGCCGCAAGTTGGATTTTACCACATGCGCAATCGCTAATATTTTTTGAAACAATATCAAGCGACGTAAAAACAGGTGCTACAACAACTTCAGGAAGTAAATCTTTGTCGATGTCTTTAATGGCATCTTTTATGCCGCAAATAAGCTCCTCGCTTTGCGCGCGGTTGTTGTGCATTTTCCAGTTGCCTGCAATAATAGGTCTTCTGCTCATTTTATAACTCCTTAAATTACATTACAAGTAGATAATAACATAAAAAGAATATAAATAAACGCAAAACTAAACACATAATTCACAAAACACTATCGCACCGGCTCACGCTGCCTGCTCATAAATTTTAGTGTGGCACAAGCCACGTAAAAAATTTATTTCTTAAAGTGGAACGGTTTTAACCTATCGGCAAGGCACATTTTTAACACGCCGTAGTGCGTATCGCACCGGCTTACGCAGCGTAGTGCGCGTTCGCTTTTTTCAAAAGCTCACTATCGCACCGGCTCACGCTGCCTGCTCATAAATTTTAGTGTGGCACAAGCCACGTAAAAAATTTATTTCTTAAAGTGGAACGGTTTTAACCTATCGGCAAGGCTCTCGCCTTCCCGTTCGGGCTCACACACCTATGCCTGCTCATAAATTTTAACGTGGCACAAGCCACGTAAAAAATTTATTTCGCAGGTGCTCTAGCCGTAAGCGGCGAAAAGCGGCATATACAGAGATAATGCCAAGAACAGCACAATACCACCGATAAAGATAAGCATTGCAGGTTCTACCAACTTTGTAAATTTGTCAATTATTGCGTCGAGCTTCTGGTCAATAAATGTAGTACAGTGATGAAGCAATTCACCCAAACGACCTGATTGTTCACCCGTTGCTATCATAAAAGTCATCATACTTGGTATATAATTTGAAGCACGAAGCGCAACTGATAAATGTGTACCCTGTTGCACTTTTGTTGTAGCAGCAAATATAGTATCTTTTAAAACAAGGTTATCAAGCGTCATATTAGCAAGGTACAAGCAATCAACAATCGGAATACCCGCTTCATAAGCAACTTGCAAAACCGCAAGAAAGTTTGAATAGTTAGCAAACTTTAACAAATCGGACAATAAAGGTACCTGTAACAAAACATTATCAACAGGACGTTTTGTGACATCATTTGAAAGAATTTGCTTAACCGCAATTGCCAAAAATATCAAGGCAACAATAGGGACAAACCAAAACTTTCTGATAAAAAGTCCTAAAGACATACATATTTGTGTTGTAATCGGCAACTCACGACCAAGTGTATCAAACATATCCTTAAAAGCAGGGAAAACAAAGACGAGCATAACCGTTACAACAGCACATGCTAACAAGATGACAAACACAGGGTAAATAAGTGCCCCAATTACCTTACTTTTGATGTCTTCTTGTTTTTTTAACAACTCTAACATACGAGTCAGTGTCTTATCAAGTTCACCGGAGTCCTCACCGGCTTTTACCAGACCGACATAGACTCTGCCAAAAATTCGCCTGTGCTTTTCAAGAGTTTCTGCAAGGGTAAGACCTCCTGCTATAATGTTTCTTCTTAATTCATGGGCAACCGCACGAATCGATTTTGACTCAGCGTTATTCTCTAAAAACACAAGTGTTTCAATAATTGGAATACCTGTTGATGTAAGTATTTGCAACGTTTGAGTAAATTCAATTTTATCCTTTAGGGAAAATGACCCTATTTTATGCACAGATATATTCTGTGCAGCAGGATTATGCGTACTTTTATCCGAAATTGAGTCATCGGTAATTTTTGTAGGCAAAAGCCCCATCTTTTTGACCGCATCACGCGCAGCCCTTACATTTAGGGCGTCTACTTTACCTTTGACAATATCTTTGTTATTTTTTAATGCAATGTAAGAAAATGTTGGCATCTATACCTCTACTGTTCACTTGCAAGACCGAGAATTCTTACAAACTCGTCTATAGTAGTAACACCGTTTAAAATATGCTCCAGACATGACATTTTTAAAGTTTTCATGCCATGCTTTATGGCATAATCCTCAAGTTCTACATCATGTGCACGCTGAGCTATCATTTTTTTCATCTCTTTGTTAATCAACATAATTTCAAACACACCGGTACGCCCATAATAACCGGTATTATTACAATACGGGCAGCCACGTGCTTTATAAATTGTAGCCTCTGTTAAACGCTTAATATCTTGAGGATCTGTTAAGATTTTTCTTGCCTCCTCCAGAGTAGGCTTATAAGCTTCTTTACATTCAGGGCAAAGTTTTTTAACAAGTCTTTGGGCCAAAACACCGGTAACTGTAGATGAGATAAGGTAATCTTTTGCACCCATCTCAATAAGTCTTGTAATTGTTGCAGCAGCCGAATTTGTGTGAATAGTACTTAAAACTAAGTGACCTGTCAGAGATGCTGAAATTGCAACCTCCAAAGTTTCAAAGTCACGAATCTCACCAACAAGTATAATATCAGGGTCTTGTCTTAAAATTGCACGCAAACAGTTTGCAAATGTAATACCTGCTTTTGGGTTTACGGCAGACTGGTTAACGCCGTCCATTTTTATTTCAATAGGATCTTCGATTGTTGTAATGTTTACATCCTCTGAATTTAATGTCCTTATCAAAGAATACAGTGTAGTAGTTTTACCTGAACCGGTAGGACCAGAAGTAAGCACAATACCATTTGGCAAAGAAATAAGATATTCAATCTTTTTCTTATCATCTGGCGAAATACCGTCAATTTTAATTTCTTTATCGTTGTTTGTATCAGTTATTGCAGGCGCAAGAATCCTGATAACCATTTTTTCCTTATTACCAACAGGCAACGTATTTACACGAAAATCATGCTGATTACGCTTATACTTAATTGAAAAGTTACCATCTTGTGCACGTCTATGTTCAGCGATATTCATACGTGCTAAAACTTTAAAACGCGAAACAACAGCAGAATCAACCTTGGCAGGGATTTTTAAAACCTCTCTTAGTGTACCGTCGATACGAAAACGCACAACATAACCTACCAAACGTGGCTCAATATGTATGTCAGATGCATGCTGGTCAATTGCAAGCGTTACTATTTTATTAGCAAATTTTGCAACATTACCCGATGTATCCTGAATTTCATTTTCTACTTGATCCCAGAGAGAATCGTCATTTGAAGTTTCTACACGCTCACTCTCAATTTCGCGCAACATTTTATTAGCAGCTTCACGCTCGTTTTCATAGTAAGTTTGTAAAAACGCCTCATACTCATAGTGGGTAACCATAATTACCGTAGGTTTTAACCCTGTCTGGTAAACAATTTCATTAATCGTTTTAGAATTACCGGGGTCAACCATACCCACAACAAGGGATTTGTCGGTCATACTAAGCGGTATAACCTTGTTTTCTCGGACAAAATCCTCGGGCAGTATAGAAATTGCAGTTGGTAATGCTTTTAGTTGCTCAGCTGTTGCAAGCTTAACACCCATCTGAGCACCAAGCGCTTCTTTTAATTCTTTAATTGTTATAAAGCCCATTTTGACAAGAACTGAACCTAATGGGATACCCAGAACTTTAGCCTCAGCAAGCGCCATTGTAAGCTGCTTATTGTTAATAAGCCCTTCTTCAATTAATATCTCACCGATTTTTTTTGTAGTTGGCGAATCAACGGCGTTAATATTGCCACGCACTTTTTCTTCAGGTTTTTCCGATTTTTTATCCTGTGATTTATCATTAATTGGACTGCTCTCATCGGAATCTGAAAGTTCTAAAGCATTATCATCAACATTTAATTCTTCTTCATCAGTATCATCTGCTGACAAGTCCAATTCATCATCATCGAGCTCAGTCTCATCGTCAATGTCAATATCAACAACATTGTCGTCATCAACAGAATCTGCTTGGCTGTCTTTATTTATATTATTAAATTCTTTTCTGCCTTCAAACTCGACACTTGCAAAGGGATCATTTTCAAACTCACCCGAGAGTACACTGCCGAATCTTGAGGAGAACTTTTTTAAGAAAGCATCAAAGAGTGTATCAAAGTTTTGTTTTGATAAAAAAATAAACTCGATCTTCTTATCAACTATTGGCTTAACATACTCGATGATTTTCTCTTTGTCAGCATCGGGCGACACCGCGACAAAGAAGGAGTCGCCCTGAACATTTATCGGAACAAAAGAGTACTCTTTGGCAACTGCAAGTTCAAAGTTATTTGCATGCTCAAAGTTTATCTTTTTAATTAATTTATCTAGTAAATCATTGGTCATTTTTATTTATATTATAAGTCTACAGGCTTTATATTAGCTATATCTTCAGATGAATAAACAATATGAGGTGTAATCATAATAACCAGTTCTTCTTTTGATTTTTGGTTAGTAGATGTTCTAAAGAATACACCTACAAGAGGCAAGTCACCCAAAACAGGGATTTTTGTTACCTGTTGTGTTTCATTCTCTCTTATCAAACCTGCAAGAACAAGTGTTTCACCATCTTTTATTCTTATATTATTTAATGAAAGGTCTCTCCTTTGAAGCAATGTAGCTTGCAGTTCATCTACACCGCTTTGACCTGGAGCATAAATTCTTTCTTTAATGGTCGCAAACTCTGGTTTTACATTCAAAGATACGTAACCATCGGGACTGATAAATGGAACAAGTTCAATTTTTAGACCCTCGTCATCGCCGACTTCATATGTTCTTGAAATACCGGCATTATCAATTGTAGTTAGCATTTCCGATTTAACAGTTTTAACGTAGTCTGAAGTCATATCAATTACAGATTTTTGTCCGTTTGTAACCATTATTTTCGGATTTGTTAGAACACGACCTTTGCCATTTTGGACAAGGTATTTTAACCTGTAAACAAGTGTGGAATCACCCCTGTACTTGTCGACTGTATATCTTGTGGTAGCACCATCAGTACCTGCTTGAGTTACCTCATAACTTCTACCCATAAAGAATGTAGGGTGATTAGCATCTG
Source organism: Candidatus Galligastranaerophilus intestinavium (assembly GCA_018716625.1). Lineage (GTDB taxonomy): Bacteria > Cyanobacteriota > Vampirovibrionia > Gastranaerophilales > Gastranaerophilaceae > Galligastranaerophilus > Galligastranaerophilus intestinavium. Next base: position 2,804 of record DVJQ01000021.1, on the reverse strand, counting down.
TTGCAAGGCCTTGAGAAGTATCAAAACTCAAGCTTATAAATGGTGTCCACAAGCTCCATTCATTTGCAAATTCTTTAGAACCTGACTCGTTGAGCTCAATTACAGACATCTCAACATAAGCCATGGGTTGTTTTTTATCGTTTTGCTCAATAAACTCTTTAATCATTTTAACTTGCTCATAAGAGCCGCCATTTATGTTTATCGTACCTAATTCAGGGAAATAAACAACAGCAAGAGGTGCAGAAGCTAGCATTTGAATAGCATTTTGCGTATCAACTTGCGTCCTGACTTCGGAATCTCCGCGAGCAACTGTCTCTGTAGCACGACAAGCAACAATACCGCTTCCCAATTTTACTTTTTTGATTTCTTCGTCATCATCTATAGTATCGCTATCGCCATCATCTTCCGCTACATCATCTTCTTCTTCAGTTGAAACCTCTTTATTTGTCTCAACAAAAGTACTACATATCAACATAGCCATCTCTTTGGGAGTTGTATGATTAACTTTAAATGTATTAATCATAGGCTTTCTATCAAGTTTTTCAGCAATTTTCTTTGCAACTTCATAGTCATTTTTTGTACCAAAAACCAATATTTCGTTTGTAGCAGGGTTTGAAGTTACAATTTTTTCATTTGAAAGACCTGCAATCTTAGAGCCAAAAATATTATTATTCAAAAAGTCAGCGATATTTTGAGCTCTTTCATATTTAATAGGAATTATACTCAGGTTTTGTTTTGTAAAGCTAAGCTTTGTGCCTTCAGCATTTGAAGCCACTATAATATTTTTACCATCAAGAACATAGGTAAGCTCAGCAGAACGCAAAACCATTAAAAACGCATCATTTAAAGTAACATTAACCAAGTCTAAAGTAACTTTTCCGTTTACCGAATTATGGAAAATAACATTCATTCCGGCCTTTTGCGCAAACATTCTTAAAACTTGTTTTACGTCAGATTCGCGCAGAGAAAGGCTAATTCTTGCATTTGAATTTGTAATTTTTGTATTTTCATTCAAGTTAACTGCGCCAAGACGAGATTTATCATCATGGTAGTTGCTAATGTTCAAAATATTAGACTCACCATCAGACGTGTCGTAATAATTCGCCGGTGTAAAACCGGAATACGCAATCTTGTTATTGTTGCTTACTATACTCTCGTTAAATTTAAGCTCAAGCCCTGCCCAAGAAGACTGGACAAACGAGAACAACAACAACAGAACCGTAAATTTCTGAATAATACTTTTTGTTTTTTGCGTAAACATTATACTTTAAACTCCTAGATTAATTTATTACTTAATTTTGACCAATTGCACGTACTTCAACGTCTGAAGCCGAGGTAAAATCCTCAGTCGGGCTGACATAATGCCTTGTACCGTTTCTATTATATGTAGCCGCACCGCTTATTTGCATATTTTGACTAAATCTTTCACCTACACCTGCCTTATAAATATTTGTACCCTTTTTGATTACCACAAATTGTCGGTTGATATCAACAATTAGGTAATCATCCACAGTATCACCTTTTTGTACAAAATAATCCATAGAATTAATTGTAACAATAGCAGAAGGCTTAACACTGTCAAACAGTATACCTGAAACCGAAACTTCAAGAAGATCTTGAGCGTCTTGATCGTTACCGTATCTGTCCGGCGGCATTAAAACCTGTGCAGGTAAACCTGAGTACAAATTATTATTAAAATCATCAAAAGTAGGCAAGAATGGATTAGTTCTGCCGGCACTTTCAACTGAAACAACTACCTTTTTATCGGGCTTGAGTTTTTTGGCATCATTATCATCGACAACAGGAATGTTATCTCCTTGCTCACCTGCCACATTTACCTCACCCCTTTGTTGTGAGTCTGGATTTTCTTGCTCTGCAACCTGAGGCTGCATTGAAGACACTTGGGACTCTTGAGTTGTTTGGCTAACAGGTGCTATAGACTTTGGAGCCATAAACATGTAAGCAACAGAGCCGATAACAAGAATTGCTGCAAACAAAATACCCGCCAAAATAGGAATATTGTGACGCTTTTCATCTGTCTCAATTCCAATACTCTTTATATCTTCATCATCGACATCATCAATTTCATCCATGGCATCCAACTCTTTTAAGATATTTTCACTCTCGTCAGACAAATCATCAGGCTCACCCTTAAGAGAATCTTTTGTGCTGCCACCAAAGACATCAAAAGCATCCTTCTTAACAGCACCTTGTTCTGTGCTACTTGATTTGACAGTTGAGGCTTGCTCTTTAACTGCAGAGGCCTTTGACGTTTTAATGGAATCCACTTTTGCATTCAGGGGTTTATCTTTTGCACCCCGAACCTTAGCCTCACTCTTTGTTGCTTGCTCGGGAGAAACGATAGAAACTACGTCGTCAGATATTTCCGTAGGACTATCTTTTAAAAGTTCATCCCAGCTGATGGATTCATCATCACCATCGTCACCTAAATCAAGATCCAAATCTTCAAGATTGTCCAGATTTTCTAAATTTTCCTTTTCGTCCTCAAAAAACATTTGCTTTTCTCAATACTACCCATTTGTTATCACTATCCGCATTTTTACATGCTTAATATCTATTATCATATATTTATATTTGCTTGTCGTCAATTTTTTAAAAAAATCATACAAAAAAACTATTTATTAATAGTACATGTCTGTGTAAATCATTTCAACTCCCTCGACTATAATTGTGTCATTATTTTGTGCACCCATAGCTTTTAGACGCTCCCAAACCCCCATAGAATCCATAATATTTGAAAGTCTTCTCACTTGTTGAACATTCTTAATATCTGTAACATTTAT
>DVJQ01000020.1 GCA_018716625.1 Candidatus Galligastranaerophilus intestinavium | reverse complement strand
TATTGTCATCCTTGTTAAGCCATTGTTTTTACAAACTTGGCTTTTTTTTATTAAGTTTTATTAAGCACAAATATATACCCGATAGAGTATTGATTTTATTGTGTTTTTCAGGTATTTAAAAATGTAGAATATAAAAAAGTATATAATTTTTAAATACAACTAGCAAAAAAAATAATTTTCATGTTTTATATAAGAGAACCTGAAACACGAAATATTTTAAGGAGAATAAATGAACAATAATATCGGCAATATGAACAGCGCTTCACCCTTGGGCTTTAATCCTCAAGGACACAGAGCTCACATACAAGCAGAAAATATTGAACCCCAAGAAGTTCAAGCTGAAACTGCGCCAAATACAGATCTCCTTAAACATGTCCCCGGTGATCAATACGGTCGTGCCATGGTTAACAAATCTCAGGCAGCCTATGAACTTGCAAGGCAAAATGTGGAGGATGACCTTTTTACATTTGAACTTATAAATGATTTTGTGAACGATCTGACACAAGGATACATTGAAAAGGGCATAGAGCCAAAGCGTGCAAGAGAAATGGCAGCACTGAGCGCCGATGTACTTTTAAACCTTGAGCAGTAAGCAGAGCGCACTTTAAATTGCATAATTTTCTTGATTTAAAAACTTTTTGTGCAAAAATTTATGTATAAGCTTTTTGAGGTTTTAAGTGTCAAATTTAGTATATTTTTTAGGGCAAAAGGCATACATAAATATAACAAACGCTTGCACTAATGCTTGCAAATTTTGCGTGCGCGACATAAAAGACGACGTCAAAGGTGCAAATTTATGGCTTGACGTGCAAAACGTCAAAGCAGAAGATGTCATAAAACAAATTAAAGACTCCGCCAAAAAAGTACTTGAAGGCGGAGAAATTGTATTTTGCGGTTATGGCGAACCGCTTATAAAGTTTGAGGAAGTTAAAAAAATCTGCCAATATATAAGAGAGCAAATGCCCGATTTAAAGATAAGAATAAATACAAACGGTCATGGAAATTTTGTTAACAAAAAAAATATAGTACCTGAGCTAAAAGGTCTTATAGATAATATTTCCATCAGCTTAAACGCTCAAAATGAAGAACTCTATAACGAAATTTCACAACCAAAGTTTGAGGGTGCCTATGATGCTATGCTTGATTTTGCTCGTGAGTGCGTAAGGTGTGGCATTGACACAACAATGAGCATTGTTTCAAAATTCGAAGAGGACAAATACAAACTGGATATAGAAAAATGCGAACAAATAGCACATAGCATAGGTGCAAAATTCAGAAACAGAGAATGGATAAAAGAAGGATATTAATAACAAAAAAAAGAAAGGTCAAAAAATGAACGTACTTGACAAAATTATGAAACCGAAATCAATAGCTGTAATAGGCGCTTCTACAAAACCTAAAACAATAGGTTCCGAAATAATGCAAAGACTGAGAGATTATAAATTTAACGGAAAAATTTACCCCGTTAACCCAAAAGGCGGCATAATTGAAGGTTTTCAAGCATATACTTCAATTAATGAAGTTCCCGAAGAAGTTGACTTAGCGGTCATTGTAGTTAATGCAAAATTTGTGCTTGATACAATTGATCAATGCCATAAAAAAGGTATCAAAGGACTTTGCATTATTACCGCAGGTTTTAAAGAAACAGGAAAAGAAGGGGCAGAGCTTGAAAAACAACTTCTTCAAAAAGTACGTGATTATGGCATGAGATGTGTCGGCCCCAACTGCTTAGGCGTACTTAACACAAATGACAACGTTAAAATGGACGCTACTTTCGCGGAATCCCTTCCCGTTAAAGGCGACATCGGCTTTGTTTCTCAATCAGGTGCGCTTGGTGGCGGCATTTTGAACATTTTAAAAGACTTAAACCTTGGTTTTGCTCAATTTGTTTCAATCGGTAATCAGGCAGATATTAACGCCGAAACAATGCTTGAATACTGGGAAAATGACGACGATGTAAAACAAATTCTTCTTTATATGGAATCAATCCAAAATCCGCAAAACTTCAGAAAACTTGCTTCAAGAATAACGAAGAAAAAACCAATCTTAGCTCTTAAAGCAGGTCGCTCTGCAGCCGGTGCTTCCGCTGCAAGCTCTCACACAGGTTCATTAGCAGGTGCGGATAAAGCAGCTGCTGCACTTTTAAAACAATCAGGCGTTATAAGAGAATTCTCGCTTAAAAACCTTTTTGCAAACGCAAAAGCCTTCTCTAACTGCCCCATTCCAAAAGGCAACAGGGTAGCAATTATCACAAACTCAGGCGGCCCCGGAATTATGGCAACCGATGCTGTTTGTGAATCAGGTATGCAAATGGCAAAAATTACCGATGAAACAAAAGAAAAACTAAGAAGCTTCCTGCCATCTGCCGCATCTGTTAAAAACCCTATTGATATGATAGCATCAGCTCCTATTGAACACTATAAACAAACTCTTGAAACCGTTTTGCAGGATGAAAACGTTGATATGATTGCGGTAATCTATCTTCCGTTCCTCGGCTTGAAAGATATCGATGTCGCTCAGGCTTTGATGGAAATTAAGGCTAAAAATCCTCAAAAACCGATTATCGGCGTATTTATGACAACATCTGACTTCTTTGTAAAAATTTCAAACATGGAAGTCAACATGCCATTTTACATGTACGCCGAAGAAGCAGCAGAAGCTATGACAAGACTTGACCAACAACGTCAATGGATGGAAAAACCGCAAGGTTCAATTCCTACTTACAATGTAGATAAGGCAAAAGTCGAAACAATTATCAAAAACTCCCTAAAAGAAGGCAGAGCTCAACTTACAACGCTTGAATCAATTGATGTGCTTGAAGCATACGGTATCAGAGCTTGTAAATACGGTTTAGCTACAAATGAAGAAGAAGTTGCAAAATTGGGCAACGAAATCGGCTATCCTGTTGTTATGAAAATGACATCAAAAACTACATCACACAAAACAGACGTTGGCGGTGTCGTTGTAAATATCAAAGACGAAACACAATTAAGAAACGAATACAAAGCGCTCCTTCAAAGACTTGAAGCAAAAGGGCTTTTGGATGGTCTTGAAGGCGTTATTATTCAAGAAATGGTTAAAGGCTCTCGCGAGATGGTTTGCGGTATTGCAACAGACCCGCAATACGGCCCTATGATGATGTTTGGCTTGGGCGGCGTATTTGTTGAAGTTATGAAAGACGTAACATTCAGAATTGCACCTTTAGCTGACAATGATGCTATGGATATGATTAAATCCGTTAAAGCATACAAACTTCTTGAAGGTGCAAGAGGCACAACTCCTGCGCAAATCGGTCAAATTCAAGAAACGCTTTTAAGATTATCTCAACTCGTTAATGACTTTAAATTCATCGACGAATTAGACATTAACCCGCTGTTAATTTCCGAAAAAACAGGCGAAGGCATTGCTGTTGACGGACGTATCAAAGTCAGAATCGACGAAGCGGCAAAAGCATTGGGTTGCGAATGCACTTGTGCTTGTGCAAAATAAAAGATAATATTAAAATTCACACCCCACAGCAAAATGTGCTGTGGGGTTTTTAATTCTTTAACAAAAATTTATATACACCTATATTGCCCATAAGAGTAATGTTTTAAGACAAACAATAATCCAATTGACTAATTCTTGTGGGTTATATTTTTTTTGATTTTATGATATAAAAGTTATATTAGAAAAATCGGAGGCAATAAATATGGCATCAGAAAAAGTGGGGCAATTTGTATTTATGTTGCACTCGCACCTTCCTTACTACAGAATGGCAGGTATGTGGCCTTTCGGGGAAGAGAATTTGTATGAATGTATGGCTGAAACTTACGTTCCTTTGCTTAACATGATTGCAGAACTTTATGACGAGGGAATTAAGGCAAAGCTGACTGTCGGAATTACGCCTATTTTGGCAGAACAACTTAATGACGAACACCTGAAGGAAGGCTTTATCAAATATCTTGACTCACGAATTGAAGCCGTATCGGGAGATTTAGAGCGCTATCCGGACCCCGAGGTTGCTCACTCACAGCACCTAAAATACCTTGCAAAATACTATTTTGACTGGTTTAATCACATAAAAGACCTCTATATTAATAAATTTAATAAAGATTTAATTACAGGGTTTAAAAAATACCAAGATTTAGGTTGCATTGAAATTACTACATCTGGTGCAACACATGGTTTCTCGCCGCTTTTGGCAACAGATACCAACTTAAATGCTCAATTTAAAGTTGGTTCGGACACCACAAAACGCCTTTTTGGCAAAAAAGCAAAAGGTTGCTGGCTGCCTGAGTGCGCTTACAGACAAGGCTACGAATTTATAGGCAAAGACGGTAAGAAAAAATGGCGCCCCGCAATTGAAGTTACTCTTCAAAACAACGGTATAGAATACTTCTTTACCGAATCTCACGTTATTGAAGGAGGTAATTCAATAGGTAACAGAAGAACAATCGGAGTTTACGGAAATATTGAATATATTCCTCTGCCACAGAGGGAAAAAACGGGCTATGACACTTATAGCGCGTATTGGTTGCCTGATGCACAGGTAGCTGTGATGGGTAGAAACGATAGAGCAGGATTCCAAGTGTGGTCAGCAGCAGACGGTTACCCCGGTGATGGCTGCTATAGAGAATTCCACAGAAAAGACCCGAACTCGGGTATGCATTATTGGAGAATTACATCATCTACAACAGATTTAGGTGACAAGATGTTGTATGACCCTGTACTTGCTATGAATCAGGTTAACTCAAATTCAGACCACTATACAACTTTAATTTACCATTTGTTAAACGACTACAAAATGGCTCACAACGGCAAAGAAGGGCTTGTTATGGTGTCGTTTGATACGGAATTATACGGACACTGGTGGTTTGAAGGTGTAGAGTTTATTAAACAGGTTATTAAAAAATTCGCTCAATATCTTCCTGAAGTTGAAAGAATGACTGCAGGAGAATATCTGCAAGCACATCCGCCGACAGAAGCCATTCAAATCCCCGAATCAAGCTGGGGTCAGGGCGGACACTTCTGGGTATGGCAAAACCACTTAACAGAGTGGATGTGGCCAATTATACACGCTTGTGAAAAACGTATAATTGACATTGTGTCAAAATACGAAAAACAGCCTGAGGATAAATTGCTTTTAAGAGCTCTAAATCAACTGGCAAGGGAAAATCTGCTTTTGCAAAGTTCGGATTGGCCTTTCTTAATTACAACATGGCAAGCAAAAGACTATGCAACAGACAGATTTAGAGAACATGTTGAAAGATTTGAAAAAATCGCGGATATGATTGAAAATAACTCAATCAATAATGATGAGCTTACTAAAATCGAATCTATCGACAATTGTTTCCCTGAAATAGACTACAGAGTCTACTTGCCTATCGAAGAAGGCGTTATACCTCAACAGGAAAAGAAACTCGCACCTTTATATGCTGACTAAATAAAAAACAATTAAAAAACCCTGAAAACTTTTTTGGTTTTCAGGGTTTTTTAATGTAAAATGATAGTAATGAATGGTAAAGGAAAAAGTATGAAAACAAAAAACAGCAATATTTGCGTAATAGATCACCCCGTTGTAAAACACAATCTGTCAGTTTTAAGAGATGAAAAAACCGATGGCGAAAAATTCAGATGCGCACTTAGAAGAATATCTTATGCAGTATTTTTAGAAGCAACAAAAAACTTACAAACTCAAAAAAAGACTGTCAAAACACCAATTTGTGAGTGCGAATGCGAAGTAATTAAAGACGACCTGAATTTAATTATTGCGCCAATTTTGCGCGCAGGTATGATGTTTTGCGAAGTGGCACAAGAAATGATGCCCCAAGCACACATTCATCACCTTGGAATGTATCGTGACGAGAGAACTCTGCAGCCTGTTTGGTACTACAACAAAATAAGCGAGGCACCAAAAGATCCTGAAAATACCTATGTTTTTGTTCTTGACCCTATGCTTGCAACGGGAAACTCTGCTGTAGACGGCGTTGGCAACTTTGTTAAAAAAGGCATAGCGCAAAAAAACATCACTTTTGTATGCTTGCTTGCCGCCCCGCAAGGAATAGAGCGTCTGAGCACTACTTTTGAAGATGTAAGAATCATAACTTGTGCCATAGATAAAGAATTAAACGCAAAAGGCTATATAGTCCCAGGGCTAGGTGATGCGGGAGACAGAATTTTCAACACCGTAAGATGATAAGCGTTATCACAATTGCAAAAAACGAAGAAAAAACAATTGAGCGCACAATTTTAAGTGTCACTAATCAAAGTGCGATAAATGAAATTGAATATATTGTAATTGACGGTAAATCAAGCGATAACACTCTTGAAATTATAAAAAAATACAAAAATAAAATTTCAAAAATAATTTCAGAGGCTGACTTTGGCATATATAATGCCATGAATAAAGGAATAAAAGCCGCAAAAGGTGAATATATACTGTTTTTAAATGCAGGAGATGAACTTTTTTGCAACAAAACAATAGAAGAAATTTTGCCAAAGCTAAACTGCGGCGTTGTTTTTGCTGATGTATCAGTAAGAGATGAAAAAGGGCAAAAAGGCACAATTGATTATGACTATCTGGATGACTTTGAACTTTTTTACAAGTCACTGCCGCACATGTCTACTTTTATAAAAAAAGAGCTTTTTTTAAAGTTTGGACTTTACGACGAAACAAAAAAAATTGTTTCGGATTGGCAATGGTTTTTAAAATACTTTAACTCAAAAGGTAAATACAAATACATAAAAACACCTGTAGCAATTTTTTATCTGGGTGGGATAAGTACTAAAAAAGAAACAAAAAACCTTAGAGAAAAAGAACGCGCGGAAGTTCGAAACATCTACTACGGAAGAAAAAAACAAATATTGTACAAAATAATTTTAAAGCTTACAAAAAATAAAACCCTATTAAAATTAATTCGAAAAATTTTATCATCAATCGGCATAGTAAAAATATATGAAAATTGCTCAAAGCCCTAACACAATTATGCGTTTTGTTGTATAATTCTTTTATAATCAGTTAGAGGATTGAAGGAAAAAGATTAGTGTTTGATTTTAACTGCGATTGTGCACAGGAGTATGGGGTATATAAAAACGAAAAAGAATTGGAGATTGCAAAGTATGTAAGCTCGATAAATATTGCAGCGGGTTTTCACTCCGGAGATCCTTTAAGCATTAAAAGGGCGCTTGAATTTGCAAAAGAAAACAACGTTTCAATTGGTGCTCACATCGGTTATCAGGATATTCAAGGCTTTGGTTCAAGAAAAGTCGAGTTGAATGACGAAGAACTTGAAACAACCGTTATTTATCAAATAAGCGCAATAAGTTCTTTTGCAAATGCTATGGGGCTTGAAATAGAGCATGTAAGACTACATGGGGCAATGAAAAATGAATTAAATTCTAACATTGATTTTGCAAAAAAAGTCGCATGTGCCATAAAAAAACTCAATCCTTGGTTAAATTTATACATCAACAATTCTGAGTTTAAAGAAATTCTTGAAAAAGAAACAGGTATAAAATGCGCCTTTGAAGTAAACTTTCAAGACTGGGGCACCATAAGGCAAATAAGAGAGCTTGAAGTTAAACCTGATACAATTCATTTTTGCAACGTTGAGGATGCAATGCGTGCAAGAGAGGTACTAAAACCGACACCTGTAAACTTCAATCGCGTCGGAGGTCAAATTTAACCTGATGAAAATTTTAAAAAGAAAAGTAAAAATGCCAAAAGACGCCATCTGGCTTGTTCCGGGGCTTAAAGTAAAAAGATGGTTTGCCCTTATTATAATAGGCTCGGTACTTGCAGCCTTGGGTCTTACATTTTTATTTAAACTTGAACCGATTTATTTTATTGTTGAAACAGCAAAAAAGATTGTGCATTTTATGCCGCCCGAGCCTGTAGGTGTTGCGTTTATCCTGCTTGGGGCAATTATTTTTATTCAAGCTTGGAAAAAAACAAATTTCATGAGCCTTGGGGTCGGAAGCGAGCGTAAACAAAAAACTCTTGGTGAAGTGGTTTATCGCAAAATGAAACTTGACCATGGGCCAAAAATTGTTGCTGTTGGCGGCGGCACAGGTCTTTCAACACTGCTTAAAGGGTTGAAAAAAATAACAAATAATATCACAGCCATTGTAACAGTGGGCGATGACGGCGGGTCATCAGGCAGATTGCGTGAAGAAATGGGTGTTTTGCCCCCCGGAGATATCAGAAACTGCATTGCGGCACTTGCAGATGATGAAGACATAATTACAAAGCTTTTTCAATACAGATTTAAAACAGGCGAAGGGCTTGAAGGACACAGCTTTGGCAACTTATTTTTAACTGCAATGACAAACATTTGCGGAGATATGGTAAGTGCAATCAAAGAATCTTCAAAAGTTCTTTTGATAAGAGGTCGGGTTTTACCTGCAACGACGGACGATATGCGCCTTATTGCCAAAATGGAGGACGGCTCAATCGTAAAAGGCGAAAGCCATATACCCGAAGTTGGCAAGAAAATCGTTGAATTGTCTTGTGAGCCTAAAAATTGCAAACCCTCGGAAGATGTTATTGAGGCCATAAACAGTGCAGATTTAATTGTTTTGGGCCCCGGCAGCCTTTATACGTCAATAACTCCAAACCTTCTGATAAAAGAAATTTCACAGGCGATTTTAAATTCAAAAGCCAAAAAAATATATGTATGCAATGTTATGACCCAACCGGGAGAAACTGACAATTATTCTGCCGCAGACCATGTTGAGGCGTTATTTAAACATGCAAAAATCGCAAGCGGAATAAGTGACAAAAAACTTTTTGATGCAGTTCTAATTAACAATTTTATGCCGCAAAATCTTGCAAAAAAATACGAAGAAGCCGACTCTCTGCCTGTTGAAACAGACACAACAAGGCTTAAAAAAATGGGTCTTGAAGTTGTTATGAACAGGCTGATAGAAGACAACAAAGAAGGGCTTGTAAGACACTCTCCCTCAAGGCTTGCAAAAGCAATATACTGGTGGTACAAGAAAAGCTCAAAAAAACAGTTAAACACAAAGAAACATTGGAAGATATGAGAATAACGGCAAAGAAAATAATTGAACATAAAAATCAGGGCAAAAAAATCACAGCCTTGACGGCTTATGATTATTCAAGCGCAAAGTATTTTGACAAGGCAGGAGTCGATATAATTCTTGTTGGAGATTCGCTTGCACAAGTTGCTCTCGGTTATAGTTCAACAACTCAGGTAACACTTGATGAAATGCTTATTTTTACCCAAGCTGTTGCAAGAGGCGCAAAAAATGCCCTTGTTGTTGCGGATATGCCGTTTATGTCGTATCAAATATCAATTGAGGAAGCTGTTAAAAATGCGGGGAAATTTATCCAAGCAGGCGCGCAAGCTGTTAAAATAGAAGGCTCAAACACTCACATTCTTGAAGCAATAAAACATTTAACGCAAAACGGTATCCCTGTTATGGGACACTTGGGTTTTACGCCGCAATACATAAATACTATAGGCGGACATTTTGTAAGCGCAAAAGATTCGCAAAAAACTTTTGAAATATTGAATATGGCTCAATCGCTTGAAAGGGCTGGAGTATTTTCCATAGTACTTGAAATGGTTCCGCAAGAAAGCTCAAAATTTATAACCCAAAGGTTAAATGTTCCAACAATAGGCATTGGCGCAGGAAAGTATTGTGACGGACAAATACTTGTAAGTGATGATATTTTAGGTAAATATGACGAGTTTTGTCCTAAATTTGCACGTCAATATTCAAGCCTAAAGGATATAATTTTTAACGTTGCAAGAGCTTACTGTAATGATGTTGAAAATGGCAATTTCCCGTCAATAGCGGAAAGCTTTACACTTGATACAAATGAGGCACAAAAACTTGAAAATTATTCACAAGATTAGTCAAATAAGAGAAATTACAAAAAATCTGAATGTATCAGTCGGTCTTGTACCGACAATGGGTGCGCTGCACTCAGGTCATGCAAGTTTAATAGAAAAAAGCGTTAAAGACAACGGTTTTACTATAGTAAGTGTTTTTGTAAACCCTGTACAATTCGGAATAAATGAAGATTTTGACAAATATCCGCGTACGCTTGAAAATGACGCACAACTATGCGAAAAGCTGGGTGCTGACGTTGTTTTTGCTCCATCGGTTGATGAAATGTATCAGGATACAAGAGAGTTGACCCTTGTTTGCCCTCCTTATTCAGCTATAAATAAACTCTGCGGGAAAAGTCGCCCTGGGCATTTTGACGGTGTTGCAACCGTTGTGTCAAAGCTTTTCAATATAACAAAATGCACAAGGGCTTATTTTGGTCAAAAAGACGCTCAACAGCTGTTTATTATTAAAAAAATGGTAAAAGATTTAAATTTTGATATAGAAATTGTGCCCTGCCCTATTATAAGAGAATCTGACGGTCTTGCACTTTCCAGCAGAAATTCTTATCTTGACGAAAATGCAAGAAAAGAGGCGCTAAAACTGAGCAGAGCTTTGAATTATTCTAAAGAATTATGGCAAAAAGGTATAAGAGATAAAGACATATTGCGAGATAGCGCTCTTAAAATACTTGAGGGTTTAGATGTTGATTATGTAGAAATAGTTGACCCTGAAACGTTTGAAGACTGGCAAGAAACAGGTAAAAAAGCGCTAATGCTTATTGCAGCAAAAATTCCGCCTACAAATACCAGATTGATAGATAACATGGAGCTTTAATGAAAAAGATTTACGTGTCGGTTTATAACTTTTTTATAATCCTGAAAGTGTTTTGCCCTATTATTTCATTCTTATACGCACTTTTATGGTTTACAAGTTTCCTAAAACTGTCATTTTACCAAACTTTAAGCATACCCTTTGAACCTTTTGCTCAAATCATAAAGACACTACATCCGCTAAATATTGAGTTTCAGGGCAACTTAGTAGATATGTCTTACATTGCCGCATCGGGTCTTTTTATAGTTTTTCATTATATTTTTGGCTTTTTTGCCCAAAGAGTTATTGACCTTTACAACTTTGACGAAATGCTTGCAATCAGAAAAAAGAACAAAGAAGTTAAAAAAATTAACATAGCAATCAAAAAGGAGTACGAACAGGAAGTTGAAAGATTTAGCAGATTTGCTCTGCTTTTTAATCTTGATTTAAAACCTACGTATAACTTAAATATCAGCAGAAAGGGCGAATTTGATATTTTAAAAAAAGAATTTTACACCCACATTGTAAAAAATGTAAGTTCCAAATACAAAAACGCCAAGGGCATTATGTCTGATAAACTTTTTTTGGTATGTGATGATTTTGACAGCTTTGATGATTTTATCATGAGGTTAATAGGCGAAATTAAAACATTAAAAAAAGAAAACTCGAAAAAAGATATTATTACAGAATTTTCTGTTTCAATTGATGCAATAAAATCCTGCTCAAACGTCTTTAGCACAATGGAATTCCTTGAAAAAGTCGACTCTTTTAACTACAAAAATAAGCTCGTGGTTACTTCGGCATTCAAAATTAAATACGAACAAAAAACTAACACAAAATTCAAGCTTACACCGCTTGGTATTTCAAGATTTTTTGAAGACCCTGACGATTATACGGACTTTGAACTTTTCGGTTTAAAATTCAAAAGGGTTGATTAGTTTTTGTTTTAAACGCAGGAGTAATATCATTAAAGATTATTTTTGCACTGTTTATCAGACTATTTTCTTTTATTTCCTTTAGATAATCCTTTGTTAAAATACAGCTTGACTTCATTAGCTCAAAACCCTTTGATTCGCAAAATTCCTTGAATACTTTATAATTAACAAAATATGATTTTATTTTAATGTACAAATTCCACTTTTTGACCCTTTTACTTAAACAGTTGGAGATAAATAAAAGTGCATCTTCAAAATAAACCTCAAAAGAGTTATCCAAAACAAAATCCAAAATATAATCATGATTGTTATATGTACTTATGTTAAAATAACCATATATTTTGTCCTTTTGCTCATCTTCCAAAACATAAGAAAAAGATATTCTATCGCTTATGCCACAAGCAAAATCAGGCTCAAACTGCTCTTTGTTTCTTAAAAAACTTAACCTTTGGCAAGAATTTATATTTGAATTATATAGTTTGCACACATCAGCGCTTTTTGTATTTCTGTAAAACCTGAAACCCTCGGGACTTGAGGTATCTCTTTCTGAAATAAAGGAGCTCTCGAGTTTATACAAGTATTCTTTTGCAGTGTTTCTGAAATTACAACCGTTAATAAACAAAGTAAGCAAATCAGTTCTTAAATCTTCAACAACAACTTTATATGAAACTGCCCCCATTGCACAGTATCTTGAAACAACATATTGAACAAGGAGTTTTCCTATATCAAAAGCATTTTCTTCAAGGAAAATTTTTGTAATTTTAAGGCGTTTTCTGTTTTTTTCGTCCTTTTCCAGCGTTATAAAACCCTGAATTTTATTATTTTCATATGCAACATAAGACTCGCTCAAAAACTTTGCACGCAGGGGTAAAAAATAATTTACAAAAGAAACAATTTTTGGTGCAAACCCCGATTTTTCAAGCTCAAAGCCGTCCACACCAAGGATGTTTCTTAACTTTGAACAATCATAAAAAACACTACTACGAATTTGAGTCATAAATATATAATAGCATACTTAAAACACTTATTTCGCTTAATAAAATTAAAAACTAATCTTTTTTTCTGTATTCCTCAGGCGCGTCTTCTCGTTCCTGATTCCAACGTTCAAGTCCCATTTGTTTTCTTACAAGTCCTATCCCCACATGCACTCTCCACTCGTCCATTTTAAGCTGTGCAGCTAAAATTTTGTGGCAACCTATAGGCGGCAGCGGTAAAAGCGGCTCATACAAGTTTTTAATAGCCATCATCTGATCTGGTGTTATGGCAAGCTTTCTCTTTGGATAAGGAATTTTAGGCAACATCATTTTTTGTCTTATTAAATTAATTCCAAAGAAAACTTTTTTAGGCTCAAGACCGATTTTTTCGCCTATAACCTCATGAGCATCGGGGTTAGGCAAGGGGAGCATTTTTTTGTACAATTCTTCAATCTGCATAAGCTGTTCTTTATTGACAAGAAGGGCTTTTGGTTTACCTTGAGGACGCTGCGGACGTCTGGAATTTGGTCTTTGAGGGCGTCTGTTGTTAAAACCACCGCTATCACGTCTTTGAAAATTGTTTCTTGGAGCTCTTTGTCCTTGCTCTTTATTATATCTTTTATAATTGCCTTCATTGCCTGTTCCCGCACTGTAGCTTCTGGGGTATGCACTCTGAGTAGCTGCAGCAGGAGCGGAAGGGTCTTGTAATATGGGTGTTCTATCGGGGTATAAACACTCCGGACATATAACTCTCTTGGGGTTTTTTGTTTCAAACTCCTTACCGCATTTAGTGCATTTGTTTGTGTACATAGAAAATATCCTTCTTGGCCTTATAGTATGTTTCCATCAGAAAAATAGACAATAATTTAAAATTCTCCCTAATTAAAAAGATGAATCTGGCTTATACCACTTTATTTTATAATTAAAATTCAATTAATACAAGTATTAATTTATTTTTATTGTGTGTTAGTATATTATTATGAATCAACAAGGCGGTTTAATTAATTGCAAAAAGTGTGGCTCTCTTTTTATAAAAGGTGCAAGGGACATATGCGACAACTGTTACAAGGCAGAGCTTGAAGTTGTAGAAAAAATTAAAACATTTATTAATCAAAATCCAAACCCCAAAACTACACTTGAAGAAATAATAAGTGCTGTAGGAATCAGTAAAAACGAGCTTGAAGATTTGATTGAAAAAGGCAGGCTTTTTTCTGTTATGCCAAAGCTTATTATAAAATGCCGTTTTTGCGGTATTGAAATAGAGGACGAACAAAAGTCCAGTTTTGTGTGTACAAAATGCCTTAACAAGTTTAGCCCAAAGGGTGACTTAGCAAAGATTAACGCTCTTAAAGAAGAACAACAGCTAAAAGAAAGTTCTGAAAAAAAAGTAAGAAGAACTTTTTCTCAGGGGTCAAAAAATCGTTGCGGCTTCATTCAAAATTACGACCTCTAAGCTATAAAGTTGTTACCGTATTTAAGCGAACCTACAAAATAGCACTCTTTTAAAAGCTTTTCCATGCTTCTGTATATTTTTTTCTTTACAGGTTTTATTGCATCTGTTATTGCTTCTTTTGTTTCACTGTATTCGCTAAGTGCGCCATTTACCGCAAAGAAATTTGTAAAATCCTCATCCTTTTGAGTTTCCCTTAACATTCTCTCTTATTCCTCTAAAATTTAATCCTCTTACATTTATAAAAAATAATGCGTCGAAAATATTGCTGTTTTGAATAAAAAATATATAATTTCTGTTACAAATCTTAATATAATTTGTCAAATTGGCTCAAATCAACGATTTTAAGCGTATTTCTCAAATCATCTCTTTCATCTTTTACAAAAACTTTAATATAATTTCTTGTAATTGCACTATATGCCCCTGTTTTTTCAGATTTTCTTTCAAATAAAATCTCGCATTTTTTATTTTTATTTCTGTTTAAAAATTCAGTGTGTTTCTTTTTGCAAAGTTCGTTTAAAAGCTTTACACGCTTTGTCTTTACACCGTCTTGAACTTGATTTTTCATAACCGCTGCAGCTGTTCCTTCTCGCTTGGAATATGGGAAAGCGTGAATATAGCTTATCGCAAGGGCATTTAGGTTTTCATATGTAATTTTAAAATCTTTTTCATTTTCATCGGGAAAACCGGCTATAATATCACAGCCTAAAAACGGCTCATCAAAAGCGCTATACAACTTGTTTACAAGCTCAATTGCCTCATTTGCACAATAATTTCTGTTCATATTTTTTAAAGTCTTATCACACAATGACTGCAATGACAGATGAAAATGCGCACAAAACTTTTTTGATTTTTTCAAAAAATCAATCATCTCATTATCAATTTCATTAATATATAACGACCCTAAACGATAGCGGGAAATTTCGGTTTTTTCTATCTCAAAAAGCAAATCCAAAAGTTTTAAATTTTTCTCAAGTCCCCACTGTCCAATGTGTATGCCTGTTAATACAATTTCTTTTGTACCCGATTTAACAAGGAGGTCAATTTGATTTAAAATATTTTCAACACTGTTTGAGCGGGAATTTCCCCTTGCAAAAGGAATAATACAGTAGGAACATCTGTTGTTGCACCCCTCTTGTATTTTAATGCTAACCCTTGTTTGGTAAGGGTTTTCAACGATTTTACAGTTAAAATTGTCCACTTTAAAAATATCCCCGACACACTTTTTTTCAAGTCCGTCAAAATATTTTTGAATATGATAATAAATATCAAGTTTTTCGTTATTGCCCAAAATTAAATCTATATTTTTAGTGTTAAAATTTTTATGCAAATCAACGGTTTGTGCGCAACAACCCGTTAAAATGTTTATAATACCGGAGTTTTCCCTCTTTGCTTTATTTAGTAAATAAGCACTTTGCGAATCGCTGTGAGATGTGACAGAACATGAGTTAAGTATAAAAATATCAGCGTCAGAACAATTTTCGACTTTTGACCAGCCGTTTTTTTGCATTTGCTCAACTATTATCTGCTCCTCTATGGCGTTTGTTTTGCAACCGAGCGTCTTTATAACAAATTTCCTATTCACGTTCAATCACCGTAACAGATTCAATATGATAAGAATATGGGAACATATCAAAAGCGCGTGTCGTTTTTGCCCTAAAACCCAATGTTTGCAAGTATTTCACATCCCTAACGAGTGTCTGAGGGTTGCAGCTTACATATATAATTTTATCGCTTAACTTTGACAAAGCCTCAAGAGCCTCTGCGCTTAAACCTTTTCTTGGCGGGTCGATTATCAGCGCGCCAAACTTTTTTCTGTCTTTCAAAAATTTTTTAAACTGTTCTTTTGCATCACCCAAAAAAACTTCGTAATTCTTGCAATTATTCAATTTAAAGTTTACCTTAGCATCATCAATAGCCGACTTGCTTTCTTCAACAAGGTAAATTTTTCCCGCCTTGTCACAAAGCCATATCCCAATTGCACCCACACCGCCATATGCATCAAGTATAGAGGAATTTTCCCCTATATTCTTTTTAACTTCATTAAATATTTCAACCGCACATTTTGGGTTAACTTGGAAAAAGCTTGCAGGAGATATTTTATACACCCTTTTACAATTTTCATCTTCAAGTGTTTCATATATAAAATCCTCTCCCCATACATTTTTAAAGTCATCCGAGAGTATTTTATTTGTTTTATCGGGGTTAAAATTTACGCTTATACTTTTTATAAACGGAAAATTTTTTCCCATAGTTTCAAAAAATGTTGTTAAATCAGGCTCTATTTTTGAATAATCGGCGCTTGAAACATTTAAAACAAAAGTCAAAAGTGCGCTTTTTAAGTCATTTGAAAACCTTGCGGCAAAACTTTTTAAAAGTCCTTTATGATTTTTTTCCCTGTAAGCTCCAAAACTCCAGTTATCTCTTACAAATTGCGCCATTTCATCTGCTTGGGCAGGTTGAATAGGACAATATTTAATGTTTGTAATGTCGTGACTTTTTTCCTTGTAATAACCTATTAAAAGTCTTTTTGAGTTTTTTGTCTGCGAAACTCTGTATTGTATTTTGTGCCTGTATCCCATAAGCTCGGGACTTTTTATCGGCTCTAAAAACTCAGGTTGAAAATCTGACTTCAAAAAAGCCTCTTTTAGCATGTTGTTTTTTTGTTCTAAAAGATAATCATATTCCAAATACTGATAACAACACCCGCCGCATGCCCTAAACAACGGACAAAAGGGCTTTATTCGATGTTTTGACGGCTCTATAATCTCGACAATTTCACCCTTTGCATAAGTTTTGTTAAGTTTTGTAATTTTTACTTTTAACCTGTCTTTTGGCGCTGCCTCTTTTACAAAAACAACAAAGCCGCTCGGGCAATCATCACAAAAATATCTGCCCAAAGCTGCACCTTCATAGGTCAATTTTTCTATTTCAAGTTCAATAATGTCGTTCTGTTTTATCAATATTGAAAATACCTGTCAAAATCTACATCATCAAAAGAACACAACAGCTGATACACAGGGTCGTCTTCATCCATTCTTTGAAAACTGTATTCATCAAATTTCCACAGCTTGGGATTTATTCCTATAACCCTCACAATATTGTGATCATATAATATTTTTAATTTCTTTTTAACTGTATCTATGTGCATATTTAATAATTTTGACAACTCAACGGCACTAATACCCTCGTCGCTTGAGCATTTCTCTGGCGTCATAAACATAAGCTCAAGTCCGATTTGCTTCAGTTCCTTATCTTCGCTGTCAAAATCATAGTCATACATATATTATA
>DVJQ01000019.1 GCA_018716625.1 Candidatus Galligastranaerophilus intestinavium | reverse complement strand
TAAATAAAATCTGTTAGAGGTTTCCCCTCCGGCGATATTAAGCCGATTTTATTATTTAAAACAGCAATGGCATAGGTTAATCCTTTATATAAAAATATCTTTTCAAAATTAATTTGTCTGTTCAAGCAAATCTCCTTTGTTGTTAAATTTAAATTCATGATTTTTTGCCTTTGCAATGAAAAATATTTCTTTTTCTTTTATTTCATAAGAAATTTCATCATAAATTGAATCTAAAATAACTTTCCCGTCTTTATCTATTACCCCTTTTTTACAATCTTCGCTAACAAAAAACGCTCCACTTGGAATTTCATTATAAATATCAATGTCATCAAACTTTGGCTCGGTTACAAATTCACAATTTAAATTCATTAATCCGAATTTGAGATTTTTAAAATAAACTAAAGCGCAAACGGTCGCATTATATGCAATATGGTCGTATTTATTTTTATCAATAAATTCTTCCCAATTTTCATTTAATAAAACATTTGTATTTAAGTAATGATATGGTAAATCATCTCTCTCAACTACTTTAAGCGGTGAATTATATTTAAAATCAAGCACTACTTCGCCTTTGTTATTTAATAAACCCCACTTACCGTTTAATCGAAGCGAGCAATACTTTTTGTTTTCATAAGCCGTAAGCTTCCAATGCTCAATATCTTCCACCCCAAGGTCATCAAATACATCTAAAAATTCATTTTTATAATAATCCTCTAAATCATCATAAATAAATTTAGTTAACGGCTCACCCTCTTTTGTAATTAGACCTGCCTTCCCATTAAGAATTGCAACTGTATATTCAATATCTTGATATGGTATTATTTTTTCATATTTAGAAAGTTTATCCAAGAATTTACCCCTTTTTTATTAATCTAGCATATCAGTATGTCAAATTTGGACATACGA
This sequence comes from Candidatus Galligastranaerophilus intestinavium, assembly GCA_018716625.1. Lineage (GTDB taxonomy): Bacteria > Cyanobacteriota > Vampirovibrionia > Gastranaerophilales > Gastranaerophilaceae > Galligastranaerophilus > Galligastranaerophilus intestinavium. The sequence continues at coordinate 10,184 of DVJQ01000019.1, read as the reverse complement.
ATTATTATATCAAATTTTAATTATTCAATTCTGGACCGGGTAAAAGCAAAATAGAGAATTTTAGATGCATTTCCCCTATAAATTCTCTTAAAATTTCACTAAAATATATTTTCTATAAAATTTGTATTTATTTTTTTATTTAAAAAGGACTTTTTTATTTCGAGTAAGAGAATTTGCAATTTCTTAACTTAAAATTCTCTAAAATTCGCTCTTTTTAAATTCTCTTAATTTTATTAAAATGCACACTGTGCGCGTATTAGCGCTGTATAAAACAGCTCTAACCCTTGCTAAAACAGGTAAAAATGGAGACGGCGGCAGACGCTCAATTTCTACGGGCTTCGCCCTTGAAATTTTACGCTAACTGCATCCGTCAAATCACAAAATCAAAGATTTTGGATTTGTCGTAGGATTCTCACCCGCTACGCGGCTTTGACTCCAACGACTTCAATTTATTAAAATAATATTGGAGACGGCGGGAATTTCTTTGATTATTGCGGGCTCGCAACCCACAATAGGCTTGCTCGCAATGGGCGTTCGCTTCGCTACACGCCCCGCAAAATCCGCCGAACCCGCATTACAAGGCTAAAGCCTTGTGCGTGTTCTCCTCCCTACGTACACAAGTTTAATATAAATATTAATACTGGAGACGGCGGGAGTCGAACCCGCGTCCAAAATGATAACAAATGCAAATCTACAAGTTTAGGATTTTTTAATTTCGGCAAAAAATAGGAAAAATGCCATAAACCTTATATTTTTTACCTAAGGCTTTTTTGTATGGAAAGTCAACCCCTTAAGGCTTGATACTCAAGCGTTTGCACCTCAAGCGACAAACGCCGAGGCTTGCATAATTGACCCTAAATTGCGGCAAGCTGGCAAGATAGAGTGGCTGTCGCGCAAACTATGCAGCGATTGCTCTAGGAGCAAAGTCAGCTTTTACAACGTTATTAGCGTTTATTTTTTTTGATTGTTGGTAACGCACAACATCAGTGCGACTTGCATTGCAGATGATAAAGCACCCTGTCAAAACCATTTCGTCCCCATATTAAATTTTCAAAGTTCTATGTATATAAGATTATAGCATTGTTTAGTATGTTTTCAAGATTAATAAGCAATAAGTACCAAATCAGCCATAGGTATAATCATCTCACTTCTTCTTACTATAAACTTATAATCAGGATTTATCATTTTGAGCTTATTTTTTAATTCAAAAAAATCCTCGGGCGTGTGATACATTGCTGCAACTACAATCGGTTTATCCCTTTTTATTATCTCTTTTGCCCTCTCTATAGCAGCACTTTCAAACCCCTCGGTATCAAGTTTAATAAGTCCTATAGGGTCGGAGTTTTTGTAATTGCCGTCAACAGTTGTAATTTGTGCCATTTCTTTATCGTTGAATACTATCTCAATAACATCTTCTCTTTGTCCAAGCCCCTCTTTAATGGGGATAATTTTATTGTTACAGTTATCAAGTCTCAGGAATTTATCCATAACACTATAATTTACGCCAAGAGGTTCATATGCGTGGATTTCGCTTTTTGGAAAATGATGGTGAAACATAAGCGTGCTATCTCCGTTAAGTGCTCCGCCATCTATGATTATTTTTCCGTTTATTTTGTCAAAAACCTCTTTATACATGTCTTTTAACCCGTATATATTTGAATAATGAAAAGGGTTAATTTTTAAAATATCTCTAAAGGGCTGTTTGAATGTTTTTTCAAATTCTTTGCATTCTTTTTTTAGTCTTTTATCTTCTTTTGTCCAGGGGTTTCCAAAGTAGGGTTTATTAATGTATGAAAATAATTTAATAAAATTGTCGATGTAATCGTAAGATACTTTATCCATGCCACTTTTTAAGTTTTTAATTTTTTCATTTGAGTCATTTTCTTTGAAGTATTTTTCAAACGCATCTCTCCAGTAAAATTTTATAACGGGTAAAAATTTAGCAAAACTAAACTTATGTGTTATACCAAACAAATGAATTTTGGGCAAAAAGCAATCTCCTTGATTAATTAGCTCTATTTTAATTATCTTTTTCATAATACAACCTTAAAAAAATATATGCAAAATAGTGCTTATATAGCAGTGGTGCTTATAAAGTATAGTAGTTAAAATGCTATATTATGTCAAGCATTCAAGAGCAAACATATATAACAATAGGCAAAAATGTTAAAAAATACAGGCTCTTAAAAAACATCTCTCAAGAAAAATTATCAGAGATATTAAACGCCAACAGTAAATTTATAGGGCATGTTGAGAGGTTTGAAAGGTGCATCAGTCTAAAAAAACTAATTGAGCTTGCCGAGTATTTTGATATTCCGGTTAAAAGTTTTTTTGAATAAATTATACAACCGGATAGCTGCCTAAAATTTTGTAATACTGAGTGACTTTTTTTAAATCACAAAGTACATTTTTTAGCTCATCAATGCTTTTGTCAATATCAACAAAGAAATTGTATTCGCCTAAAACTCTTTTTGAAGGGCGACTTTCAATATAAATTAAATCAATATTGTATTTTTTAAAGACTTCAAGCGCGCACACAAGCGCACCGGGCTCTTGCTTTGTTGAAAAAACCAGAGATGTTCTTGTTTTGTTTCCAAAATTAAAATCAGCCCTTGAAACAAGCACAAAGCGTGTTTGATTGTCTTTGTTATCGTTTATGTTTTTTTCTAAAACAGGGATGTTAAGCATTTTTGCACAATACTCATTTCCAATCGATGCCCAACCTTTGCCTTTTTCCTTTAGTGACATTGTTGCGTACGCCGTTGAGGAGGCATTTTCCAAAATAATATCTTTCGAAAAGTTTGCACTAATGTAGTTTTGGCATTGTGAAAGAGGCTGCGGGTGCGAGATAATATGTGTTATTTCTTCTTTTTTTGAATATGAAATAAGACAATTTTGAATATGTATTTGAGTCTGAGCTTGAATTTTCACGCCGTTTTTTGTGCAAAAAAGCCCATCCAAAGTGCCCCTTACAATTCCTTCTATCGAATTTTCAATAGGCAAAACCGCCGCAAGTTCGCAATTATCATCAATTATATCTATAATTTTTGTAATGGTTGAGATAGGCTCAAACTCTTGATTTAAGCCAAGTTTTTCCTTAAACTTTTCACAGGCAAATTGACTGTATGTTCCTTTTGGTCCTAAAAAAAGTATTTTTTTGATAGAATTATCCATATAATTATTTTATTATGATTGGAATTAATATGGCAACAAAAAAAATAGAATTCGGAACAGACGGGTTCAGAGGAATTATTGCTCTGGATTTTACATTTGAAAATGTAGAGAAGATAACCCATGGTATAATAAAATATTTGAAAGATTTTGTGCCTGATAAGAAATCTGTTTTAATTGCCTATGATCCGAGGTTTATGGCAGATGAGTTTGCGCGTTTTTGCTCAAATATACTTTTAGATGCGGGATATGATGTAATGCTCTCTAATTGTGTTTGCCCGACTCCTGTTGTGGCTTACGCCGCAACCGTTGCAAAAAGTTCGGCGGGTGCCATTATGTTTAGCGCCTCTCACAATCCTAAAATTTATCTGGGTATGAAATTTATCCCAAATTATGGCGGACCTGCCACAAAACAAATAACGGATGAAATTGTAAAAAATATTGAAGAAAATTATTTTGCGCCAACGCCTGAAGTTAAAGGCGGGCTTATAAATTCCGACTTTAGAGAGGTTTATTTTTCGCACATTAAAAACCTAATCGACTTTGAGACAATAAAAAAAGCTAATGTAAAATTTATATATGACGGGCTTTTTAGCGCTTCGATAGGTACTTTTGATGAAATTTTAAATAGAAATAATATAAATTATGAAATTGTGAATAATCACTATGACCCTAATTTTGGCGGGTTTTTACCTGAGCCGAAAGAAAAATTTATGAAACATAAAAAAGTTGGCATGCTAACTTTTGCAAACGATGGAGATGCTGACAGATACGGGGTTATAGACGAAAGCGGACAGTGGGTTTCGCCAAATGAAATACTTGCAATTTTATTAAAATATCTTGTTGAAAATAAAAACGCTAAAGGGAAAATGATTAAAACAGTAGGCGTGAGCGCCCTTGTTGATGTTGTTGCCAAAAAGCTCGGCATAGAAACGATTACAACTCCTGTAGGGTTTAAGTGGCTGAGTGAAAAAATGAGGGAAAACGAAACAATCCTTGCAGGAGAGGACTCGGGCGGATTATCAACCGGAGAGCACATCCCTGAAAAAGACGGGATATATGCAAATCTTTTGATTTTAGAGATGGTATCAAAACTGCAAAAACCCCTTTATCGCCTTAGAGAGGAGCTTTTAGAGTTTGCGGGCGTTAATTTTTACTGTGACAGAGTGGATGTAAAACTTGAAAATAAAGAGGAAATGAACACTCTGCAGCAAAAGTTTCTGCAAATGTTTGATATAGCAGGGCTTCACATTTATGATGTTTTAAAAATCGACGGGGCAAAATTTTACTTGGGCGAAGAAAAACTGAGCTGGGTTCTAATGCGTCCCTCGGGTACAGAGCCGCTTTTAAGATTTTATATAGAATCGGACAGTATTGAAACTTTGGATAAAATAAAGAATTTCATACACTCTCATACGTCTTAAAGTGCGTTTTTGCAATGTTTTTTAATTCTTCCTTGCCAAACTTTTGCGCAATTTCTTTTGCTTGCGCTAAAACTTCGCTGTTGCAGCCTTTTTTAAGATTTGTTTCATATTCATAAGAGAGTTTGGAAATTCTTTTTACAAATTCCGCGCGAGCAAGCACTGATGCCGCAGCAACGGCAGTGTCGGCTTCTGCTTTTGTTTGCTGTATTAATTTTATGGTTTTGCCTTTTTCTTTAAGCGCAGATAAAATTACATTTTCATTTGCCGCAAATTGGTCGGAGATAGCAATTTTAGCATCGGTTTTTTTTAAAATATTTTCTAAAACCGTTGCATGTCCCCAAGCAAGCAACTTATTTAGATTTTTGAAATTCGAATACAGTTCGTTGTATTTTTTTGGATTGATAACTACAACTTCAAAAATTGATATTGATTTTATCTCTTTTTCAAGTTCAAGAATTTTTTTGTCGCTTAACTTTTTTGAGTCGCACACCCCAAGCTCTTGAAGCTTTTTTGCGTTTTCTTGTGTCAGATATGCCCCTGCAATTACAAGCGGACCAAAGAAATCACCCTTGCCTGATTCATCTATTCCTACGTGCGGGTAAGCTATGTTTAAAATATCTTGTTTGGGTGTCGGATTTTCACCAAAGTATTTTGAGATGATTTTATCTGTGTTTTTGCCTTGAATTACAAATTTACCGCTTTGATAAAACGAGGCGGTAAAGCCCTCTCCGCGGGCTTGGAAGTACATGTATTGAGGAGTGCAAAAAGTTGCATTTTCTTTTTCAAAAAGCGCTTTGTACTCTTGTGTTTTGGATGTGTCAAATTTTGCACTGTATGTATTCATTTAATTATTATATCAAAAATCTTGAATTATGTTTTTGTTTGAAATATATTAATTATATGGCGGGTGTACCCTTCGGGTATCCAAAAGAGTAAATTTCAAGCTTGCAGCTTTCAATAACTCTTTTGTATCGCCAAGCAAAGTAAAGACTAATAAGATTTATGGCGGGTGTCGCCTAAAAGTGGTTACCCGGCCGAGAGGGATTATACGTTCCGATATTAAAGTGACAATTGAATAGTTTTAAGTTATGGCGGGTGTCGCCAAGTGGTTAAGGCCTCGGATTGTGGTTCCGATATTCGTGGGTTCGAACCCCATCACCCGCCCCATAAAATAGGTTACAGCTTTTGCTGTAACCTATTTTATTTTGGTTGAGTTAGAACCCACACGGGTCGAAAGACCCGTAAAGTGGGTGAGAACCCTACAAAAAATCCGAAATCTTTGATTTCGTGATTTTATGGATGCAAAGTATGAATTTATAGCGTAAGCGTAATAAATTCAATACTATTGCCATCACCCGCCCCATAAAAAGACTCCAACAAAAGGGGTCTTTTTTTCATGGGGTTCGAACAATTGCAAGTCTGCATAGGCTCACAAAGTTCGCCTAGCCCCATCAAGCGCCCCAATAAAAAGATTTAACCTATATTTTGCAAAGTATTATCAAAAGCCAATCTTGAGTAAATTTTAAATTGGTGATAGAATTAAAATTATTGCTTTGGGGGTCTATGAAAAAGTTTTTTTCTCTTTTAATTATTTTTAATATACTTTTTACCCCTTTTGTCTGCGCTGCGGATAATTTAAAAGAGGATGATGTCAAAAGAGCAAAAGTTTCAAAGTCTAAAAAATCCTCCATGACAAGGCGAATTAACGACATCTGTGACAGATTGCGCGAAAAAAACAAAATTGCAACAAAGGTAAGGATAAGACTTAGAAAAACAAGTAGAGTAAATGCATACGCAAATATATACAAAGAAATTGTAGTTTTTAGCGGGCTTGTAAAAATTTGCGAAAATGATGACGAGCTAGCGGGTATTATTGCCCATGAACTTGGTCACATTGTGAATGCGCATGTTTATAGAATAAATATTGCCAATAATCTTGCAAATGCCTCAATCAGGGCAACAAGTGAAATTCCTGCGGTAGCTATCCCTGCAATGGTTGTGGCAAAAGTAGGGCTTAAAAAACGTATGAGGCTTGATGAATATGAATCGGATGTTACTGCGGTAGATTTTCTTGTCGGTGCAGGCTACAACCCTTTGGGTATGGTTTCAATATTGCAAAGAATTACAGGTGACAAATACATTGATTTTCTCTCGACCCACCCGTCAGGCGAAAAAAGGACTCTTTATATTTACGACTATATCGCAAAGGCTTATCCTGAGTATATAGAGCAGGGTTTTGATACTGAAAGTTACGAAGAATTTTTGATTTATTATGAAGATGTTGCTAAAGAGCGCGCGCAAAATCCTGAAAAAATGATTAAACATGAGAAAAAATTTGAAAAACTTGAAGAAAAAAGAAAGAAAAAATACGCAAAATACCAAAGAAAATGGATAAGACAGGAAGAAAAACAAAGGCAAAAAGAGCTTGATAAAATTAAGGAAGAACAGGCTGATTGAGCCGGCATATAATGTCTTTGTATATTAAATAAGTCATTTCGCAGTCTTTTAGCCCTCTGTGAGCTCCTTTTGTGTCGATGTTTAAATGCTTTGCTATTGTTGAGAGCTTATAGTTTTCAAGCTTATATGCCTTTTTTGCAAGTGCGACTGTGTCAATCAAGTTGTTAGAGAAATTTTCATCAAAATTTATATTCATTTCCCGATGTATAAAACCCGCGTCAAATCTTATATTGTGACCTAAAATGATATCATCTTGTATAAAATCTCTAAATTTTTTTAAAACAATTTTTATATCGGGTTGATTTCTTACCATTGCGTTAGTTATGCCTGTTAAGTTCTCTATAAAGCTGTTTATCTGTTTTTTGGGATTTACAAGCATTGAAAAATCCGCAACTCTTTCCATATTTCTTACCTTAATTGCACTAAGTTCAATTATCTCGTCCCCTGTCAGGCTAAAGCCTGTTGTTTCAATGTCTACAATGCAAAAATCACTCGGCATAAACTCAATAATCTTGCCTCTTGGCTTTTTTGGCAGAGGCTTTTTGGGTATTTCAATATTTTCTTCAAAACTAAGGTTTAATTGCATGATTTTATTATAATATACAAAAATTTTTGCGTATAATTTTAAAATGATAGGAATTTTGGCATTATTAACAAGAATTTTTTCAAATCCTTATTCTAACGTTATTCAAAAACGCTTGGGGCAAAATGGTTTTAAGTCTTTGTGGATAAGCTTTTTTGCATATTTTATATTGAGCCTTTTTTGTATTATACCCTCATTTTTTACAGACTGGGCGCGCTTTGATTTTGTCTTTTGGCAAAATGTACTTTTGGCGGGAATAGTCGGAGCTTTTGGCAATTGGTTTTTGGTTGAGGCGCTAAAATGCGGCGAACTTTCCGTTTTGGGACCCATAAATTCTTATAAATCAATAGTCAGTGTCATTTTCGCTTTTTTACTTCTGGGTGAAATTCCTGCTATCTTGCAGTTTTTGGGAATATTTTTAATAATTTTTGGCTCTTACTTTATCTTTGACGGCTCGGGAGAAAAAATAAGCCCCAAAATTTTTTTAAGGCGCGATATAAAATTTAGGCTTTTGGCACTTGTTTTTACTGCGCTTGAGGCAGTTTTTATTAAAAAAAATATTCTTATGTCGGATATTTTAACCTCTTTTATCTTGTGGTGCTTTTTTAGCGCGATTTTTTCTTTTGTAATTCTTGTTTTTATAAAGTCAAAAATTGCTCTAAATTTTTATATATCGACAAAAAGAAACCTCAAGGACTTTTTAACCCTTTGTTTGTGTATGTTTTTAATGCAGTTCTCAACAAACATTGTTTTTGAAAAAATGAACGTAAGCTGCGCTCTGGCGCTTTTTCAGCTTTCTTCCCTGTTGAGCGTATTTTTTGGCTGGCGATATTTTAGCGAAAAAAATCTTAAAAGAAAAATTCTCGGGACAATTATTATGATTTTAGGCTCGATTGTCGTTATTTTGTTTTAGTTTCCAGTGCGGTTTAAAATCAATTATGGCGCGCTGTAGTTCTTTGTAGTCCCCGCTGTAGGTTATGCTTCTGTCATCGACATAAAAAAATGCAGGCTCTTTTACATTTGTAATGTCATTGATGTATTTATCTAAATTGTGCTTTTTAAGCCAAGATTCGACAAGGTCCTTTTTCCTTGTGGTAAAGATTTTTATAATGTAGTTTTTTGATAAATCTTCTAAAAATTCCCACACCCCCTTTTGCGGCTTTGGGATGTGGTTTTCTTTGTAGTCACCCTTGTAGCTGTTTAATACGCCATCTAAATCTATAAGTATAAGTGGTTTTTTCATTTATATCCTTTCTTGTGCGTAGTTACGCATATAATAAATTAAATATAGCATTATTATTTAATTAATGCAACCTAAAGAAAAAGAATTTGCAATAATTTTGGGTAACTTGGTGAGAAAGCTCAGGCGTGAAAATACCAAGAATTATTCCCTGTACTTAGATGAAAATTTGATACCTTCGTCAACTCTGCAAACTCTTGAAAGTGCTAAAAGTTCTCCTAAACTTTATACTTTAATGCGCATATTGGGAGGCATGGGGATTTCGCTTGCTGATTTTGCAAAACTTCTTGAGAATGAGCTGCCTAAAGATATTTTTACAAAAGAATAATGTTTTACCGCGCGGGTTAAACAGACCCTGAAACAAGTTCAGGGTGACGTTATGGGTCGTTCAGGGTGACAAAAAGTCTGTCATGCCGAACTTGTTTCGGCATCTTTGCCATACTGAATAAAGTAAATGTCATGCCGAACTTGTTTTAGCATCTGAAAAACATGTTATAATAAGTCAATGAAAAAAACCTGTGCAGTATATATAATGACTAATTATTCCCAAAGTTCCTTATATATTGGTGTTACAAGTAATTTACAGAAAAGAGTTTGGGAGCACAAAAATAAAGTTGTCGACGGTTTTACTAAAAAATACAACATAAACAGACTGGTTTATTATGAATTAACGGATTCCATAGAAGCGGCTATTAATAGAGAAAAGCAGCTAAAACGTTGGCATAGAGAATGGAAAATTAACCTGATTAAAGAAATGAACCCTGAGTTTAGGGATTTGTCACTAGATTTTGAGTAGAGTGTGGGGTTAAGGTTTTTAAGACCCTGAAATAAATTCAGGTAGACCCTGAAACAAGTTCAGGGTGACGTTATGGGTCGTTCAGGGTGACAAAAAGTCTGTCATGCCGAACTTGTTTCGGCATCTTTGCCATACTGAATAAAGTAAATGTCATGCCGAACTTGTTTCGGCATCTTTGCCATGTTGAATATAATAAATGTCACGCCGGACTTGTTTTAGCATCTTACACTACTATGTAACTTTGTTATTGTGAAAATAAATTAGACCCTGCCCAGTAGGGACATTTTCTATGACTCAGCTTCGCTTTCGTCAAGAAAAGCAGTCAAACAAGTTCAGGGTGACGTTATGGGTCGTTCATGGTGACAGGTGTGGTTCAGGGCGGCAAAAAGTCTGTCATGCCGAACTTGTTTCGGCATCTTTGCCATGCTGAATAAAGTAAATGTCATGCCGAATTTGTTTTAGCATCTTACACTACTATGTAACTTTGTCAGGCCGGGGATTTAGTATAATAAA
>DVJQ01000018.1 GCA_018716625.1 Candidatus Galligastranaerophilus intestinavium | reverse complement strand
TATTAACTCTGCCTATTGTATGGTAGCGAATGGCATTTAAAATTTCACTGTCGTCTATGTTGTACATTGTCCTTGCAAAATATTCCCCAACAGGCGCATGGAGGGTTTTATGGTTTTGCAATTCACCTTCATCAATATTTTTAAGCTCTTGTTTTATTATTTTTAAAAGTTCGTCGTTACTTTTACATTTAGCGCAATCATGCAGCAGACCTGCTAAATATGCCTTTTTTTCGTCTAATCCGTATTTTTTTGCAAGTTTTAGCGCACAATCGGCAGTTCCCAGAGTGTGATTATATCTTTCCTCACTTAAAGACTCTTTGAGAGTCTTTTTTATACAGTCTGTGTTCATAAATATATTCCTCTACTTTTTTTGGTACAAGATTTGTTATTTCTTCATTGTTTTGCACTTTATCTCTTATCATATTGGATGAAATATCCATAAAATTAATGTCTGCTATTTTGTAGTTCCAGCCTTTGCGTTTTAAATGTTCAAAAGAAACATCGGAAATATCCCCGCAGTGGCGCGGAATAATTATAAAATTAACATTTTCTTTTAAGATTTGCGGATTTTTCCAACTCTCAATTTTGATAAAGGAATCATAACCCATTATAAAATTTATTTTGTCGGTTTTATCTCTTTTTTTAAGCTCCATAATTGTATTAAAGCTGTAGCTTGGTATGGGCAAAAAATACTCTATGTCATCAACATTTTTTTTGCCTGCCCCTAACTGTGTCATAAAAAGCCTGTCAGAAGGTGTTGTGTCGGGAATTTTATGCGGCGGGGTATAAGCAGGTACAAAAATAACCTCATCAAAATTAAACTGCTCTTTGATTTTTTTTGCAATTTCAAGATGGGCGTTGTGCAGCGGGTTAAAAGTTCCAAAAAAATAACATTTCATAATTGGTTTAATTATATTACAATATTTTTTGTTATGCATAGTTTTGATTCTTTGAGTTTAAAAAATTTTTTGAAGATTAATTACGACTTTTTGAAAAATGCCTCTGTTCAAAAGGTTCAGCAGCCTTCAAGAAAAGAGATTATTTTAAATTTGCGCTCATGTGGCGAGAGTCGCAAACTCTACATTAATATAAACCCAAAGTATCCTCATATTTGCTTTATAAGTCAAAAAACTTTTTCCATGCGCGCGCTTGAAAATCCAAAAAGCCCGCCAATGTTTTGCATGCAGCTTAGAAAATATATCGAGGGTGCAAGAATAAAAGAAATTACAATCCCTGATTATGAAAGAATTTTAGAGTTGCATTTTGAAGTTTACGATGAAACGGGTCAGCTTGTAAATTTATGTCTTGCAGTTGAAATTATGGGCAGACATTCAAATGTAATTTTATACGATTTTCGCTCAAAAAACATTCTGGGCAGTGCTCATAACATTTCGCCCGAGAAAAGCTCTGTTCGTGAGGTTTACGGTGGTATACCCTATATTTATCCGCCCGAGCAAATAAAAACAGACATCCTAAAAACAAGCTACGGAGCCTTTTGCGCCGTTAATAAAGATGAAAAATCCTTGTCTGAACATTATTATATGCTCTGTGAACCCCTTATAAAAATTATAAAAAATAACAGCAGGGATGATGAAAATTTTTTTGAAAATTTGCAAAAAACAGTTGCACTGCAAGATACAAAAGCACTTTTAGAGTTGTGGCAGGGTAGTGATTTTAACACTGCGCTTGATGAATACTTTGCAAATGCAATGTTTAAAGACATTTTTTCAAATAAACAAATGCAGCTGCAAAGACTTTTGAAGGCTGAAATTAAAAAACTTGAAAATATTTTAAAAAATGAACCCAATGAGGGTAAAGCATTGGCGTATAAGCAAAGGGGGGATTTAATTTTTCAATATATTTACTTAATAAATAAAAACGATGAAATTTTTATAACGCCAGATAATGTTCAAATTGCCCTTGATACAACACTTACACCCTCTCAAAATGCCCAACATTATTATAAACTCTATACAAAAGCCAAAGGGGCTTATGATTATCAAAAACAAAAGTATAACGAGGCAAAAGAAAAGAAAACATATTTGGATGAGGTTTTATTCAGCATTGAAAATTCAAAAACTCATTCAGAGCTTGATGAAATAACCTCAGAGCTTGAGATGTATGGCTTAATAAAAGAAAAAAGCGCAAAAAAACAAGAAAAACCTACCCTTGCAAGTTTTAATTTTATGGGATATGAAATATTTTTAGGCAAAAATAATAAACAAAATGATTATTTAATCTCAAAAATAGCTCAAGCTGAAGATATTTGGTTTCATGCATACAATTGCCCCTCATCACATGTGCTCTTAAAAGTTCGAAACGATGAAAAAGAGCCCAAGCCGGAAGTTTTAGAGTATGCAGCAAGGCTTGTAAAAGAAAATTCACCTATGAAAAATTCCACAAAAGCATCGATAATTTATACAAAAAGAAAAAACCTGAAAAAGCCCCCCGGCGGCGTTTTGGGCTATGTTATTTATAAAAACGAAAAAGAAATTGTTATCTAGCAAACAATGTTTTATTTTTTAGCTTTTTTGTACTAGAATATTTTTGTTGAAAAGTTAAAAAGAGGATTAAAAATGCAGGTTTCATACGAATGGTTAAGTGAATTTGTCGATTTAAGCGGAATTGAACCTAAAGAAATTGCACACAGACTTACAATGAGCGGATTGGAAGTTGAAGACGTTGAGTATAGAAAACCTAAGTTTACAAACATTATAACGGCAAAAATCCTCAAAATTGATAATCACCCTAACGCGGACAAATTGCACCTTGTAACGGTTGATACGGGTTTTGCTACAAAACAGGTGGTATGCGGCGCTCAAAACATTGAAGAAGGGCAAATTATACCTTATGCAAGTGTCGGTTCAAGGGTTTTTTCAAGAAAAACAGGCGAGCTTTTTGAACTTACTCCTGCGGTTATTCGTGGAGTTGAATCGCAAGGTATGTTATGTTCTTGTGATGAGCTGGGACTTGAGGGTATGCAGGATGAGGACGGGATTTTTATTCTAAACAGAGTTTATGATTCAATCCCCTTGGGTGAGCCGCTTGAGAAGATAATGAACCTGAGCGAGGAGATTATATTTCATGTTGCGCCTACTGCAAACAGGGGCGATCAGATGTCTGTTGTGGGCATTGCAAGAGAAGTCAGCGCGCTTTTTAACAGAAAGTTAAACTTTAACCCGAAAAACTTGCCGACTCTGCCCAAGACGGATAATTTCAAGATTGAAATTAAAGACGATGAAACTTGCAAATATTATTCAATCGGTGTTTTAAAAGATATTGAAATCAAGCCTTCTCCGGCGTTTATGCAAAGAAGAATTGAAGCTTGCGGTATGCGTGCAATTAATAATGTTGTTGATATTACTAACTATATTCTGCTAGAATACGGCACACCTTTGCATGCTTTTGATTATGATAAGCTGGACAATTATTTGTGTGTCAGGTATGCAAAAGACACTGAGAGCATTATTACCATTGATGAAACTCAAAGAAAACTCACAAATCAAAGTGTTGTAATCGCAAAAAAAGACACCCCTGTGTGTATAGCGGGCGTGTTTGGCGGACTGAATTCGGAAATTGATGACAATACAAAAAATATTGCACTTGAGGCTGCTCACTTTACATCTCACACAAACAGAAAATCGGCTCGTTCGGTCGGTTATCGTTCTGAGGCAAGTGCAAGATTTGAGCGCGGTGTGGATATTGAACTTGTGCGCTATGCGCAGTTTAGAGCGGCGGAGCTTTTGCAAAAATATGCCAATGCAAAAGTAGAGGGTATGGTTGAAATAGGTACGTCTTGCGCCCCAAATATAGAAATAACCCTTAGAAACAGCGAAATAAAGAGGATTTTAGGTATTGACATACCTCAAGAAGATTCAATTGCAATTCTTGAAAACTTAGGGTTTGAGCTTTTGGGTAAAAATGAGGCTGCGGCAAAATTTAAAGTGCCAAGCTGCAGGGTAAATGATGTTTATCGTGAAATTGACCTTATAGAAGAAGTCTCAAGAATATACGGTTACGATAAAATTACGCCTTCTTTGCCAAAAATCGAAGAAGGGGCAAATATAAGTTTTGAAAACCGTACTTTAAAAACCATAAACAATTTGTTTATCGGTTCGGGCTTTGATGAAATAGTCACACCCTCGCTTGTGGGTGAAAATCTGTATAAAGAATTTATGCACAAGTATGATTATGAAACTTCGCTAAGGGTTAAAAATCCTCAAAGTGAGGATGCTACAATGCTAAGACAGGCAGTTATGCCAAGCATTTTAAATGTTGTAAAATACAACTTTGATAACGGACAAAAGAATTTTAGAATGTATGAAGTTGCAAAAGCTTACTTTGTAAAATCGCAAGCAGATGAAGACAACTCCGGAGTCGAAGAACAAAGAAGGCTTGCAGGAGCGGTCTTTGGCAGTATAAACAATGAACTTTGGAGAGATAAGACCCCTGTTGATTTTTACAGTGTAAAAGGGGTTTTGGAAAATCTTTTTGAGCAGTTAAACCTGACAAAAAGAATTGTTTTTGCCCCGTTTGATGAAAACGATTCAAAAACCTATGAATTTATGCACCCGGCGCAAAGTGCAAAAATCTCCCTTATGGGCAAAAACTTCACAACACTGGGGTATGTTGGTAAAATTCATCCGATTTTAAAGGATGATATGAAGTTTAATCAAGATTTATTTGTATTTGAGCTTAATTTACAGGCAATACTCGACGCTGTTTCACAAAGTACGGTTAAGTACAAAAAACTTCCCGTATCGCTTCCCGTTACTCGTGATATAGCTTTTGCCCTTGACAAAGATGTTACAAATGAAACGATTTTAAAAGCAATTAAGAAAATTGCGGATAAAAATATTTTCAAAGGTGCAAAAGTCTTTGATATTTATCAGGGTGAACACATTGAACAAGGCAAAAAGTCCATGGCTTACAGAATAACCCTGCATGATGAGAGCAAAACTTTAACTGATGAAGTCATTGACAAAGAAATGACAAAAATAAGAGAAGGTCTTGTTAAGTCTGTTCCCAATCTGGTTCTAAGGTAGTTTATGAGAATAAACAAATACATAGCTTCAAGCGGATTTTGCTCACGTCGAAAGGCTGATGAGCTTATAGAATCAGGTCGCGTTCAGGTAAATGGGAAAACCGTAACGCTGTTGGGTTATGAAATAAGAACAAAAGATAAAGTTTCAATTGACGGCAAAACCCTTAGAGTAATGAAGCTTGAATATTATCGTTTTTACAAACCCACAGGCTACATTACAACAAGTGACGATGAAAAAGGCAGGAAAACAATTTATGATATTTTACCTGACGAGCTTAAACATTTAAGACCTGTTGGCAGGCTGGATAAGGATTCATCCGGACTTTTAATCTTAACAAACGATGGGAATTTAGTCTACGAGCTGACTCACCCCTCGCTTAAAGTTGCAAAAGTGTACAGGGTAACGGTTGATGCTTTTTTAAAAGTGGAAGACCTTGAAAAGCTTGCAGGAGGTATTGAAATAGAAAAGGGCAAAATTGCATATTGCGATTGCGAGATAATAGAGCGCAAAAAGAATGAAACTTTGCTTGAGGTCACACTTTATCAAGGTTTAAACCGTCAAATAAGAAAAATGGTTGAACATTTGGGACATAATGTTGTACACTTAAAGCGTATCAGGCATGCTACAATAGATTTAGTCGGGCTGAAAAAGGGACAGTATAAACCGATTAAGCCAAAACAATTGAAAGAATTGAAATCATACTTGGATAAAATTAAAGAGAAAGAAGGTATATAAATGCTGGATATAAAATTAATAAGAGAAAATCCTGAAAAAATTAATGAATTGCTAAAACGCAGAAATCCCGAGTTAAGTATTGATGCGGTTTTAGAAGTTGATGAAGAAAGAAGAAAAATCCAGTTTGCAACAGATGAACTTCGCGCAAAAAGAAAGAGCGAATCTCAAAAAATCGGTGAGATGAAAAAAGCCGGTCAAAATACAGATGAAATCCAAGCTGAAGTTAAAAAAATCGGTGATGAGATAAAAGAACTTGAAGAAAAGCAAAATGCTTTAGATGAAAAGCAAAAAAATCTTCTTTTAAATATACCGAATATTCCTGATGTTACTACTCCTGTAGGTACAAGCGAAGATGATAACGTTGAAGTGTACAAATGGGGCGAGCCAAGGAAATTTGATTTTGAATTTAAAGCTCATTGGGATTTGTGTGAACAAAAAAATATTGTAGATTTTGAGCGCGGTGTCAAACTTTCTCAAAGCAGATTTACTCTGTATCGCGGCAAAGGCGCAAAGTTAGAGCGCGCTATTATTAACTTTTTCCTTGATATCCATACACAAGAGCAAGGCTATGAAGAAATTCTGCCTCCTTTTATGGCAAATGCCGCAACAATGACAGGAACAGGGCAGCTGCCAAAGTTCGCACAAGATATGTACAAGTGTGAAGATGAGGATTTATACCTTATTCCGACGGCTGAAGTTCCTGTTACAAATATCTACTCCGGCGAGATATTAAGCGAGGATATGCTGCCTGTGTATATGTGCGCGTATACACCTTGCTTTAGGCGTGAAGCAGGCTCCGCAGGTAAAGACACAAGAGGCTTAATAAGGGTTCACCAGTTTAACAAAGTCGAGCTTGTAAAGCTCACTACTCCTCAAACAAGCCCGCAAGAGCACGACAAACTTACAAAAGATGCAGAAAAAATGTTGCAAATGCTGGAGCTGCCATATAGGCGCGAAGCTCTGTGCAGTGCAGATATTGGCTTTTCAGCTAATAAATGTTGGGATTTGGAAGTTTGGATGCCATCTTACGGGACTTACAAAGAAATTTCAAGCTGTTCAAATTATGGCGATTATCAGGCAAGGCGTGCAAATATCCGCTATCGTGATAAAGAAAGCGGAAAAGTCCAATTTGTCCACACAATCAACGGTTCGGGACTTGCCGTAGGCAGAACTTTTGCGGCAATTGTTGAAAATTACCAGACAAAAGACGGCGATATTATAATCCCTGAAGTACTTAGAAAATATACAGGATTTGATAAAATATAGTGAAAAAAATTGATAGTGAAAAATACAGCGCCGATGAGCTTCTTGAGATTTTACTCGAGGGCAATCGGTGCTTTAAAAATAATACTCCGCGTGTTAAAAACCATTGTTTTGATGAGATGAAGCGCACTCTTGTCGATGGACAAAAGCCTTATGCAATGATTTTGGGCTGTTCAGACTCAAGGACATCTCCGGAAATTATTTTCGATACGGGCTTGGGTGAGCTTTTCGTGGCACGTACTGCAGGTGGTACTATAGGTCCAAATGTTCTTGAGACGCTTGAGTATGGGGTTGGTCATCTTAAAATTAAATTGCTTGTAATATTGGGACATCAAGACTGCGGGGTTATGAAATATGCAATGAATGCTCCCTTGTACAACGACGAGTTGGAAAATTTAATTTGCCATGCGCAATGTGTAAAAATGCAAATGGGGACCGCATGTTTTAATGAGCTTGCAAAGCATTATTGTGATTTTGCAAAACACAGGCTGCTTGCAAAGTCAAAAATAATTAAAGATGCTTACGAAAGCGGCAAATTAAAAATAGTTAAAGCTTATTTCACTCTTGAAAACGGTGAAGTTGAGATTTTAGACTAAGGCAGCGGGTCGTATCCGCCGGGGTGAAAAGGGTGACACTTTAAAATTCTCTTTAAGCCCAAAAAACACCCCTTTATGACACCATACTTTTTTATGGCGTCATATGTGTATTTTGAGCAGGTTGGGTAAAATCTGCAAGTTGAGGGTGTGAATTTTGAAAAAAATCTGTAAATAGAAATCAATTTCAGACAAATTTTTTGCCCTAAATTTAGCCTTTCTCCATCAACTGTTTTTCTATGCATAAAATATCTTCCTCACTGTCAATGTCTACAACCCTTTTTGTTATGTAAATTGCAGGGTTGTAGCCGATAAAATCATTTAGTTCAAGCATTGTATCGTATTTTAGCACATAAAAAGCACCGTTCTCGCAAACCATTTGATAGTGCTCATTTGTATCTTGTCTGCGCGGTCGCGTGCGGTAATCATAGAGCCCTTGCGCCTTCCCGTCGTGCAAAATTTTCCATTTGGCATGGGTTGTACCGAGAGAAAACGCGCTAAAGCAGCTGTCAAAACCTTCTTTTTCTTTTTGAAAATAGAATTCAAAGGCATTATCTGTGTAATTTGCATCGCGCAGCGGGCATGTAGGCTGCAAAAGTACGACATAATCAGGTCTATAGTTTTCCCTATCCTCTAAATATTTTGCGGCATGCAGCATAACGGGAATTGTTTTTGTTTCATCCCGCGCAAGTTCCATCGGGCGCTTTATTACTTGTGCACCAAAGCTTTTTGACACTTGTGCAATTTCGTCATCTTCTGTTGAAACAACGGTTTTTGTTATGAATTTTGAATTCAATCCCGCTTCAATTGAGTATGCCACAAGCGGTTTTGAGCATATCGGGCGTAAATTTTTTCTTTTTATACCCTTGGAGCCTCCGCGAGCAGGGATTATTGCTAATATTTCCAATGTTTTAATGCCTCCTCAATTTCTTTTTTGTCGGCGCCTTCTTCGCACAAAATCTTCCTTGCGGCGTTAAATGTTTTTGCTTGAGCAAAAACATTTGTCTTTTTGCCGTTTTCATAAAATTCATACGATAAAAGGTGAGAGTCATTTTGTTGAATTTGAGAAAAATTTTCAAACAGTGTATTTGAAAGCGTACACTCAAATATATCTTCCCAGCTTGCTTTTATGCCATTTATTGCAATTTGGGAATCTATATCTTCAAAAAACGGCACAATGCTTATTAAAAATATTTTGTCCTTGGTTTTGACAAAATTAAATCCTAAAATGCCCGTATAAGCGTCATTTTCTTTTGTCAGAGTATCAAAAAAAGGTAAAATCACCTCTTTTGCAATTTTTTGTTTTTCTTTTTCACCTAAAAAATCTGTGCCAATCATGGCAAAAGAGTTTTGATATTTTGAAATTTCGCACAAAAAAAGAGGGTTGTAGCCATCACAGATGGTATATACGCTAAATTCTTTGCCCCAGATATATTCTTCTGTGAGAATTTTTTTGACTCCGTTATCGAAAAATTCTTCTATGGCAACTTTTGCACTCCCGAAAGTTTCACAAATTCTTGCACCAAGTGCACCAATTGAGTCAGGTTTTATAACAATCGGGAATTTATTTTTCCTTACATATTCAATTGCTGCTTGCGGTTTTTCAAAAAATTGAAATCTTGGTGTCGGGATTTTGTTTTTGTATATAATTTTTTTTGCCCAAATTTTTGAATTTAAAAATTTGAAGGTCTTGCTATCGGGTGCAAAAACTCTCAGCCTGTCTTTTTCAAATTCTTCTTTTATAGGGCTTAAAATACTATCTTTGTCACATAAAAGCGTCAGCGACATTTCATTTGCAAGCGCAAACTCTTTTAATTCTTGGATATTATCAGGCAAAATATCTACAGATTCTGCATCTGTGCCGCTAAGTGTTGAAAATACTATATTATTTGGGTTTTGCGTAAAATATTGTGCAAAAGCAGCTGTAGCAAACGTTTTTCCTATAAGCAATATTCTCATAAGAAAATTATATCACAAACCCTTGACTGCAAGTATTGTATAAATGGAAAATACTTGCAGTTTTTAAAAGTAATGGCGCTACAGTGTTGCGGGTCTGTTTGTTTTACTCTTTAATTGTGCTAATTATTTTGCTTGCAGCTTTTTTAATATCATCAAGTTTGATAAAATCTGTTATATGTTTGCTTACGCCATGTGTTGAGCCCCAACCGTATTGCATATATTTTACTTTGTCCATATCCTCTTTGCCTGTAATTATAAAGCAAATTTCATCACCTTGTTTTGCTGCTCTTGCACAAAGCCCTTTGGTATTTTTACCGACATAAAGATCTGTTGCTGGCATTACAATCATATTTTTGTGTTCAAGTTCAAGTTCTTGTCCAAGTTTTTGCATGTTTTCTTTTGATCCTGTGACTGCAAATACTCTGCCAAAGTTTAGCGAATTATTTATTGAATTAACTTTCATTTTGTCTCCTTTGCATTTGCTGATGTTCCTAAAAAACTTGAGAAAAAAATATTTTGCTTTTTGCTTTGCAAAAAAAACAGGCACAATTTAATGTGCCTGTTTTATATATTTAATTATTACTTTAACCTCTGATGTTTAATTCTTTTATAAGTTTTCTGTATTTTTCAATATCAGATTTTTTAATGTATGTAAGCATTCTTTTTCTTCCGCCTACCATCATCAAAAGACCGCGTTTTGCTTGAAAGTCTTTAGCATTTGTTTTTAAGTGTTCGGTTAATTCTGCAATTTTTTGAGAAAGCATTGCAACTTGGACTTCAACACTGCCGCTGTCTTTAGCGTTTGCGCCAAATTTTTCGATTAATTCTTGTTTGTTTTTTAAGTTAATTGTCATTTTAAATCCTTTTAATTTAATATCTAACGTTAAATATCGGTGGTGAGTCTATTTTATATGAAACAAAAAATAACATCAATATTAAATTGTAAATTTTGTTTAATTTAGTGCATTTGTACCAAGGTGCAATTTTGCGCGTCCGAATTTTTCTTCTATTTTATCCCATGCGTTTGATAATTTTTGATTTTTTGTAATTCTTTCAGAGTTAAAAAGTGACATTTGACAGTTATTTTCGCAAGTCAACTTTAAAGCCGTAACCCCGCAGGAGCGATAAATTATGTTCGGGTTGTAAATCTCGTCAAGCATTTCTTTGATTTTTAAATTAAATTCAAACTCTGAATTTGTCGGAGTTTCAAGAGTTGCTTTGCTGCTTAATACATAAAAATTTTTGGTTCTTAGCATAATGCTTATGACACCTGACATTAACCCGTGGTGTCTTAATTTTTTGCAAACTCTGTGGCAGTGGTAGCTGAGTGCGTTTGCAATAAAAGTTTTATCTGATGTAAAATTTGCAAAAGAGGCTGTTTTTTGTATGCTTTTTGGCAGTGTTTCGTTAGGATTTACAGGGCTTGCGCATTCTCCCAAAAGTTCATATTTAAGGTCAAGACCGACTTTGCCCATTACTCTTTTAATCCAAGCGTCGTTTTGGGTTGTAAAATTATAAGCGCTTGAGATGTAGTGTTTTCTCAACAGTGACGCAGTATTGAAGCCAACCCCCCAAATGTCCTCAATCGGTGTAATTTTAAGTTCGTCTTTAATTCTTCTGTAGCCGATTTTATATGTGCCAATGTCGGGATTTTTTTTGTTTAGTTCTTTTGCCTTCTCGCAAGCAAGTTTTGCAAGTGTTTTTGAGTAAGAAAGTCCTATTGAAACATCAATCCCTATATCATTTTTTATGTCAAGGCGGATTTTTTCTATTATTTCTTCATAAGAGCACCTGTGCAGTTTTCTTGTGCCGCCTAAGTCCAAAAAGGCCTCATCAATCGAATATACTTCAACATTTGGAGTGTAGTCGTAGAGTTTTGTCATAACTCGTTTTGAAATTTCATTGTAACGAGAGTGGTTGCCTGATAAATAAATTACGTTTTTAAACTGTTTTTTTGCCATAAAATAAGGCATTCCCATTTTTATACCAAGGGCTTTTGCCTCGTTTGAACGCGCAACAATACAACCGTCATTATTTGAAAGTACGCAAACAGGCTTGCCTTTCAGGGTCGGATTGAAAAGAATTTCACAGGAAGCAAAAAAGTTGTTGCAGTCAACAAGAGCTATTACATTGTATTTTGGCATTAAAATTTCCTCATTATTCCAACTGCTACCCCAAAAATGGTGAGCGAGTTTTTCGGATAAATGTTTTTGTAAGAAGAATTTGCGGGTTCAAGCCAAACGCTAGAGCCCTTTTGTCTGTAGGTTTTAAGTGTGAATATGCCGTCAACATTTGCAAGTACAATGTCTTTGTCCCTTGCTTCGCTTGTTTTTCTAATGCTTACATAATCTCCTTCATAAATTCCAAGCTCCACCATAGAGTCGCCTGCTACCTTAAAAACAAAAACAGAAGGGCTATTGAGGTTTAATTCTTCATCAAAAGATATTAATTTTTCAACGCTGTCATCCAGTGCATTTGCAAATCCTGCTCTGACTTTTGTATCAAAAAGAAATGCGCCGCGGGCAGTATTTGCGATGTAGAGTCTGCCCGAGCGTTCTTCAAGGAGGTTAGAAATTTTCAATGCGTTAATGTATTGAGCAACTGAGTTTCTTGACTTAAAATTAAAATCTTGTCTTATATTTTCCAGACTCGGAAGGGCGTCTTTCCCATAGCTTTCTTTCAGATGTTCGAAGAACTCTCTTTGCTTTTGTGTTAAATTCTTCATATTTATATTATGTACAATTGTACATAATTTGTCAAGTAATTTTTTTATTGTATTTTTTGCGCTAAAATTTAGAAATGAAAATCAAACCAAGCGAACTCTTTTTTGTTTGTGTAAAAATCGGCGCCTTACTTTTAGGCGGCGGCTATGTTATAGTGCCGCTTTTGGTTAGTGAATTCAGTGAAAAGAGAGCTTGGCTTTCGCGCGAGGAGATTATAGATTTTTATGCCATGGGTCAATGTATCCCGGGGATTATTGCGCCAAATACCATTATGTTGGCAGGCTATAAATTAAGGGGCAAAACGGGTGCCTTTTGTGCGCTTTTGGGTCTTACACTTGCGCCTTTTGTTGCAATACTTTTAATCGCCTCTTTTGTCGGTTTGCTGTTAAAATCAGTTGTTGTAAATGATATTTTTTGGGGTGTAAATGTTGCGGTAATTATCCTTATAATCCTCACTGTAAAAGAGGTTTGGAGTGTTTCAATTATCGATAAATTAACTATGTTGTTTTTTTTAACGGCGTTTTTTATGTGTATTTTTGGTATTTCTCCTGCGATAATAATTCTGCTTGCCGTTTTATTGGGAACTTTGCGAGCTAAGTTTTTAAAAGGAGAGGCGAAATGACTTTTCTTCTTTTGTGTTTTGAATTTGCAAAAATAGGCCTGTTTTCCTTTGGCGGAGGATATGCGACCTTGCCTTTTTTGTATCATATGAGTGAGGTCTACGGCTGGTTTTCTTCTAAAGAATTGTCTCAAATGCTGGCTGTTTCAAGCATTACCCCCGGTCCTGTAGGTTTGAATGTGGCAACTTTTGCAGGTTTTAAAACCGCAGGCATTTTAGGCTCTTTTTGTGCAACGATGTCAATTATGCTGCCTTCTTTTTTCTTTGTTTTGTTGGTATCAAAAATGCTTAAAAAATTTAAAGACAGCCCCGTTTTGAATTCAATTATGTATACGCTTCGCCCTGTTTGTGCTGCAATGCTTGCAGCTGTTGCCTTCAGGTTATTTTTGGAATCTGTTGTCAAATTTAATAATTTTTCTGATTTTGTTTTTAATAACGTTGATTTTAAAGCATTTTTGCTTTTTGTTATTTTATTAATATTTAGTTTAAAAATCAAAAAAGATCCGCTTATCTATCTTGCTTTTGGTGCAATAGCGGGAATTTTGCTGCATTTTGGTCATTTGTTCGCATAGAGTAAAAAAGACTCCCTGTTTGGGGGAGCCTTTCTTTTATAAAGTTGCGAATTATTCAACCGTAAGTTTTTTGCCGTTAGTTTTTTCTGCGGCAAGTTTTGGTGCTTCGATTGCCAAAATACCATGTTCAAGTTTTGCTTTTGTTTTTTCGACATCAATTTCTTGCGGGAAATATACCGTTCTTGAAAATTCACCGTATCTGAACTCTGATTTTCTGAAGCCTTTTGTATCTTCTTTGTGCTCTTCTTTTCTTTTTGCGTTTATTGTCAGATAGTTTTTGTCGATGTCAATATCAAGATCTTCTTTTTTAACTCCCGGCAATTCAGCTTTTATATTATATTGAGTGTCTTTTTCGTGTATTTCAACCGGCATTGCATATTTGTCCTGAGTATCTTCGTTTAGAATGTATTCAGGGAAAAAGCTGTCAAAGTTTCTATTTAAAATAGAGCTTATTTCATCGTTAACCGATTTAATGAAATTGTCAGGTGATTTTTTAATTAAAAATTTCATAATTAACTCCTTTCAAATATCATCTGTACTTCCAACAATGCTATTATTACTCTGTTTTATAAAAAACATTAAAAAATTAATTAAAATTTAAGAATTTATTTTGTTATAACTCTTTAAAAACTACCATAGAGTTAGGATTTAGCACATATTCAAGCCCGAAAAACTCTTTTGGTTCAAAAGTTATATGTTCTTTGTTTGAGGTATCAAAAAGTATATACCAGTTTTTGTTTTCCTGTGCTTTTGGAAGTTTAAATTTGTAATCAAAGGGGTGTTTTGAAAAGGCAATGAAAAAATCGCCACTGTTGTTTTCAACTTTTATACCTATATAGTTTTTACTGTAGTCTGATTTTAAATTTTCACTGTTAACGTCGATTTGTTGAGAATGTTCGTTAAAATATGTCAATTTTTCATTATAATTTGCTAAACTAAATACAGGGTTTGATTTTCTAAAGTTAATCAGATTTTTGCAAAATTCAAAAATTCTGTTTTGAAAAGTACCTTTTTTATTCGCAGCTGAATAGTTGTAATAATTTGTACCGTCATCAAGATTGTAGCTGTTGTTGTTGCCGCATTTTGAGTGCATTATTATATCGCCCAACTGCATCATGGGAACGCCTTTTGATAAAAACAACATGGTAAGTTCTTTTTTAATGGCGTTTTCCTTTATCTCCTCATTGTTTTGATTATCTGAACATATTTCCCAAGGCGAACCTCCTGTTGTGTCGGGATTCGGTTTTGAGTAGCTGTTGCAATCATACAGACTAAAGCCGTCATGGCAACATATGTAATTTATTGCTCCGTATTTATCTTTAAAGCGACTTTTTGTGCCTTCAAATATATTTATTACATCATATAAGGTAATATGGGCAGGGTAAAGTGCTGCGCGTCTTATGGTATCTCTTGAAACATCATTCCATTCCATCCAATTGCGAGGAAAATTTCCCAACTGATAAGAATTTTCACCCGAGCAAGTCCAAGGTTCCGCTATAAGCATAATACCTTCTTGTGCTTCATTTGGATTGTCAATTACTTTTACTCCTCTTTTTTCAAGTTCGTTTGCCAAATTTGCACAAAAGCTTGTGTGTGCACAGTATTTTGCTTTATCATCCTCTGAGGTGTCCATAAGCGATACTGCAAGGTCAAAACGAAAAGCGTCTACCCCTTGTTTTGCCCAAAAAGCAACAGAATCTGCTACAAGGTTGCAAAAACCTTCGTTGGTTGAGTTTGTATCATTGTGACATCCTGAATTTTGCCTGTAGTAATTTCTTTCTTTTTTACTGTCGCAACAGCTTCCCTGATGAGCGTTGGTTGTAAGTTTGTAATAACTTTGATTGTCTATTAAGGCGTATGACATCAAAGACGCATTATCATTGTTGTGCCAATGTATTCGTGCTTCTCCGGTGTGATTATAGACTACATCCATACAAACTTTTATACCGTTTTTGTGAAACGCGTCAACCATTTCGCGAAACTCATCCAGTATTTTCCCGTACCTCTTGCTGTAGGAATAGTGTCTTGAGGGTGAAAAGAAATTGAGAGTCATATATCCCCAGTAGTTTTGCCCGTCTTCTCTAAAGTCAAACTCTTGTAGCGGCAAAAACTCTACCATGGTGAAGCCCATTCTCTTGATAACAGGAGCAAATTTTGCAGCTCCAAGGTATGTTCCTCCTTCTTTCATTGTGACATTGTATGTCATATCTTTTATGTGAGTTTCCGCTATTATTTCCTCACAAAAGGGGCGTTTTTCCACAGTTGCGATATTTTTTTCACTATCAAGATAAAAGACCGATTTCGGCGCTTGCTTTGCATTATCTTTAAGATAATTTTCATCATCAGAGCGAAAAATTTCAAGACCGGGGCAAACATCTGAAGGCAGGTGGCTTATTTCTTTTGAATAAGGGTCATAGGCTATTTTGTTGGGATTAAAACGATTTCCGTATTCATCGACTTTTGAAATAAAGCCAATGTCTGTGCCAACTTCAAAGTTGTCTTTGTATTGCCAATTTGGTCCAAAAACCCTAAAGCCGTAAAAAATCGGTACTTTTAAATCTTTAAGAGCATATGTCTTTACGGAAGTTTCCCAGATGTCACTACCTTTTTGTTTTTGCATTTTTAAATTCATAACAGCATTTTCGCCCGTCGGTCTTTCAAAAATGCACAAAATTACCATGGTTGCATTTTTTGAGTACAGTCTGAAATTTACCTTTTTGCCGTCGGAATCAAGGCTTGCGCCAAGATTTGTTTTTGAATTTGTAACAAAAGACATATGTATCCTTTATTTTATTTTAAAGGGTTTATGACAATGCCGCTTAACAATTTTGGATAGAAGTAAGTTGATTTTTGCGGCATTCTTTGACCTTGAGAAGATATTTCAATAATATCTTTCATTTTTGGATAAGCCATAATAAAAGATGCCTCTGCTTTACCTGAATCTATCATATCAAATGCTTCAAACTCTTGTTTAATGTATTTGATACCTTTTTGCGACATTTGTTCTTCTTTTGAATAACCAAGTTCCTTTGTTATAATTAAATCATGCAGAACGGTTAAATCGAGCTTTTTGAGTACATCAGGGGCATCTACCATATCTGTCATACCGTCTTTTAGTTTTAGCAGATAGAATTTATTAACGTTTTTCATATAAAGCCCCATTGAAATAACCTTTGCATTACTTTTTTCAATAGCTTCAAGGAACTGCTCTTTTACTTTTTGTTTATTTGCACTGTTAAAAGTAAATTCTTCCATATCGAAGTACTTTTTAACGGCTTCTAAAAGTATATAGGGCTCAATAAATTTTGTAATTATTCTGTGGGTTGGGAAAATGATTAGATTTTCGTCATCCGCGTTTGTAAAATAGCTCATTACATATTGCGCCTCGGGATTTTTTGAAATTTCCGAGTATGCCATGGCGGTTTCGTACCTGTGATGACCGTCTGCAATAAGCACACTTTTATCTTCAAGGGTTTTTTCAAACACTTTTATGTCATTTTCATCGTCAATTAAATATACGATATTTTGAACTCCGTTGTCGTCAGTAACGTCAATGAATGGTTTTTGAGATTGATATTTTGGTAAAATTTTTGTTTCTATCTCTTTTTTTGGGTCGTTGTATACAAGAAAAATCTGGCTAAAATTAGCTTCGCAAGCTTTTGTAAGTTTTAGTCTATCCTCTTTTGGGCCGCCCATTGTAAACTCATGCGGGAGAACTTTTTTTGTTTCAAATTTTTCTATTTTATTTCTTGCAATAAAACCTTTTCTTTCAATTTTTTTGCCGTTTTCGGTTGTGTATTTTTGAATTAAATAAAAAATACAAGGTTTTTGGGTGTGTATTAAAACTTTTTCATCAAGCCATTTTTCAAAAAAGTCTTTTGCATCTTCATATCTGTTTTCGCCTTTTGTGAGTATTAAGCGCACAATGTTATAGGGTGATTTTTTGTAAAGCTCATCCTGATAATCACTTGTTATAACATCGTATGGCGGTGCAATAACCTCTTTAATGTCGACTTTTTCCTGATTGTAAACTATTGCTTCTAAAGGTTTAATATCCAAAATATCCTCCAAAAATAAAATGCTCCTTGCAAGTTTATTGTAGTAAATATTAACCTTGATGTAAAGCGTGACTTTGCTATATTTTTATTTTGTAAATAAATATTAAAATTTTGGTCTGTATCGCAATTTTTAAATGTAAAAATACTTTATTTATTTGTGGAAAGGTTTTAAAGGTTAGTATTTCTATGGGTGTGTACGCTACTGCAATTTTTGACATTAGAAATATAGGCAAGGTAAGCCATGGCGACAAAGGAAGAATAGGAGCTGCTGCCGCGCAAACTACAAATCTTGTCAATGCTGCTTCTAAATCAAGTATTGAGCCTTTGCAAAAGGGTGCAACTACAATATTGAATTATGTTGATGATGCGGGAAATTTGGTCGGTGTAACCAATGCTGCTTCAAAAGTTACAAGTGTTGCATCAAAAGCCGTAAACCCGCTTTTATGTGTTGCATCAGGTATGAGGGTTTTAAATGATGAGGACCAATATGCCGCATTAATAGAAGAAACTTGTGCTATGGGCACAATGTTTGCAGGCGAAAAACTTTTCAAAACTCTTGTTTCAAATCCTCTGTCAGGAAAAGAGGTAAAATCTACAAGCGAGCTTGTCAGTAAAGTTGCATCAAGTATTCAAGATGCTACTAAAAATTTAAGCGGAGGCAAGAAAAAATTGCTTGCAATAGCAGCTGATGTTGCACTTGTCGGAGTGTCAATATTTGCTTTTGACACAGGCAAAAAAGTAGGCAAAATGTTATCCGGAAGAGATGAAGAAAGTAAAACGGATGATATTAATACATCTCAAACGGGTTTGAATTATGCATCTTAAGCACCGCAACTCAGACCGGCACAGAGGTTTATAGATTGCCCGCTAAGACCTTTGGCATCGTCAGATATAAGATAAGTGCAAAGTTTTGCAATTTCTTTTGGTTCTATAAAGCGTCTTTGCGGGATTACATCAAGTGTTTCCAGTTTTTCTTCCTCGCTTAGTGCTTCATTTGATAAATTTGTATCAACCCAGCCGGGGTTTATCTGATTTACCGTAACGTTGTATTGTGCAAGCTCAAGTGCCAGTGATTTTGTAAGCCCGCTAAGACCAGATTTTGTTGCAGCATAAGCGCTTGCATTTGCCTCGCCTACAGCTCCCGATATTGAACCGATATTTATTATTCTGCCCCATTTGTTTTTTTTCATATCGGTTGCAACGTAGCTGCATAAAAGCTGCGGCGTAATAAAATTAAGATTGACAAGCCTTTTTAGTTCATCGGCACTTGTTTTTTCTATTGGTGTATATAAATATATACCTACGTTATTGATTAAAATATCAATATTGCCCATAGCTTCTTTTGCTGCACTGTAGAGTATTTCAGCGTTTTTTGTGTCTGTTAAATCAACTCTCAGGTAGTCTTTTTGTTCAATATTTGCTCTGCTGCAGCCAAAAACTCTGTAACCGCTTGATTTTAGTTCATTGTATATGGCAAGACCAATGCCTTTTGTAGAGCCTGTTAAAAGGACGTTTTTGCCGCTCATATTTGTTCTTTCGTGTGTCTTAAGACAATGTCCGAAATTTGGTTAATAAGGTCCTCACGTTGCTGTTCGGTCAAATCTCTGAGTGCTTCAACAGCTGCATGGAGGTTTGGATTTTTGTCGTACCATCTTTTGTATTCTCTGGGGTTATAGTCTGCAATAATCTTTACAAACTTTTCGTAATCTTTTTCGACAATTTTTGGTACTTTTAAGATTATATCAACTGCGACCTCGCATTGTACTTCGGGGTCTAAATCCTCTAACAACTGCATAAAAGCGCTTAAATACTTGTCTTTATCATACCATCTTATATATTTTTTCATATCTTTATTATATCAAATATTTGAATAAATTTGCATAAAATGTAGTAAAAATTTAAAAAAGTACTTGCCACATGTCAAAAAGCCTTATATAATCTCATATAATAAAGGAAGGAGTTCACAATGAACAAAGAAGAATTAGTACAAGAAATTGCAAAAAAAGCAAAAGTTACTCAAAAAGAAGCTGCTGAAATTTTAAACGGTTTTGTTGAAACTGTACAAAAAAGTGTTTCTAAAGGCGAAAAAGTTACTTTAGTAGGCTTTGGTACGTTTGAAGCAAGAAAAAGAGCTGCAAGAACAGGTCGTAACCCTCAAACAGGTAAAGAAATTAAAATCGCAGCTAAAACTGTTCCCGCATTTTCTGCTGGTAAAAAATTCAAAGAGCTTGTTAACAAGAAATAGTTTTTTGACAAAAGAATATATAGGGTAGATTTGTTGTAAATCTACCCTATATATGTGTTGATATAAATAATTTTTTTTAAGTATTTTATTTACTGTCCTAAATGCTATAATCAAACAATGCTTTTAGCTTCTTATGACACACCAATGAATCCTTACGGACCCGCAATTGACCAGCTTCGCCCTTATAAGGGTACGCTTAGCGGTGAAAAAGAGTGGCAAAAACCCTCATATAACAATGGGCCTCCGTCCAGTAAGTACCCTATTTTAGCGCTTGAGGATAACATTATCGACGATAGCGGGAAGGGCTTAAAAAAAGGCTTTTATGAGATAAGAATAAGCGAAAATAAAGATTTTTTACTCTTTGTGCAATCAGGTGTGATTAAGGCAAAAGTACCCGTAGTTTTTTACGAGTCATATAAGAAAAAAGAGGTTAAACAGAATCTCTCGGATAAAGAGATTGCAAAAAAGATGAAAAAAGAAGCAAAAGAAGCAAAAAAAGACGCATATAAATACAGGCGTGGCGAAAATCCAAAAGATATTGTATTTAATGATATTAAAATGTATTTTGATGATAAAAATTCCTGTTGGGTAATTATCTGGGAAGCGGACGAACAGAAAGCAATAGGGTGTTTTAGGATTTAATTACTGCAAAAGGATGATTTTTTAAAAAATAATGTGTGCTAACCTCGTCTTACAGGAGTTAGAGAATAAGAGAGGCTGTTATGCAAAAAATTTCCCCCTTAAGAGCGAGTGTCGCAAAGGCTTTTAATGATTTTAAAGCCAACAGATTAAAAAAGAGTGAAGATTCACAAAATTTACACACAAATCCTTTTGGAATCACATTTAAAGGCGTCCTTTTGCAAAGTGATGTCTTCGAATCAAGCACTGCAGCTCAAAAACCTGCAATTAAGGACAGACTTGCGTCAGGTACAAAGCTTCTTGCAAGTGCATGGGTCGGAACAATAAATAAATTTAATTCGATGAAAAGCGCTGCAATTTCATTTGGCAAAAAAATAAAAGACAGTGCAAAAAATACAATTGATATGTTAAATAATACAAATGTTGAGTTTGATGTTTTCAAATATAACGTTTCAAGACTGCAAAAGCAACCTGTAGCAGAACTTGAGAGTATGTTACGTAATGAATTGGGGGTGTAAAATGAACAACCGCAGAATTAAGAACATTATTGAAGCACTTGCTCGTCACAATGATGAAGATTCAATCAGAGTTTTGGATGAATTGGGTACAAATTGCCCGATTGATGAAATTCGTGAAATGACAAGTAAAGCTCTTATAAAAAAGAACACTCACAAATCTCTCGAAACAGTTATTGTAAACAAAGGAAAAGGAATTAATGACTTATCTGCAAGAGTTGCAATGACTGCTATTAATGAACTCCTTGCTCTTAAAGATAAAACGGAAGCTATCAAAATTTTAGAAGATACAATTAATATGCACTCTGAAAAAGAAGTTCAAGACACTGCTCGTTCAGTAAAAGCACTTATGTCTTTCAGTTCATAAAAACAGACTTTCTTTAACCTATAAACCCTGCCAAAAGGCAGGGTTTTTTCATAAATATAAAAAGGAGCAAAAAAATATGCTCCGGTAATGTGTTTTTGGTTTATCAAAAAGTTAATAGTAATTTATTATAAATATAATTTATAATATAACAATATAATTGTCAAGTAAAAAATAACCGGATAACTTTTTGCTCGAGTTAATAATTGTAAAAATAGCTGTACCCTTCGTTGTAAGCTTTAATTATAGTGTCTGAGAATTTTTTTGCTGTTGCCCAGTATGAAGTATGAGCAAGGAAAAAGGGTCTTGGGGAGGCTATATCTGATTTGTCGTAGTAAAATCCGCCCCCTTTTGCTATAGGCAAGTTTGTGATGTTTTTTGTTTCTTCAAAAGTTAAATTTTTTGAAACAGGTATGCCAAGAGGGTCGTCTGCGTAGTTTACGTTTAGGAAAAATATGTTATTTTCAATCAAATATTTATAAGCAAGCGTGCTTATTTGTTCTGTTTTATATTTTGGGTCTGCTAAATCCGAGTAAAAAAGTGCAATCGGACTTGCATAGTTGACCACCCCTTTTATGGTGTCTTTTGGGGCGCAATATTTATCCGTATAGTTGTCTATATTA
Organism: Candidatus Galligastranaerophilus intestinavium; assembly: GCA_018716625.1. GTDB lineage: Bacteria > Cyanobacteriota > Vampirovibrionia > Gastranaerophilales > Gastranaerophilaceae > Galligastranaerophilus > Galligastranaerophilus intestinavium. The sequence continues at coordinate 10,364 of DVJQ01000018.1, read as the reverse complement.
GCAAGACCTTGTTTTAATAAATTGTCGTTGGGATTTGCAACAAGTCTGCCTGTTAGGTTGTATGTTAAAATGTCAGCCCTAAAAAGTGCGTCCAGACAAGTGTTTTTGCATTTTGTGCTTTTATCGAATTCATCTTGTTTGCCTGTGACATTTAGTTGCTCTACTATCTTTTTAATTTCTATAACAGGTAATTTTGTTAAAAAATACTGATACGTTACAAAAGTTCCTGCGCTATAGCCCATAAGAACTACTTTATCCCCATTTTTGTCGGCTTCAAGAATTTGTTCTTGCAGCATATCTAAAACAGGCATCATATTTGGAAATTTGGAAATCCAAATTGCATCATGAAAGCACATCGAAATAAAACGTCTTGTAAATTGTGCAAGCCTTGGACTTGTGCGCTTCAATATGTTGATGTCTTTATTCAGTCTTTCAATTTCATATTTTGTCAAATCTCCCCAAAAAAGATAGTTCGGTTCATTTGAAATTGTGTATTTTCCCTCTTGGGCAAGGTTTTTTGACATAAAATCATCACCGAGTATTTTTTTTACAAATATTGGATGAAATTTTTCCACACCGCTAAAAAACCAGTTTTTCTGCTTTTCGTCGTTTGTGTTAGAACCGTTTATGTATATGAAATTTATTTTACCTTGTGCATAGCAAGTGTTTGTAAGACTTGCAAACAGTAAAATAAATAATAAAAACTTCCTCATTGTAATTTCCTGCCATATAAAAACCCAAATACGGACGGATTTTGTTACCCGCGAAATCCAACGCAGGTGGGTGAGCGCCTCGATAAATCCGTTTCCTTAAAATGCTTATTAGCACAAGGTATACTTCAATTATCTTTTAAAAGAGCCTGCTCTCCCTATTTATAAAAATGTAGGAACAAAATTAGCGCCCGTATTGGGTTAATATAATTCTAACATATGTTTTTTTACTTGTCGAATAATAAAACCCCTTTTTTTATTCAAAAGGGGAGGAAAGAAATTACAGGGAGAATGGTGTGTTTTGTATAGCTATGTTTCATCCTGAGTTTGTATATCTTCAAGAGTGTAATTTACAGTTATTTTGTTCTCATCTTCACAGTAGTTTTCAACGATTATTTTGCCGCTCTCGCAAAGAGACATATCCCCGTACACTACCTCTTTATACCCTGCGTTTATGTAGTCATTTTCCTGCGGGTTTAAAATCGTTTTATTGTTTAAGATTAAATAATGCGGAGCATATTTAAGCGCATTGTTTTCTAATTTTGCATACATTTTGTTTTATCCTTCCTTTATCTACCACTTAACACTGATGTCTGACAGATTGATAACATAGTTTACCTGAGCGCCGTAACCTCCTTTATCAACTGTAAGCTGTATTTTAAAATACAGCAGATTATTGTTTGCATCGGAATAACTGCAGCCTTGCGGATAATTGTACTCGATATTGTTTATTATTATTTTGCTCTGCCTTATTGATATAGCGTTCCATGCATTTTGTTCGGCAACGCTTGCAAAGTGTATATTTGTTGTGCCGTTATGGATGTATACGCCTCCGTTGTTTATACTTATTGAGCCTATTTGTGCGTAAATTTGCTTGTTATTTACATACCAGGTATCCCAGTGTGTATAATAATATTTAAAGTTAAAATCAATGCTTTTTGCCCTGCATAAATTATCAATCGTCCTTTGTGACACAGGAATGCTGTACTGCTGCCAGCCCGAGTTCCATATGTACAGCCCTATCCCCTCCATTCTGCCCTGAGATATTCCGCCGAGAGAAGTATTTGTACCTGACATTGAATTTGACCAGCTGCCGTATTTATCGGCCGCAAAAGCACTGAATACTTTTTTAATTGATGAAAATTTTATCAGCTCAAATATTTTCTTATTCATAACCTTACCCCTAATCGACCGTATTTAAGTAAGAATGGTAGCCGCACCAATTATCGCCCCCTGATGTCGTATCAAAGATTAAGCGATTTATTGTCACCCCGTCTGCCACAATCTCGGGCACTTCGCCGATTTGCCAGCTGACATTTGCGGGAAGGGTAAGGCTTGAGCTTGAATTTATGGTAAATTCAAAAAGAATATTTACAAAAGTTTCATCTTCATCAAGAGTCGGAAAAACAATCTGTGCATTTGCAAGAATTGCTGCAGTGTGGATTTTATCCGCGCTCAGTTCAACATCTGCCGTTGGAATTTGCCCGTCTTCAGTCGGATCAGGTGTCACAATTGTTCCCAGTCTTAAAATAGTATCCCTGTTATTAATAAGTTCTATCGTGCTGTCGCCTTGTGTTTGTAGTGTTTCAATTTCTTTGCTTAATGTTTCCTGTGTGTTTGAAATTTGAGAACTAAGTGTAGTATTTAGTTGTTCCAGAGATTGTTTTAAATAGTTAAAGTTTGTATTTACCTGCTCGGCTATTGCTTTTTCACCTGCTTTAAATACATGCGGTATAACGTAGGGCATCTTTTCTCCTCTCTTGTTTTTTACAAATGTAAGAATATCCTCTTTAAATAGTTTCGACAATTGCCAAAAATACGTGAGTAATTTGAATTAAGTAATGGCTAAAAAGCCCTAGGGGTAAAATTTTTCCCTTTATTTAAAAAAATTAATTTTTGTAAAAGTTTGAATATTATTATTGATTGTATATAATTATTTAGAGTAGTGCTTATATGTGCATTCAAAAACCATGTCCACGTAGTTCAGCAGGATAGAACGTCACCCTCCTAAGGTGAATGTCGGAGGTTCGAATCCTCTCGTGGACATTCTTTTATTGGTAAAAATTTAAACAAGAGGATTCGAACCTTAGCAAACAAGTTGCAAAGACAAGCAAAGCTCGTCTTGTCCTCTTATGGACATTCTTATTGATATGCATTATTTTTCAAGATTAGCATATACAGGATTTTTTGCTATTAGTTGTCTTATATTATCAACCCCGTTTTGCCTTACATACAATTTTGATATGTAATTTTCTCGTTTTACAAGCGGGTGGTTAAGATATGCCACACTTCTGTTTTTCCTTACAAATGCGTTCCAAGTTGTTGTTTCTGAAACCCAAGCCCTCAGCTCCTCTGCCCTTGTGTTCGTAAAAGTATGATGTTGACTTTCATGTGCTATAAGGCAAGCCAGTGTTTCGACAGGAGCGTCTTTGTGCTCTTCATTTATATAAATAACTAAATCTCCGCCGCGTGTTTTTGCAGTAAATGCTTCACATTGTGTACATCCGTATATTGCAAGATTTCTGAACATTACTCTAATGGGTTTGCCTGTTGAGTTTCTGCCGCTTAAAATTGCTATTACATCGTTTCTGTCTACTGTTTCAAGTGCACTGATTGCAGCAGAAATTTTTGCATTGCTTGTTATTTTTTCGTACCCGCCGGCAATCGTAGTATTAAAAGTAAAACATATAAAAAATACTATGCAAAATAACAAATAAAGCTTCTTCATTGCCACACCAATATAGTTCACTACTTTTAGAATTTCGGCACAAAAAAAAGATACTTTAAAATTTTTGCTCATATTGTTACATAAATTAATACTATACCTAAAAATACCCTTTTTGCGGAAGTTTTAACCGCTAAGCAGATTTAAAGTTATTTTAACGGGTGAAAAATATGCCTTGTTTGGTTTAAAAACAGGAAGTAAAAAAGTGGAAAATCGCAATTATTTTTTTTCAAGTTTAGCTGTTATGATACTTTGGGTGTTTTTTGTAATCAATGCTCCGTTTGCCTTCAGGTGTTGCGCTTTGGATGATAATGAAAATCCTTATCAAGCAGAAGTCGAGATTACTCAAGAACTTATTGATAATACAAAAGTAAGGGCGCCTGAGGTAAAATTTACCCCAAAAATCGAGAAAGAAATTTCCATTATGGAAAAAAGGCATTTTAAAAACCCCCCGACAAATGAAACTGACGGTTATAGAATTGCAAGGCTTGAAGATACGCTTATGGGAAAAGTGTGGGAGTATACTCCTCTTGAAACCAGAATGCGCCGTTTAAAACTTGCATCTCAAAGGGTAACTTTGGCGGGAACTTCACTGCCCAACAATTTGAGCAGAATTTACACTCAAAAAAGAATCAGAAATGATTCGATAGAGCTTCGCGAAATTGAGCAGGTAGGTATAATTGACGGACTCTTGAGGGTTTATGCCCCTGATTTGTATGAAAAAGTAAGATTTAGAAACAACAGGCATTTTGAATACTTTGGTATGGAATAAAAATCTTCTTGCAAGGACTTTTTCATCATTGTATTATTGTTGATATAAGGAGAAATTTATGAGCCAAATTACCAAAATCGCTTGGGACTTGAATGAAAAGACAAATAATCGTTATCAACTTGTTTACGAGTTAATAGAACTTGCAAAAAAGCTTGTTGATGAATCTCAGATGAAAAAATCAAAAGATGATTTCGGTTACGACTTTGAAACTTCTTTTGATCCTGCAATTAAAAAGGAAAAACCCGTTCAACATGCTATTATGGTAAAAGCATCCGAATCTGACGACAGTGGTCTTGTAGGCTAATTGCTTTTATGCATTTGACACTCGAATTTATAAACGAAAAGACAAAAGGTTTTAAACCCGAGCTGGCTATTGTGCTTGGCTCGGGTTTGGGTGCTTTTTGTGAAGGTCTTTGTGGTATATCAATACCATATTCTGATATTCCGGGGTTTTCGCCGACAAAAGTAAAGGGGCACAAAGGCGAGCTGCTTTTTTGTGAAATTTACGGCAAAAAATGCGTTATTATGCAGGGAAGATTTCACTACTACGAGGGGCACCCCCTTTGTCAGACTACTTTCCCCATAAAAGTATTTAAAAGACTTGGCGTTAAAAAGCTTATTCTTACAAATGCTGCAGGGTCGCTAAAAAAAGAGCTGCCCCCGGGAAGTATTATGTTGATAGATGACCATATAAATTTTATGGGTTCAAATCCCTTAATTGGGGAAAACGACGATACTTTGGGCACTCGTTTTCCCGATATGAATGAAGTTTATTCTAAAAATATGCAGAAAATATTTAAAGAGTGTGCCGAAAAATTGGGTGTAGAGTTGAAAAACGGCGTATATTGCGCACTTAGCGGGCCAAGTTATGAAACACCCGCTGAAGTTAAAATGCTCTCAATCTTAGGCGGAAATGCGACAGGCATGTCGACTGTTCCCGAGGCTATTGTTGCCAAATATTGTTCAATTGAAACACTGGGCATAAGCCTTATTACAAACTATGCGGCAGGCCTTAGCGATGTGGCGCCAAATCATAAAGAGGTGGTTGAAATGGGCAATACCGCAGGACAAAAGCTTTGTATGGTTTTAAAAGAGTTTGTGAAAAATATTTAGTGCTACTTTTGTAGCATTTTGTAAACTTTATATTCAAATTTATCCCAAAATGAGTTATAATGTAAATGCAGTGGTATTGACCTTTGCGCAGCGGTGTTTGAAAGGCGTTTAATGAGCGAAGTACAATTTCACAATGACCTGATGAGGTTAATTGAAATTCTCCCCTCAAAAATCAGAAGAAATATCAAGGAAGATTTACTGGATGATGCAATTGAAATTGTCCTTGATATAGGCAGAATTCCTGAGGTAAGACTGGGTAACGGTAAAATTGTTTATATTGGTAATGATACCGTTGTAAGCGATGATATAGATTATATTGTTTCTAAAATACCCGATTTTACAAACGATAATCGCTCGGGGTTGCCTGGGACTTTGCACAGAATAAGCGCAATAAGAAACCGTCAGGGTAAAATTATAGGTCTTACCTGTCGTATAGGGCGTGTTATTACCGGTACAATAAGTTGCATTAAAGACTTTGTTGTGCAAAATAAAAGTATTTTGTTTTTAGGTCGCCCCGGTGTAGGTAAAACAACAAAATTAAGAGAAATCGCCCGTCTTATGGCGGATGATTTGGGTAAAAGAGTTGTTGTAGTAGATACTTCAAATGAAATAGCCGGAGATGGTGATGTTGCACACCCTGCCATAGGTAAAGCAAGGCGTATGCAGGTTTCTCAGCCTGAGTTTCAAAAAGACGTTATGATTGAAGCTGTTGAAAATCATACCCCTGAAGTAATTGTGGTTGATGAAATTGGAACCGAGCTTGAGGCGCAAGCAGCGCGTACGATTGCGGAGCGTGGTGTTATGCTTATTGCAACAGCACATGGTAATACCCTTGAAAACCTTATAAAAAACCCTACAATGTCCGATTTGGTAGGAGGCGTCAGCTCTGTTACCTTGGGTGATGACGAGGCAAAACACAGGGGCTCTCAAAAAACCATTTTGGAGCGTGAAAAACAGCCTACTTTTGATATAGTTATTGAAATTATTGACAGAAATACCCTTGCAGTATATAAAGATACGGCGCAGGCGGTTGATTATATTTTGCGCGGTTGGCCAATAACCCCTGAAATAAGGAAAGTTGACCAGTCTTATGAAACACATTCTACAGTGCAAAATATAGCTCAAAAGGTTCAAGAGCTTGATAAAAAAGCCCAAAGTCCATTAAACTTCAGTTTTAATCGTCAAAAATACGTAAATGAAGTAAAAAAACATAAAAAAATCTATATTTACGCGGTATCGCGCTCTATTGTAGATAAAATAATCGAGCGACTTGATATAGATGCGCAAATTGTAAGAAATGTTGAAGATGCGGATTTTGTTATTGCGCATAAAAACTTTGCGAAAGGCGGCACAAAAATTCTTGCAACGGCAAATGAGTACCGCTTGCCGGTCTTTTTTGTTCGCACAAATTCTATGTCGCAAATCCAAAAAGTGCTAAAAGACGCTCTGCATTTAACACAAGAACCCCAAGATGTTGAACATCACTGTAACTACAAAGACGATGTTGAGCTTGCCCTTGATGAAACAAAGGCGGCAATTGCAAAGATTTTTGAAGGAGCAGAGTCTGTTGAGCTTGAACCTCAGCCGCAAAGCGTCAGAAAACTTCAGCATGAACTTGTTGAAGCACACAATCTTTCATCGCTTAGTATCGGCGAAGGTGCGCACAGACGCTTAAAAGTCTACAGAGAAGATATAAACGATGAGTCTGCTTAATTTATTTTCAAAGAAACGTTCTTGTCAAAAAATTGAGGAAATAGACGGGATTAAATTTAAGTTTAGAAAAAATCCCCTCTCAAAATGCGTAAGAATTTCTCTAAAGAGCCAAGACAGCGTGCTTGTTACACTGCCAAGGCGCGCAAGTTTTGAGTATGCGAGAAATTTTGCACTCAAAAATCTGAATAACATAAAAAATGCGGCAAAAAAGATTTGTCCCAAGGTTTATTGCTTGGATGGCATAACTTATGCAACAAAAGACGAATTTTTAAAGAAATTAAGAACAAAAGCAAAAGACTATCTGCCAAAAAGGTTGGATGAAATCGCCCACAGTTATGGCTATAAATATAATAAACTTGCACTAAAATATATGAAAACCCGCTGGGGCAGTTGTTCTTTTAAAAATAATATTAACTTAAATATTTGTCTTATGACTCTTGAAAATGAACTTATTGACTATGTTCTTTTGCATGAACTTGTCCACACTGTTGAAAAAAACCATGGTGAAGGTTTTTGGGCAAGACTTTTAATTCATATGCCGGACGCTCGTGTAAGAAATAAAGTCTTAAAAAGTAGAAAAGTCATTTAAAATCATTATACTGTATATTAAATTGCCCACTTTGCCAATTGTGTGTGCAATTTTGTTTAACGTATATTACTTGCGGAGGTCTTAAATGGCAAAAGAACTACTTTGGTCTAAAGATACGGTTATTTTAAACAGAACTCTTGATGACAGTTTGGACTTGCTTTTTTGTCAAGATTTAAAAAAGACAAATATTTTTGCAAAACAAGTTCAAAAAGAAAGAAGTATAAAAGGGATAATTAAGCTAATAAAAGAAATTCGCTAAAGACTATTTTTCTTTGCTTAAAATCAATTGACAATATGTAATACAAAAAATATACTAAAAATAGTAATTTGCGGAGGAAAAATGAAAAATATTGTTGTTGATAAGAGCAAATGTACTCATTGCGGACTTTGTATAAGCGATTGTGTTTCAGGCTGTATAAGTTTTGATGGTGAAAATTTTCCAAAAACAGATGATGAAAAAAGATGTATATCTTGTCAGCATTGTCTTGCAATTTGCCCTACAGGCGCACTTTCCTTTGGCGACAAACACCCGAATAACTCTCAAAATGTTGAGTATAGTGATATTTTAGGGTTGATAAAATCAAGAAAAAGTGTAAGACAATATAAAGACGAAGAAATACCGCAAGAGCTCTTAGATAAATTAAAACAAATGTTGCCCTATGTGCCGACAGGCTGTAACAACCACTCTCTGCATTTTTCTATTGTTGAAACAAAAAGTGCTATGGATGAGATTAGAAAAAAAGTGAACGACTTGTTGATAAAAACAATGTCATATAAAGCGCTCTCCCCTATTATGAATAAATTTTCAAGATACAAAGATGCATTTTTAAAGGGTGAAGATGTTATATTTAGGGGCGCTCCTCATATGATTGTTGTCTCATCTCCTATTAGTGCGCCTTGTGCTAATATTGATCCTATAATTGCCCTTAGTTATTTTGAACTGTATGCTCAACATCTTGGGATTGGTACTTGTTGGTGCGGTTTTGCGCAGGCGTGTTTAATGTTTTTCCCGCAGGTTTGTGAAATGCTTGAAATTCCATCAGGGTATAAGCCTGTGTATGCAATGCTTTTTGGTATGCCCAAAGTAAAATATCAAAGAACAACTCAACCTGAGCCTTACACTGTTTCTCAGATAAAAGAAATTCGCAAAACCGACTCTTGTGTTTTTTGCAGGATTAAAAGATTTTTTACTAATTTTTTGAGATAATTGCTTGGTGTATTGTCTTTAAATGTGAAAAGAGGAATTTATGAAAAGACGCGAATTTATAATAAACTCTGCTCTTGCAATAGGCGGAGCGGCTCTTTTATCAGGCTGCGGCAAAACTGAAATAAAAAAGCGCAAAATCAGGTTGTAAGAAGAAAATTTGCCCAAAGCGACACACCGCTTATTGCGCTTGGCTGCATGAGGCCGCCTATGCGGGATAAAAAAATTGATATGGTCGAACTTGATAAAATGGTTGAGTATGCTATGGCTCATGGGGCTAACTACTTTGATACCGCCTATATGTACGTTGATGGAAAATCTGAAAATGCAATCGGCGAGATTTTAAAAAAATACCCCAGAGAAAGTTTTATGCTTGCCGATAAGTGTCCTGCTTATCTTGTGCACTCTCCTTCTGATGTGAGAAAACTTTGTCTTGAGCAGCTAAAAAAATGTCAGGTTGATTATTTTGACAACTATATGGTTCACAATATTAATAAAAATACACTTAGTAACTATCGCGACAACAATATGTATGATGAGCTTGTAAAGCTTAAAAAAGAGGGTTTGGTAAAAAATATAGGCTTTTCTTTCCATGGTGATCCAAAAATGTTAAGAGAGGTTATAAATGAACATAAATGGGATTTTTGCCAACTGCAAATAAATTACCTTGACTGTGAAGTCGTAAATGCTGATGAGTTGTATAATATAGCCGATGAAGCGCAAGTTCCCGTTATTGTAATGGAGCCTTTAAGGGGCGGCGTACTTTGCAATTTGCCAAAAAAAGCGGCAGAAAAACTAAAACAGCAGTGCCCGAATGATACTCAGGCGTCTTTTGGTTTAAGATGGGTTGCAGGACGCAAAAGAGTTTTTACAATACTGAGCGGGATGAGCAATTTGACCCAATTAAAAGAAAATGTCGACACTTTTGTTAATTACAGGGAAATAACCAAAAAAGAGGAGGAGTTGGCACATCAAATTGCCCAAATAAAATTATAACAAAGGCGGATGATGATTTTGGTGCGGTACACATTGATTATTCAAAAGGATATTGCGAAAAAAATTGCAACAAATGCTCTCAGGTTTGTCCTTGCGGTGCAATTAAAAGACTTAGTCTTGAAGAAAAACAAAGGACAAGAATTGCTATGGCAGCAATAAAAGAGGACAAATGTGTAAAGTGCGGAGCTTGTGTAAGAGCTTGTCCTTACGGTGCAATTAAATGGACTGCACAGGGAATTATTATTGACTCGTCTAAGTGTATCGGGTGTGCTAAGTGTAAAGTTTCCTGTAAATTTGATGCCATTGAGATATTTGCAATAAAAAAACAAAGTTTAATATAACACAAAGGGAGGATATAAAATGTCGCTTGGTATAACAGAAATATTATTAATTTTGGTTGTTATAATTCTTTTATTCGGAGGCAAAAGAATACCTGAAATTGCAAGGGCTTTGGGCAGGGCTTCCTATGAGTACAAAAAAGCAAAAAATGTTATTCAAAAAGAAGCACAAGAAATAAAAAATGCCATCGAAGAAACGGGAGA
>DVJQ01000017.1 GCA_018716625.1 Candidatus Galligastranaerophilus intestinavium | reverse complement strand
ACCTGTCACCTGTTCCTACCTGAGAACGTCTTAAATCGGTTACTTCCTGCATTTGTTTTTGTACTTCCATATCGTAGAGTTTTGCTTTAATAATTTGAAGCGCTCTTTCTTTGTTTTGAAGCTGTGAACGTTCTTCTGTACAAAAAACCATTAAACCTGTAGGCTTGTGCACAACTCTAACGGCGGTTTCAACCTTATTTACGTTTTGTCCGCCCGCACCGCCGGATCGAGCTGTTGATATTTCAAGGTCGTTTGGATTAAGTTCGACTTCAACATCATCAACTTCGGGCATAACAGCAACAGTTGCAGTTGAAGTATGTACTCTGCCTTGAGATTCCGTTTGAGGAACCCTTTGTACCCTGTGCACGCCTGACTCGTATTTTAATTGAGAATAGATATTTTCTCCGCCTTTAATTGAAATAACAACTTCACTGACGCCACCTGCTTCACATTCGTTAATTGAAAGTATCTTTGTTTGCCAACCCTTAGAGGATGCGTATTTCATGTACATTCTCATAAGATCGCCCGCAAAAATATTTGCCTCATCACCGCCTGCACCGCCACGAATTTCAAGCATGATATCCTTATCATCCATGGGGTCTTTTGGCAAAAGCAGAACTTTCATTTTTTCTTCGTATTTTGCTATTTTTTCTTCATTTGCAACTATCTCGTTGTTTAAATAATCCCTCATGGTCTGATCTTTTTCACCATGAAGCATTTCTTTTGCCTCATCAAGTGCTTCTTGAGCGGCTTTATATGCATTATAAGTTTCGACAGTTTCCTCCATTGCCTTTCTTTGTTTTGAAAGATCGCGAAACTTATTATAATCAGCAATTACATTTGGATCGGAAAGTGTAACGCCAAGCTCTTTATACTTTTCTTCTATCTTTTTTATTTTATCAATCATATCTTTCATCTTTGTGGCATCCTTCCGCAAGATTTGTCTTCATCGCAATAACCCAAGCGCTCACATTTTGGCACAAGGTGATTCTTTAGCCATGGTTCTTCTTTTATAACTTCATCACACATTTTTTGAATTAAAGTGCGTATTTCAAGCTGTGCGCGCGTACAGAGTCTAAGATTTGCAAGGTGAATAAGTTCTCTCAAATTTAAACTTGCAACAAGAGAACTTGATGTAGCATTTGGCAAAACAGCTCTGGCATCTTCCGCCTTAACACCTGCTTCAACAAGCTCCTGATAAAATTTTGCTACCTCAAGCATGTGTTTTTCGAATTTGTCTTTTAAACAAGGATTTTTTGCAATATCACTAGGGATAATATAGTCAAACTCTCCTTTTTCCTTGACGTAACGCTGAGATTTTTGAGAAAATGACATATGTCTGTGTCTTACCAGTTGATGAGTACAGGCACGAGAAACATTTGATATGGCAAAAGAAAGCTGGATGTGCTCTATTGTAGAATAGTGACCTGAAGAAATGACTCTTGTAATAAGTTTAAGCATTTTTTCTTCATCATCAGTGCTCTCAAATATCTCTTGCGGCAAAAGAGAACTGTAGCATGTCCTGCAAGCAGTATAAATTGTTCTCAAAATATTTTGCGGTTTTGATATGAGCTTTACGCTCATCTGAGCATTTGGCATTAATTCCCCTCAATTAGACTCAATATTTATACATAGGGCGGGCATTTTGCCCGCCCGTAAAAGTTAATTTTTCTTTTCGTAACGTTTTTTAAATCTTTCAACCCTACCTTCAGAGTCTAATATCTTCTGATTTCCTGTAAAGAACGGGTGGCAAGCATTGCAAATTTCAACAGTGATGTCATCTTGAACAGAACCTGTTTCAATTTCGTTACCGCAAACACACTTTATGGTTGTTTTTTTGTAATCGGGATGTATACCTTTTTTCATAATTTACCTCATTGTAGTCTACCTTATGTGATAATATTATATTGGCTAAATATTTATTTTCAACAGATTTATTAATAGATTTTAACAAATTATCCTTGACATAATAACTTGTCTTTATTAACATAGAACAAGTTGAAAAAATCATTTTATAAGGCGGCATAGCCAAGTGGTAAGGCAGGAGCCTGCAAAGCTTTCACCCCCAGTTCGAATCTGGGTGCCGCCTTTTAAATTTATCTGAATTACGGGTGCAAGTGAACAAATATTTTTCATTTGAAACAAATGATAACGGTTTTAAAAAGTTGTATATTTTTAAACTCTTTGGTTTAAAAATAAGCTTTGGCAAAATAACCAACGCTATAAAGCTCCCCAAGGTTTATCTCTCAATTGCCGCGATTATGAAAAACGAAGGCCCGTATATTAAAGAGTGGATAGAATACCACAAAATAGTAGGCGTTGAAAGATTTTATTTATACGATAACGGGTCAACGGACGAAACAAAAAAAGTCCTTGAACCCTACATAAAAGACGGCAGTGTAATTTATTGCTACACCGATAAAAAATGTATGCAAATGCCCGTGTATATTAATGCAATAAAAAATTCAAGAAATCAAACACGCTGGCTTGCGTTGATTGATTTAGACGAATTTATTGTACCTGTAGAAAAAAATTCAATAAAAGATTTTTTAAAAGATTATGAAGATTATCCCGCAGTGGGAATTAACTGGGTAATGTATGACAGCAGCAAGCGTGAAAAAATGCCCGATATGCTTGTAACGGAAGCATACACAACAGTCCATAAGGATTACAATCTAAAAATAAATCTGCATATCAAATCCATTGTTAATCCAAAAGAGGTAGTCGAAGATGTGGGAAATCCGCACTGTTTTATATATAAGCACGACAAACTTGCCGTAAATGAAAATTTTGAAACAATCGACAGAGGCTCGGCATTTACCAAATATAATTCGGTTAAAAAAATCAGAATAAATCACTATTACACAAAATCTTTACAAGAATACTTGCAAAAAACTGCAAAAGGATACGCAGACACCAATAGAGAAAGGCTTTTTTCAAACGACGCACTTAACTTCCCGGATGCAGTTGAGGACAAGGCCATATTTAAATATCTGCCCGAATTAAAAAACAGATGTTTGAACAAATAAATTATGCGGCAGTCTGCTGCGCTTCAATTAATGCCAGGTCATCTTCAACAATTGATACGGGATATGCAGCATGGTGAATTTTAGGAATTAAAAAGTCTGCCGTATATTCTATAAGTTGCGATTTATCGTCATCTGTATCATTGCAGATAAATGTAACTTTTCCGTTTTTATCTGTTTTGTAGCCCACAATTGTTATTTCATGCCCGTTAATAATTTTATTGGGAGCATTATCGGGCGTATTTACATAGGAAGGATTTTTTGTTTTCCCGCTGGTTTCATTCGTCAAAACATAACCTATGATGACATCTTCACCCGCATTAAGAGTATCAATTATATGCTTTTTATACTTGTCAAAATCACTGACCCAACCGACAAGATTTTGATTATCGTCCACTTTTTGATATCTGATAGAAAGTTTCTCATTGTTTTCAACAACGGATTCTATAAAAGTTTTTTCTGTTTCAACAAGTCCTTGAGGGTTAGCAGAAAACTTGCCTGCACGAATATCCGTAAGCGAGTTGTAGCTTCCTTGAGAGCCGAGCTGCATTAGTGCAGACTGCATAAGGACATCGATAATCGTTCTCTCACCCTTGTCCCAAAATTTGTTTTGAACTTGTGCTCTAATATAAGCACCATCATCAGGTTTTATAGATAGTGTTGTATATTCAAAATTAAAATTCTTTTGCTTTGCTTCAAATATCTCAAGAAAAGTTACAGCATCTAAAATATTTTTTGATAATGCTTCAAGGCGCACTTTTTGAATTACTTCTTGATTTTTAGATGTTAAACCGCTGATCCATCTGGCAAATTCTGCAGGATGTTTGTTTGCCATGTGAAATTCAACGCTTGCGGCAACACAAGTACCTGATCCTTCTACATTCATAAGTGAAGGGTTTGCTTGAATCTCAGGGTCAATATCCGTTTTTTGCAAAACTTCGCTTTTTACACTATCAGGTATATCGCCAAAATTCTGTGTAACTATCGAAGGGTTATACAACACATCAATTGTTTGAGCAATTATTTTTAAACTGTCAAGACCTGAGCATCTGGGACTATTTAATATATTGTATAGATTTTCAAGGGTTGTAGAACCGTCATTAGACTCACGGCTCAACAACTTACCGCTTTTAAGCAAGTTATCCATTTTTTTTGAAATCAAAACACCATCTTGTTGAGACTTTCTGTAATCACTGCCATTTAAGGCATTTAAAAGCTCAAGGTACATTTTATTTTCTTTTTCTGTTTGCAAATTTGTGCGCATTTGCACTACATTTGCAAGATTATAAGGCAGCAAGCAACCCTTCTCATAGGGTGATTTTGTCTTATTTGCATGAACAGCCAAAACCGCCTCATCAGTTCTTTTCTGAACCTGCGAGGTTTTTGTCACATATTTTGATAAGTTAACTTGCTGCACCATACACTATTCTTCCTGTGCATATTTTAAACCAAAACAAAGATAAAAATTGCTTTTTTGTAAATTTTTATATACAGTATTTTTGTAAAAGTTTACAATTTATGAAATACAAAAAAATAGAAAAATCATATTTTAAGGTAATACTAGACAGGCTTTTTCGTTTAAAGCCGGCAAGTCAGCGCTACAATAGGGTTTTTGATGATATATTAAATAAATATCTAATAAAACAAAACAGTGATTTATTAAACTTAAGCCATATAAACACAAGTGAAAAAATTAAACTTGTTTCAGAAATTTTCAATTTTAGTGCAGGCGAAACCTCTTTTGATAACTCAAAAATATATAACTATATCAAAAAAGAGGAACAAAGACTTTTTAAAGATAACGAGCAATCAAAACTCTACCTCGAGGCAAAACTGGACTACATTGGCGCACTAGAGCTTATAAAAGATGAAAAAGATTTGAAATTAAACATTAAACAAATGTTATACATAAAAAACTCCGGGGACGAGCCAAAAACGTTAAGAAAAAAATACTCCCTTTTATATCCGGTCGAAAAAATACTGCTTTGCGAAGGAGCAACCGAAGAAATTTTACTTGAAGAGTTTTGCAAAATTTGCGGGTATGACTTCAAAAAAGAAGGTGTGTATGTTATAGGAGCGGGCGGAAAAAATCAGGTAGCACGAAAATATTACGAAATGACAGAGGAGTTCAAAATTCCCGTTTTTGTACTTTTAGACTCCGATGCCAAAGCTACAAAGGAACTAATCGAACCCAGATTGAGAAAAAAAGACAAAATCTATATCATAAAAAGCGGAGAGTTTGAGGACATTATTCCAAAAGATCTTATTATAAATGCTCTAAACTCAAGATACAAAAACTCTTACAACTGTTGCAAAGAAGACTTTCACAAGGGAGAAAAAACAACAAAGGAGTTACATGAGATATTTAAGCAAAACGGTTTTGGAGAATACAAAAAAGCCGAATTTGCAAAAACACTTAGAGAATTCATACTTAATAATCCGCCAAAATCACAAGAACTTAGCGAAGAAATACAAATCATTACAAACGAAATTAAAACACTTTAATCTAAAAGCTCATCAAGTACTTTTGCATTATTAACTGCTTTTTTAGAATTTAGGGAATTTGAGCGTCTTATATATGTTCTAAGTGCCTCTCTTATAAGTTCGGAGCGTGTTCTACGCTCATTATCCGCAAGAGCATCAACAGACTTCAAAAAATCATCAGGCATTGAAATAAGAATTCTTGCCATCTAATACCCTCCAATACATTTGACGTATAATATTATTATAACATATTTAAGGTGAATTATGAAAGAAACAAGAGGAAACAGACTGCACATAGCCTTTTTAGGCAAAATGAATACAGGAAAATCAAGCATAATTAACGCACTTTTTAACAGGGAAATTTCCATAGTGTCGGAAGTCAAAGGAACAACAACAGATATAAACCAAAAGGCAATGGAGCTTTTACCTATTGGACCCATAAGCGTTATGGATACCGCAGGGCTTGATGACTGCGGGTATTTGGGCGAAAAAAGAGTAAAAAAGACACTCGAAGTACTGGATAGAACCGATGCAGCAGTTGTTGTTTTTGATTACACAGGGGCAAAAGAGTGTGATTTAGAATTGTTTAAAACTCTAAAAGAAATGAAAATCCCCGTTTTATCAATAATTAACAAATCAGACACCAAAGAACCCGATAAAAGCGACATTGAAACAATAGAAAAAAATTCAAATCACACAATTTTTACAAGCGCAAAGTGCGATAAAGAGATAATCGGAAAAATTAAACAAGGTCTTATCAATATTTTAAGCGAAGAACAATTGACACAAAAAAGCCTAATAGGCGATATTATTGGTAAAAATGACACAGTTGTTCTTGTAATTCCGATTGATAAAGAAGCCCCAAAAGGCAGAATAATACTGCCTCAAGTGCAAACCATAAGGGATATTTTAGACAATAATGCAATAAGCGTCGTATGCGGAGTGGAAAATTTAAAAGAGACGATTGACAATCTAAAAACCCCTCCAAAGCTTGTTATAACAGACTCTCAAGCCTTTAGGGAAGTAAACAAAACAGTTGACAATAAAATACCGCTGACTTCCTTTTCTATAATATTTGCACGCATAAAAGGTGACTTGGAAACGTTTGCAAATGGTGCAAAAGCAATCGATAACTTAGATGACAACGATAAAATACTTATTTGCGAAAGCTGCTCGCACCATCCCATAGAAGATGACATAGGTCGAGTTAAAATACCGAATTTAATTAAAAATTATTCCAAAAAAAACGTAGAATTTGACCATGTAAGCGGACATGTTTTTCCAAATAACATTGAACAATATAAACTCATCATACACTGCGGAGCATGCATGACAAACAGAAGAGAGGTATTAAGCAGAATATCGCACTCAAACTCAAAAAATGTACCGATAACAAATTATGGAATTGCTATCGCTAAGTGTTTGGGCATTTTAGACACCGCACTAAAACCGTTTAGAAATTAACTTTGTTAAGCATATAAACTTGTACTTCATAAGGTTTTAAGCTTACAGACATTTTGCCGCGCTTTACAATGGGAGCTTCACCCATTTTAACAGGCGAGATAAAGCTTGTGTCTTTTAAATTTCTTATATAAACATTTGCATCAACTTCATGTTCTTTGTTAAGATTACCGATTACAACCACAGCGTCATCACCGTTTTTTCTTGCATAAGCAAATACGCTCGGATTGCTTGTTTTAAACTCGACAAACTTTCCGTCAACAAGCACACTTTTTGCCCAGTACTTAAACTTCATAGCTTTTACAAACTTCTCTTTAAGCTCGGCGTAGTTACCCTCAGGACGTCTTGAGAAATTAAAAATATCAAACTTGCCCCTGTGAACAAAATAGTAATCATCATCAGTGCTGCTTCTGTCAGCTTTTTTATTTTCATATCTGTAAATATAACTGTCACCTGTCACATAACCATCGAGATAATAAGGGTTCAAAGGAAGTGTAACATTTAACCAAGTAATCATCTCCCACAGAGGCACTCCACCTCTTACAATGACGCTTTGCTGATCATGCGTTGCAAAAGATGCCATTGTGGACTTTTGCTTGTTAAATTCTTTTGATATTTTTAAATCAGATTTTATCCTTTTAATAACATCTTTTGACTTTGTGAAATCCGAAAAATTAGCCCAGTCGCCGTAATAACCGTCAAAACCCGCCTCAAGAAGTCTTGGAACAGTTTCATAATCTCCCCATTGCTTAGCAGGATTTGTCCAAGTAGGGCATGCCTCTGCAATAAAAAGGAATTGAGGGTCTTTCATACGCGCATAATCAATAACTTCTTTCCAAAATTCATAAGGCTTTATTGCTGCAACATCAGCCCTTATTCCGTCAACTCCGATATCTTGAAGCATTTTTATCATTTTTTGATAATTTTCAACCAAAGCGCGATTCAGCTTACCGTTTTCATCATATACTTTAAACAATCTGACATCTGTCCAATCAGCAGGCACAACGGTATTTCCGTTTTTGTCTTTAATAAATAAATCAGGCTGCTCAAGCGACATATCATATGAGCCACAGCTTGGGATGTCAACAATAACCCTAAGACCTAACTTATGGGCTTCATCGACAAACATTTTTGCCTCTTGCTCAACGCTCATGGGGTTATTTTTGTCATCTAACAGAGGGCTTAACCTGTCAAAGCTGTCAAGAGCATAAAGCGAACCTGCGGTACCCAAAGCTTTTAGCTTACCTGTTTTTGTAACAGGCAAAAGATAAACCGTATTAATACCCAATTTTGTAAGCTCTTTTAACCTTGGTATTGCATTTAAAAAAGTACCTTTTTTATCGCCGTCCAAAGGCTCGATAATATCATCACCGTTTGTATCCTCGGCACCGAACGAGCGTATGTTAAGCGCATATATTACCGATTTATTACCGGCAAACAAAGATCTTAAATCGTTACTCCAGCCCAACTGCGCACAATTCGCCCCCAGACAGACAAGTGAAAATAAGAGTGTAAAAACAAAACCCCTGATAAATACAATTCTTTTCATGACAAATAGTATATAACAAAAAAATTTATTGTATAATAATGTTAAATTATATTTAGCGTGGTAGAAAAATGGAAAAAATAGAGAAAATTTTTAATAAAAACGGAGTTTTTCACTCATCGGCTTTTTTATCTGCACTTGCATTTATTGTAGTTGCCGTAATTATCACAACAATACTTTCCTCAAGATATTATCTTTACCAAAACATAATAGAAAACGGAGTAAGTAAAAAACAAATAATAGCAAAGAAAAACATAGAAGTTGTTGATACGCAAAAGACAGAATTAATAAAAAGAGAAGTATCAAACAAAATTCGCCCCGTTGTAACACCAGTTGAGGATAACTACTTAAAAACAAGTTTGCAAAATCTGCAAGATACCGTAAAGCGTATAAAAGCGCAGAATTCAAAATATGATTCAAAGTTCAAAGAACTATGCGTATATTTAGAAATTCAAGACTCACAAAAAGAAGAAGCAGTAGCAAATTATCTGCTCAATACAAGCTCGCAAAACCTTGCCGCAACATTTGGAAATGCAAAATTTATTCTGGATGAACTGCTAAGGACAGGTATTAACGAAACAGATATTGACCTTTTAGCTTCAGATAATTATATACTGTCAAAACTTGGACAAAACCTGAGAAGGAGTCAAATAAGGCCGATTTCGGGCATTTTAGAACATGTTATCATGCCAAACCTTATAGTTGATGAATACGCAACGGAAATTGCAAGAAAAAATGCCGTAAACTCGGTTAAACCCTACATTGTAACTTTTAAAAAGGGGGATAAAATTCTTGATGTCGGGGAACAACTCACACAAGTAAAAAGGGAGGCGCTGAAAAAATCGGGATACAATGCCTTTGAACTTAACAAAGGCGGTATTTTGGGTGTATTTTTCCTGACTTGTCTTACTATGCTTTTCCTCTTGTTGTATATGAAAAAATACGAGAAGAAATTTTTAACACCACAATACATATCAATAATTGCAGCATTTTCAATACTTTTGACATATATATGCGTAATTATTACACCACTTGATATTATTCAAAACTATTACATGCCATTTCCGGCTTTCACCATTATAATAGCAATTTTTACAAATCCTATAGTCGCGTTTTTAGCATCCATTCTTATACTTGCGCTATTATCAATAACACTGTTTCTTGACCCGCAGATTACTGCCGTTTTTGTATTTTCAAGCATTATGGCGGCATACTCCGTATCAAAAATATGCTACACTAAACGCTTTGACATTATAAAATGCGGGCTTGAAGTCGGCGCGGTAATATTTTTATCAATAATGTTAATTGCCATGTTTGACGATCAGTTTGAAATATTTTCAAATTTGTCGTTCCTGACAAATGCAACTGCGGGCTTTTTAAACGGACTTTTCTCGAGCATTATAGCACTTGGCGTATTACCTATTATAGAAAATGTATTTAAAATAGTAACCCCCTACGGACTTATAGAACTTGCAGATCACAATCAGGAGTTGTTGTCAAAACTGCAATACAAAGCACCCGGTACCTATCACCACTCACTAATGGTTGCAAATTTATGCGAGGCTGCAGCGGAAGCAATCGGCGCAAATCCTATTTTGGCAAGAGTGGGCGCTTTCTATCATGATATAGGCAAACTCAAAAGACCCTTGTTTTTTATAGAAAATCAGTCATATTTCGGTATAGAAAACCCGCACACAAAGCTCAATCCGAGGTTGTCAAAAATGGTAATTACATCGCACACAAAAGACGGTGTAGAACTTGCAAAAGAATACGGACTGCCTCAAATTGTTATTGATTTTATTCAACAACACCATGGGCAAGGACTTGCGGGTCATTTCTACAAACAAGCGGTTGACTTGGAAGGAAAAGAAAATGTACAAGAGGAACAATTCAGATACCCCGGCCCAAAACCTCTTAGCAAAGAAACAGCCATACTTATGCTCGCAGACGCAGTTGAAAGTGCTGTTCGCTCGCTAAAAAACCCCTCTCAGGAACAAATTGAAAATATGATAAATAAAATCATAACAGAGCGCCTAAACGACGGACAGCTCTCTGACAGCCCTTTAACTCTTAAAGACATTAAACTTATCGCAAATACTTTCAATCGTATTCTTCGTGGAATGCAACATGACAGAATAAAATATCAGGAAAATATTTTAAGTGAGTTTGAAGACAAAAACAAAATCAAATTGCAGCCGAGTCGCGAAGAAAAGTTGGAAAAAAGAATACAGGAAAAAATAATCAAAAAACAGGAACAAAAGGTTGAAAACCCTGAAAATAAAGACAATGAACAAAATTGAGATAAATAAAATCGGCAAAATTCGCCTGCCTCAGACAAAAACACTACTAAAAAAACAAACCGGCAAAATTATTAATATACTCATTAAAATGCCGCAAATAAAAGAACTTTCACCCGTATTAAAAAATTCATACAAAACTTTATCGCTGGAGTTAAGCTTTTGTGACGACAAAACAATACAGGAGATAAATTCAACATACAGAAACAAAAATAAAGCTACAGATGTCATTACCTTTGCACTTTTTGCAGACGATGAAAATTCTATAATGTATAATGACACAATTGAGCTTGGCGAAATTATAATATCTGTGGATACGCTTATCAAACAGGCACAAGAAAACTCTAATTGCATTGAAGATGAACTCTATACTCTAATTACCCATGGCATTTTGCACCTTTTAGGATTTGACCATTTAACCCAAAAAGATTATGATTTTGTTGTGGGGATTCAAGAGGCTGTAATTAAAAATTTATGAAAAAATTTCAATCAAGAAGTTTTATGCGAAGTGCGCTTTTTGCTCTAAACGGGCTAAGATTAGCCTTTAAGTCAGAGAGAAACTTTAGAAAACACATCGTAATAGCATTTTTCATTCTAAGTGTCGCATTGTTTTTACAAGTCAGCACAGTTGAATTTTGCCTTTTAATTTTTGCCAATTCCCAAGTTCTTGTTTGCGAACTGTTTAATTCGGTTTTTGAATTTATAGTTGACGCCTACTACAAAGGGCGCTGGGCAAAACTTGCAAAGCTTGCAAAAGACATAGCAGCCGGAGCAGTACTTTTTTCTGCAATAATTTCCGTCCTTATTGCCTCAATTATTTTCGCACAAAGATTTTATGAATTATATTGCAACAATTTTTCTTTTTAAGTATTATATAGATGACTCACATAAATCCTCTACGCAAGACGTTAGTTATTATGCGAAAGGAAAAAAACAATGGCAAATATTAAATCTGCAAAAAAAAGAGTATTAATTGCTAAAAGAAACACTGAAAGAAATGTTGCTTTTAAATCATCTATCAAAACGGCTGTAAAAAAGGCACTTTCTTTGGTGAAGGGTGACGAAAAAGAACTTAGCGCAGCTATTTCTAAAGTATACCAACTTTGCGACAAAGCAGTAAGCAAGGGTATACTTCACAGAAACACTGCCGCAAGAAAAAAATCAAGACTCACAAAAGCAATTAATAAATTAGCTCAGAATTAATTGCACTAACCATTACAAAAAACACTCCGCCTCATTAACGGGGTGTTTTTTGTTTACAAAACTTGAGCAAATTTATACACCAAGGAGTAAATAATCGAAGATAAAAGCATACATGCGGGAATTGTAACTACCCAAGCAATAACAATATTTCCAACTACTCTCCACTTTAGTGCATGAGCGTGAAAAGTAGAACCGACCCCCATAATGGATGTTGAAATAACATGGGTCGTACTAAGGGGTATACCAAAATGTGAAGCAGTTAAAATCAAGCCTGCTGCGGATGTTTCAGCTGCAAAGCCATGTATTGGTTTTAGTTTAATTATCTTATGCCCCATAGTTTTAATAATTTTCCAGCCCCCGTTCATTGTACCTGCTGCCATTGTAAAAGCGCATATCAATATTACATACAAGGGTATCTCAAACTCGCTGTCAGGCGATTTCGTCAACACTCCGCCCGATAAAAGCGCAAGAGTAATTATCCCCATGGTTTTTTGTGCGTCGTTTGAGCCATGGCTCAGTGCCATAAGCCCTGAAGATATAAGTTGTAATTTTCTAAATTTTCGATTTGCTTTCTGTGGGTTATATTTCAAAGATATTATAAATCTTGCAATTAATAACATTAAAATAAAACCTACACAAAAGCCAAGTATAGGGGAGCTGAACATTGGTATAATAACTTTATCCAAAAGCGTTTTTACATTTACCACATCAACGCCGGCTTTTGCAATTGCCGCTCCTAAAAGCCCCCCGATTAAAGCATGTGAGGAGCTTGAGGGAAGCCCTAGCCACCAAGTAAACAAATTCCAAATAACAGCAGCCAACAGAGCGCAAAAAATTACCGTAAGTGTAATAAGTTCAGCATTTACAATACCCGAACCTATTGTTTTAGCAACATGAGTGCCGCACAGCGCACCAATAAATTCTAAGCTTGCACCAAAAAGAACTGCCTGTTTGGGGGATAAGACTTTTGTTGAAACAACAGTCGCAATTGCATTTGCACAATCGTGAAAACCGTTAATAAATTCAAAAACAAGCGCCACTACTATGGTAAGGGTTAAAATAATCATCACAAGAGTCATAATTACCTCTAAGCCTGCTTCAGTACAACGTTTAAAATGGTATCCGACACGTTAAAACATGCATCAAGCGCATTTTCAATTTCTTTATACATATCGCGCAATTTAATTACGTCAAGCGCGTCAAACTTACCTGAAAACAGCTCGCTCATTGCCTTTAGGTGTATCTCATCACCGTGTGTTTCAAGCTCTTTCATTTCGATGTTTGTTTTGGTCATATCCTCAACATCGCTGACTTTTTTAAACTTTTTTAAAATTTCTCCCATTTTAACCGTAGCATTTACAAGGGTTTGGGCTTGCTCTTTCATCTCTTGCGTATAGTTTGTAAGATGGTAAACCTCAAGATTAAGACAAGCCTTTACTATTTTTTTATTTATTTTATTTAGCTGAACCGCAATATATTGGATGTCCTCACGCTCAATCGGCGTTATAAAACTTTTATTCAAGTGCTTTAAAACAAGCTTGTAACCTATTTTACCTTTCTTTCTGAGTTTTAGCGCCTCATCTTTTTTCTCTTGCGTCAATTTTGTATCCAAAACTTCAAGATAAAGATTTGCAGCATTCTTGCAAATTTCGGAACAATCTTGAAAAAGCGTAAAAAAAACTTTATCCTCAGGAGGCATAATATAGGACATTAAGTTAAACTTTGGCATAAATTCCCCTTGTTAATACACACTTCTCAGCATATTTAAAACATAATTTTTTTAAAAGTCATTGTTACAATAATTTACCATCTGAAAATATAGCAAATGCACAGAAAATACTTTACAAAACTTTATACAGTTAAGTTTTGTAAAGTGGTTTATTGCCTTGTGTAGCAAGTATTTAGAGAATTTAAGCAAATATTAAACTAAAGTAAGATCCTAATTGTCCGACAGAATATAATGGCTAACAAGGAAAAGGGGTTATAAAATGTCATCAATCAACAATAATTATTTGTTAAAGCTTCTTAATTCAGGCAATCTGGATTTATCAAACTTACAAAAATCAGTCGAAAGCACACAAAACGGATTATTCGACCTTAATTCGTTATTGTCAGGTGACAGTTTTATAAGCAAAACCTCCTCTGCAAACATGTTTGACGCTATAAATAACTACGGAAACACTACAGGCATCAACGGAACAAACGGTCAATTATCAGGCATGACGGATCAAAACGGATACTTTGTTGCAACAGGAAGTTATGCCAGCCAAATCCAACAATATCAACAATACATAGCACAACTTGAGCAACAAATTCAAGAATATGAACAACAACTCCAAGAGTATAAAACACAGCTTGAAACAGAGAAAGCAAATCTTGAAGCAACAAATGAAAAAATAGCAACAGCACAACAAGAGCTTGAAAATTACGAAAATCAAAAACAGGCAAAAGAAGCAGAGTACAATAATATACTTGCGCAAATAAATCAGGCAAAAGTAAATAATGAAGACGGAAAACAAGACGTTATCATAAATAACCTGACAACACAGCTAAATACTCTGTCAACAGAAATTTGTACACTAAACACAAACATATCAAACAAAAAAGCCCAAATTCAAACATATCAATCACAAGCAGCTACTATACAGGCAACAATTGCAGACTTAGAAGAAAAAATAAATACTACGGAAACGCTAAAATCAACGGCTGAAGCACAAAAATGTGACGCGCAGCAAAAATTATGTCAGGCACAAAAAGCAAAAGCTGCAGAAGATGCGGCAAAAGCAAGAAAAAAGGCAGAAGCAGCAGCGGAATCAAAAAAAGAAACTCAGGAAAAAGCCAACATAACTGACGGCGAATCTCTCATGTCGCAGCTTTCTGATGAAACAAAAGACTACATAAAAGATAATAATATTGACCTAACGGAAACTTACGAAAACGGAAATGCTAAATATGCAATAGCCCCCGGTGATACTGACGGCGAATATCACGTCTATGAAATGGACGAAAGCGGTACAAACGGAAGCAGCATTACACAAGCAAAACAGGGTAACAATAATTTGTATGGTATGCAAGACTGCGATGATGGCGTAAATGTATACACCGTAACAGATACAAACAATGACTTATCAGACTGTGACTACGAATGCAGCACTAAATCATACAACACGGCTTCCCCTCTGTCTTTCGACCTTGAAGGCGACGGCGTAAAAACATCGGATGAGCTCATCCGCTACGATATCGACGGCGACGGCGACTTAGATACAATCAACGACTCAGCAGATGCTATCCTTGTCTTTGATGCTGACGGTGACGGTATCTCAGGTGAAGACGGCTCGGAATGCTTCGGCGATAACACAGACCTTGACGGCGACGGCGTTGCAGACGGCTACAAAGACGGCTTTGAAGCCTTAAAAGCACTTGCCAATAAAGAAGGACTTGTCGACGGTGTAAATGACAACACGCTTGATGTAGACGACCTTAAGATATTAGAAGAAAAATACGGTTTACAAATCAAAACCGACGGCTACAACTCCGAAGGCTCATCATTGTTTGAAGCAGGTATTACAGAAATTAACCTTGCAACGACTGATGAAACAACACTTCACAAAAACTATGACAGCAAGAGCAACGACCTTATGACACAAGAAGGTGCAACATTTGTCGTTAACGGCGAAGAACGCGAGTACGCCGACATCTGGCATGCTATGAAAGATGAATAAAAATATACGGTGAAATTAATATTACAAAAACATAAAGGAGCATAAGATGTCCTCAATTAACAGTAACTTTCTCACAAACAAAATCAGCGCAAGCACATCAGGCTTGACAAATGCACAAAACACGCTTGAGAGCGCAAAAGATGGTTTGTTTGATTTAAGTTCAATAACATCGGGTGGTGATAGTTTTGTAAGCACAACGAAAAGTAGCGAATCTACAGGCACTGCCGGTGGGTCTTCAGCATTAGGAGCTACTTCTGAAACAGATATTGACAAACAAATTGAGCAATACGAAACTCAAATTGCAAAACTTGAACAACAAATACAAGAATATGAAACACAGATAGAAAACTTAAATACTCAACTTGAAGCTGAGAAAGCAAATCTTGAAGCGATTAACCAAAATTTAACAACTTCTCAAGCTGAACTTGAAGAACTTCAAGCTCAATACAGCGCAAAAGAAGCTGAATATGCTCAGATAAATGCTGCAATTGAGCAGGCAACAAATGAAGCTGAGGCTGAGGCAGCGCAAAAGCAACAAGCGGCTATATTTGAAGCTATGGCAAATTATAATGAAGAAGAAGACGGTGATTATAATACCTATATGCAAGAAGCCCTAAAAGGTGTAATGAGTGACAATTCAATAAGCACACTTCTAACAGGACTATCATCGCAATCAAAATCCTTGGCAGCAGAACTTGGAAACCTGAAAATGAATATATCTGCAAAAACTGCCGAAGTACAGAATTTCCAAGCTCAAGCATCAACAGCACAGGCAAATATAACATCTCTTGAGGGACAAATAAGCAGTGT
>DVJQ01000016.1 GCA_018716625.1 Candidatus Galligastranaerophilus intestinavium | reverse complement strand
ATCCAAGGTTTATTAAATCTGAACCGCTAATTTTAAGCTCAATGTTCTTTAGTGTGTTTTGGTATAAAATTGCGTTTTCATCGTGAGTTACGGCATAGTAAACGCAAATATCGGTATCTGATAAATTTTTGAAATATTTATAAATTTCAAGTCGCGAGTTTAGTTTATTGCAGTCTTTTTCCTGCTCAAAAATATATTTTATATATGTTTCGCTTATGTTTTGGGGCTTAAAAATTTCAACGGATTTGTTGATGTCATAAGCGTTCAGGTCAAAATTATCAAACAAAATTTTGTAGTATTTTTTTTCTCTAAATTCTTCAAATGCTCTGTTTGCGCGCTCTTTTGAGTTAAAGAGTTTTTTTAGTGTTAAAATTACTCTGTCTTTGCTTAAACATTCACGATTTGGGCTTTTCAGGTAATTTTCAATCAGTATTTTATCTTGTTCACTAAAGTCAAAATTAAATCTTAATTTAAAGTCCAATCCCCTTAAAATGCGCGTTGGATCATCAATATAGCTGTTTTTATGCAGGACTTTTAAAATACCTTTTTTTATATCTTCCGCTCCGCTAAATATATCAATTATTTCATACTCGAGTGAAGGTAAAATCCTTGCAGCTATCGCATTTATGGTAAAATCCCTGCGTATTAAGTCGTCTTTTATGCTGCAACCTGTTTTTGTGACAACAGGTAAACATCCCGAATGAGGATATTTTTCAACTCTTGTTGATGCAAAGTCAATCTCTGTGCCTTCAATGATTGTTTTAACTGTTCCAAAGTCTTTGTGTTGGGATTTAATTTGCACAAAGTCTAGAGATTTTACGAAATCTATGGCGTTGCCTTCAACAAGAATGTCTATATCAAGCGGATTTTTGCCCATTAAGATATCTCTTACAAGTCCGCCTACAAAATAAATTTTAACCCCGAAGCGTTCTGCTTCAAGGGCTAAAATTTTTATAACATTGTTTATTTTATCGTTAAACTTTATCTGCATTTCTCTTAAAGCTTTTCTCTAAGAAACTTGTGTTAAAGTTGCCGCTTATAAATACCTCATCGTTTAAAATTTCCCTATGGAAAGGTATTGTTGTTTTAATACCTGTGATAACATATTCACTCAGAGCTCTTAACATTCTGAGGCGGGCTTCTTCGCGGTCTTTTCCCCAACATATAAGTTTTCCGACCATAGAATCGTAATACGGCGGGATGGTATAGCCTGTGTAGGCATGAGAGTCAACCCTTACGCCAAAGCCTCCGGGGGCTATATAACCTTCAATTTTGCCTGCAAAGGGCATAAAATCTCTATCGGGATCCTCTGCGTTAATTCTGCACTCAATTGCATGACCCCTCAAACAAATATCTTCTTGTTTGACAGAAAGTCTTTGGCCTGCTGCTACCCTTATCTGTTCTTTTACAATATCTACTCCTGAAATCATTTCAGATACACAGTGTTCAACCTGAACTCTTGTATTCATTTCCATAAAATACCATTTTTTGTTTTTTGGGTCTGTTTCATCGAGTAAAAATTCGATAGTGCCCGCACCCTCGTAGTTAATGGCTTTTGCGGCATTTACGGCTGCCTGTCCCATTGCCTTCCTTATTTCTTCACTTATTGCAGGAGATGGAGCTTCTTCAAGAAGTTTTTGGTGACGTCTTTGAATTGAGCAATCTCTCTCGCCCAAGTGAACAACATTGCCAAAAGAGTCAGCAAGGATTTGCACCTCAATGTGACGTGGGTTTTCAAGGTATTTTTCCACATATACTTCAGGGTTGCCAAAGGCATTTTTAGCTTCGTTTCTGCAAAGGTTAAAGGCGTCTTCAAGTTCATATTCTTCCCTTACAATCCTCATGCCCTTACCGCCGCCGCCTGCTGTAGCTTTTATTATGACGGGAAAACCTACCTTGTTTGCGAATTCTCTGACTTGCTCTACTGTTTCAACGAGCCCTGTCCCCGGGGTAACAGGGACCCCTGATGCTATCATTGTAGCTCGAGCAGAGGCTTTATCGCCCATAGCACGCATAGCCTCGGAGCTTGGACCGATAAATTTTATATTGTGTTCGCTGCAAATATCTACAAAGTCTGCACGCTCAGCCATAAACCCGTATCCGGGGTGAATAGCGTCTGCTCCCGATGTAAGCGCCACAGAAATTATCGCGGGAATATGCAGATAGCTCTTTGAACTTTGCGCCGGTCCTATACAGTAAGCTTCATCTGCTAATGATACATGTAAACTTTGAGAATCAGCCTGTGAGTATACAGCTACTGTTGCAATCCCAAGCTCTTTACACGCTCTTATTATCCTTAGGGCTATTTCACCCCTGTTTGCTATTAATACTTTTTTGAACATAACCTTTAAACCTTAAAATAGGTGATAACATTATAAATTTTAAAGTGCCGCAAAAACGGCACTTTAAAATTTATTCTATATACATTAAAACTTGACCGTATTCAACGCTTTGACCGTCTTCCACACAGATTTGAGTAACTTTACCCGATACTTCAGATTCTATTTCGTTCATCAGTTTCATTGCCTCAACAATACAAACTACTTGACCTGCGCTTACAACGTCACCTACTTTGACAAACGGTTTTGCTCCGGGGCTTGGTGCAGCATAAAATGCGCCAACCATAGGAGATGTTATCGGTGTGCCTTTTGACGAGGAGGTATTTTCTTGTACTGTTTCCCCTTTTGCACTTTGCACTTGTGGCGTTTGAGGCATTATTGCAACAGGATTTGCACTTTGTACTACAGTCTGATTTATTTCTCTTTTTATGGTGATAGCTTGCTCGCCGTCTTCTAGGATTATCTCGCTTAAAGATTTTTCGTCTATAAGATTTGCAAGCTTTTCAATGTATTCTATTTCAAAATTCATATTCTAAATTCCTATACTCTGTCAAGATATTCGTTTGTTCTGGTGTCAATTCTTAATTTGTCCCCTATATTGATAAAGAAGGGAACGTTTACAACCGCTCCGCCTTCAAGGGTAGCCGGTTTTGTACCGCCTTGAGCAGTATTTCCTTTTTCTGAGGGAGGAGTGTCTACTACCTCAAGTTCAACAAAGTTTGGCAAGTCAACACCTATTATTCTGCCGTCATGCATTAAAATTTGAACATTCATGTTTTCTTTTAAATATTTAACGCCGTCACCAATTGCAGATTCCGCTACAGGCAGTTGTTCGTATGTTTCAAGATCCATCATAACAAAGTCGGCACCTTCTTTGTAAAGGTATTGCATTTCGCGTCTGTCAAGCATTGCTTTTGCAACTTTTTCACCTGCCCTAAATGTTCTTTCAACAACTTGTCCCGTCTCAACGTTCTTTAGTTTTGATCTTACAAAAGCTGCGCCTTTGCCCGGCTTTACATGCAAGAATTCAACAACAGACCAAAGACCGTTGTCGAGTTGGAGTGTTAAACCTGTTTTTAAATCATTTACTGAAATCATAAAGTATCCCTATTATTACTGTCTTTACAAATTTTATCATAAACCAGATTTTTTACATAAAAATTTTCATCATTTTTCAATTTCTGTAACAATTCTTTTGGCGGATTAGTCATCTTTGTAATAATTTTTGCGGTTTTCTCCCTTATTGTGTAGTCAAGAAAATTAACCGTATTTTGACAAATTTTTAAAATTTCATCCTCAAATTCATTCTCACTCATTGTTTCTCCCAGCGCTTCAAGACACCAGTACAAATTGAACAGTTTTTTGTTTTTGGCATGGTTTTTGCGATTTTTCATTTTATTTTCTTTGTGCGAACCGAAGGTTTTTTCATACATTTTGAATTCCTCCAAAAGTTCATTTATTTTTTTTATGTTAAGCGGGGTTATAAGTTTTGCTAATTGGGGGTTTTTGGACAAAAGTTCAATTACTGCGCGGCAAACATTGGGGTTAATGTCGCAAATGCCCTCTTTTAGTGTGTTTAAAATTTCAGAGCTTTGAAAAAAATCTCTATTATATATACTGCAAAGAACAAAGGCGCAAGCCTCTCTGGTCGGGTTCGGATGATTTGTAAGATGATGAATTATCAAATCTGCCTCATCTTGACTTTTAATATAATCAATATTTAAAAAGGCATAGGGTTTTAGGCTCTCATCCTCGCCCATTAAGATTTTGATGGCATCATCGCGCGTTGTGTTAATAGCATTTTGGACAGTTAAAAAAATATCATTAGACTTATTCATAAGATAAAATATAACATAAGCGGTAATTTAACGCTAAAAACTTTCAATTAATATGTTTATAAATTTAAAATTGTTTATGTACAAACGAGCATTTTTTAGATTTTAATTGTATAATAGCGTATAACAAAACAGTAAGCAGGTGAAATTATGAATTTTTTTAAAAAAATACTTGGTTTAGATTCTCAAAATGACGAATTCATAGGTCTTTCCAGTTTTACAAATAATTCTCATTGTCTTGAGGACAAAAAAGAAGAACCTAAGAAAATTAAGAGAGAACCCACTTTAACCGAGCTTTTAAAAAGAGCTAATTAGTGCAAGCAGCTTATGCACCGCTTCAATTTTATCAAGCGAGTGCACAAAAAATGCTACAACAACCCCAAGTGCCGCACCGCAAAAAACTTCAAAAGGAGTGTGCCCCAACAGCTCTTTTAAAACTTCATAGGGTTTTGTTTCGTGGTGTTCGACAAATTCTTGTACAACTCTGTTAAGGGTTGCTGCGGTTTTTCCGGCTGCGCGTCTTAGACCTGCGGCATCTTGCATTATAATAAGCGAAAAACCTAAAGATATGGCAAAATCAACCGATGCTATGCCGCAAACTATCCCGACGCTTGTAGCAAGGGCTATTACTCCTGCACTGTGGGATGATGGCATGCCGCCTGTGGTTGTAAAAATTTTAAAATTAATTTTTTTGTTTTTAATGTAGTGAAAAATTACTTTTAGAGTTTGTGCAATACCGGCTGCCAAAAGCCCCGAGCCTAATACTTCAAAACCTGTGTTAAAAAATTGAAACTCTTGCAATGTTAACTAACCCTTTCGCACATATCGTTTAAAATTTGCAAAAATACTTCAGAATTAATTTCTGTCTTCTTTAGTATATCATGACAATTTAAAATTAACTCATTAAATTTTTCTTTTGCGCTTTTTAGCCCAAACAAGGTTACATAGGTTGCTTTGTTCTCCTTTTCGTCTTTGCCTGCTGTTTTGCCAAGTTCGTCCGTTGTGGATATTACATCCAATATATCGTCATATATCTGAAAAGCCAGACCGAAATTTTGGGCAAATTCATTAAGCATATTAATTTTATACTCTGATGCACCCGCAAGTGTTGCGCCGCATAGAATTGCGCATTTAAAAAGAGCTGCAGTCTTAAAGTTGTGAATGTATTTTAAATGCTCATGTCCTATTTTATTTTCGCTTTTTTCAGCTTCAATATCGGCACATTGACCTGCTACAATGCCAAAAGCGCCTGCTGCTTTAAGATAGAGATTTAGCGTATCTAAAATTGCATTTTTTTCAATGTATGAGGGTGTTTTCTCGATTATAATCTGAGCGCCGAGGCTTATGAGGGCATCACCTGAAAGTACCGCCATTGCCTCCCCAAAAACCTTATGATTAGATGGTTTTCCGCGTCTTAAATCATCATTATCCATACATGGCAAGTCATCGTGTATAAGACTTTGCGCATGAAGCATTTCAAGAGCACAGGCGCTTGCAATGGCTCTTTGATAAGAATTGCAAAGAGCTCGACAAGTTTCAAGGCAAAAAATTGCCCTTAGTCTTTTGCCGCCCAAAAGAGTCGTGTAGCTCATTGATTCCCAGAGTGTTTTGTCGTATTTTGAGTTTTGTATTTGTTCGCTGAAATATTCTTCAAGACTTTTGTTAACAAGTTCTTTGTATTCTTTAATATTCATCTTTTTCCCCGATTTGTCCATATAAATTTTTAATTTTTTGTTTTTGCGTATTTCTGGCACTTTGCCTTTTTGCTCTGCTTATTTTTGCCATATGAGCGCCATGGGTGTGTTTTTTTGTTTCTTCTTCTTTTGTGCTTGTATATGTAACTTTATATTTATAATCTTGTGCTTCTTTTAAAAATTCAAGATAGCTTTTATATCTTTGGGAGTTGATTTTATCGAGATTTTCAAGAACGGCACAGCCGAGTGAGTGCTCATCGCCCTCTAAATGAAGGCAATCAGAGAATTTGCACTCTTTTGCAAAATTGTGGATGTCATCAAAAAGCAAGTCTAAGTCTTTTGGTAAGATAAAATCAAATTTTAAATTTGAAAATCCGGGGGTGTCAATTATTCTGAATTCCTTAAAGTCAAGAATTTCGCAGTGCCTTGTTGTGTGTCTGCCTCTTTGGGTGTTCTGGCTTATTGCAGATGTTCTGATGTTAAAATCAGGGTTGAGCGCATTTATCAAGGAACTTTTCCCGACCCCTGATAAACCGCACAAGACAATGGTTTTGCCTTTTATTTCTTTTGTAAAATCTCTAAGACCTTCTTTTTCTTTTGCGGAGGTGTAAACAATTTTATACCCGAGCGGTTGATAAATTGAATTTATTTCTTTGGCACATTCTCTAAATTGTTCGTTTTTTACAAGGTCTTCTTTGTTAAAACAAAGCAGAGAAGGTATTTTATGGTATTTTAAAAATGTTAAGTATCTGTTAAGCTGTATTAAATCAAGCTTTGGTTCAAGCAGGGAAGATACAACAACTGCCAAATCTATATTTGCAACACTGGGGCGTAATATAAAATTTTTTCTTTCCAAGATTTTGTTAATAACGCCCGAGTTGTCAAAATCTACAAAATCGCCCGTTAAAACTTTTTCATTTTGCTTTTTTAAAACTTCACGAAGTTTACATTCAAAAACATTGTTGTTTTTTGTTTTTACATAGTAAAAATCAGAGTGTATTTTAAAAACCTGCCCTTGCATATATTAATAATAGTTAAAAAAAATTCTTAATTCAATCTGATTTTGTACACATTAAAGTATTTATATTATAATGTAGGAAAGATTTTGGTTGAGGATTTTAAATATGACATTAACCGATTGGTTTAACAAGAGAAAAATGCAGCAAATAGCTGCCCGCACAAATGATGTAAAGATTGACGATTCCATATCCAAACTTTGGATGTTGTGCTACAACTGCAACTCCCAGTTGCCAAAAAAGGATCTTGAAAAAAATGACATGGTATGTCCCAATTGTGACTACCATTTCAGGATAGGCGCAAAAGACAGGATTAAGCTTGTGTGCGACGAGGGAACATTTGTTGAAATGTTTCAAAATATTCAGGGTAAAGACCCCTTAAAATTTGTTGATACACAGCCCTATTACGAAAGACAAAAAAGTGCAAAAGAAAAATCAGGACTTGATGAAGCGGTTATTTGCGGCGTTGGCGAAATAAACGGCAACAAGGCTGCAATAGCGGTTATGGATTTTGACTATATGGGCGGTTCAATGGGTTCTGTCGTAGGTGAAAAAGTGACGCTTATAATGGAGCATGCCCTAAAGGAAAAATTGCCCGTTATAGCTTTTACATCCTCAGGCGGTGCAAGAATGCAGGAAAGTGCATTGAGCCTTATGCAAATGGCAAAAACAAGTTGTGCGGTTGCAAAACTCAACGAGGCGAAACTTTTGTATATAACTGTTTTAACAGAGCCTACTTTTGGCGGGGTTACGGCAAGTTTTGGGACAATAGGCGATATAATAATTGCAGAAAAAGGCGCAAGGATAGGTTTTGCGGGTAGGAGAGTAATTGAGCAGACAATCAAACAAAAACTCCCCGCAGATTTCCAAACCGCGGAATATCTGTTGAAATACGGTCAAATTGATTTTATAGTGACAAGAAAAGAGATGAAGGATAAGCTTTCAAAACTTATCGAACTGCACTCAAACAAGTAATCAAGAAGGACAGGGGCTATGCAAATATTGGAATTTGAAAAACCGATTTATAAAATGGAAGAAAAAATAGAAGAATTGAAAAAACTAAGCGCGGATACAAACATGGACTATAATGACGAAATAAAAAAGCTTGAAAATCAAACAGAGGAGTATAAAAAAGAGCTTTACGAGAGCTTGGAACCTTATCAAAAGCTTCAAATCGCCCGTCATCCGCAAAGACCTAATTTTCTTGATTATGTTCATTTTATGTGCGAGGACTTTATAGAGTTTCACGGTGACAGAGAAGGTTGCGATGATAGGGCTATAATTGGCGGTATAGCTAAAATTGACGGCAGAAGCGTTATGCTTGTGGGTACTCAAAAAGGCAAAACAACAAAAGAAAACCTTGAGTATAATTTCGGCATGCCTCAGCCGCAGGGATACAGAAAAGCGCTCAGACTTTTTGAACATGCTTCAAAATTTAACTTACCGATTATTACACTTGTTGATACTATGGGTGCTTATCCCGGTATGCAGGCGGAACAAACAGGTCAAGGTATTGCAATTGCTGTAAATCTCAGAGAGATGGCAAAACTTGAAGTGCCCGTTATTGCCGTAATTACGGGCGAAGGCTGCTCGGGCGGCGCTTTGGGACTTGCTGTTGCAAATAAAGTAATGATACTTGAACATGCTTACTATACGGTAATTTCACCCGAGGGTTGTGCTTCAATTCTTTGGAGAGATGCAAACATGGCTCGTGAAGCGGCAAATGCTCTTAAAATTACAGGCAAGGACCTTTTGCAATACGGAATTGTTGATGAGGTAATAAAAGAGCCTGTGGGTGGTGCGCACTATAATCCTGAGGCTATGGCGTGCGAACTTAAAAAATCCCTTCTAAATGCGCTTGATGAGTATAAAAATATGAGTGCTCAGGAACTGAAAGACGACAGATACAACAAATTCAGACACATGGGAGTTTTTGCACAATAAAAAAAAGAAAGAAGTATATGGGGAGAGGCAGTTTAAAAAATTTAATAAAAATTTTGGGTGTTTTTTGTCTTTTTTTGATGACAAACATTCAGAGTTTTGCGGCTATTGCATTTCCAAACATCAATATAGGCATGCAAGGCGCGAACACTCCGCAAGAGTTTACCCAAGGTGTTCAAGTGTTAATACTTTTGACTATTTTGACTCTTGCGCCGAGTATAATTATTATGACAACGGCATTTGTAAGGATTGTTATAGTTTTAACCCTTACGCGACAAGCAATAGGCACGACAAGTTTGCCTCCGTCACAAGTAATAATCGGTCTTGCGCTGATTTTAACTTTTTTTGTCATGTCGCCTACTTTGTCTAAGATTAATGAAACGGCGTATCAGCCTTATATTAAAAATCAAATAACTCAGCAAGCCGCTCTTGATAATGCTATTAAGCCTATGAGAACTTTTATGTTCAAACAAACGCACGATAAAGAGCTTGAGCTTTTTAGAAATCTTGCTAAATTGCCGAAATTTAAAAATCCCGACTCTGTTCCGACTTATGTTTTAATTCCGGCTTTTGTACTCTCTGAGCTTAAAACAGCTTTTAAGATAGGTTTTATTATATTTTTACCTTTTCTTGTTATAGATATTGTTGTGGCGAGTATTCTTGTTTCGATGGGTATGTTATTTTTGCCGCCGACAACAATTGCCATGCCTTTTAAACTTATAATGTTTGTTATGGTTGACGGTTGGTATTTGGTCACAAAATCGCTTATTGAAGGCTTTGTAATGTAGGAGAAACAAGTTGGAAGAAGAAGTATTTTTAACTATTTTTCAAAAAGTTCTTGTGCTCACAATGGAGATGTGCGCTCCCGTTTTGATAACTTCAATTGCGGTTGGGCTTTTGATTAGCATTGTGCAGTCCGTAACACAAATTCAAGAATCAACCCTTACTTTTGTGCCAAAGATTTTTGCTTGCATTTTGGCTCTTATTGTCTGTATGCCTTGGATGTTGAGTGTTTTTATTTCCAGAACAAACGAGCTTTTTGACTATATGAGAGCTTTTATCGGGTGAGGTAGGATATGCCTGAAGCACCCAGTCTTTTAACACTTTTTTCACCAAAGAACATTGTTGTGTTTATGCTGATTTTTACAAGAATGTCAGGGCTTTTTGCAAGCGCGCCGTTTTTTTCTACTTTTCAAATGCCTGAGCAGGTAAAAATATGGTTTTGTGCTTTAATTTCATTCATTTTATACCCTATATTGAGTGCGAAAGCTCAGTTTATTATGCCACACTCAATGCCTGAGTTTGCAATATTAATAGCAATAGAATTTTGCATAGGTTTTGCAATAGGATTTCTTGCAAATCTTTTATTTGCAGGTGTTTCTATGGTTGGCGAACTTATAAGTATCCAGATGGGCTTGTCTATGGCAAATGTATTAGACCCTGTTTCAGGTGAGAGCTCAACGGTTATGTCAAGCCTTTATACTTATCTTGTAACACTTGTTTTTATTGGGCTTGGGGCATACGAGTATCTTTTTGCCGCAGTGTATAAAAGTTTTTTTGTTATGCCGACAGGCTTTAGCGGAGTATTTAGTGCAGGAGTAATCGATGGGACAATGACGCTTGCGGGACAAATGTTTCAGATAGCTTTTGGGCTTGCTATGCCTATATTTTCAGTACTTTTGGTGTGTGATATTTTACTTGGAATGATGAGTAAAGTTATGCCGCAAATGAATATTTTTATGGTGTCTTTGCCGTTTAAAGTATTTTTGGGGTTAATTTTGATTCTTGTCTTTTTAAAAGGCTCAATCGCTTATCTTACAGATGTTATAGCCCAATATTTGCAGGCAATTTTGAGTTTGTTTACCTAGGAGAAAAAGTTTATAATATAAAATATGGCAAATGAAGAAAGAACAGAAAGCGCCACCCCCAAGCGGCGCGAGAAGGAAAGAGATAAAGGAAATATAGCAAAAAGTCAGGATTTTACATCCTCGCTTATGCTGACTTTGGGCGTCGGGCTTTTATATATGTTGTCTTCTTCAATTTTGGAAAAAATTCAAAGTTTGCTTTACCAGACCTTTACTCATCTTGACCCGCAGAGTATTAACGAATCAAACCCTATGGGGATTTTTGTGCCTTATGCAATTACTACAGGGCAAATCCTTGCGCCGTTTTTGTTTTTCTTGTGCATAGGTGCGGTTTTGATTTTGAGATTGCAAACAGGGGCGCTTTTTGCAAAAGAGGCTCTAAAGCCTAATCTTGAAAGGCTAATGCCGGCTAATATGATAAAAATGTTGCTTAAAAAATTTAACTTTTTTGAGCCAAAAACCATGATGGAGCTTGTAAAATCTCTGGCAAAACTCACTGTAGTTGGTCTTGTAGGCTTTAATGTGATAAATAAAAGAAAAGGCGAGCTGTTTGCCACAATAGGTATGGATGTTAATACGAGTTTTGCGGTAGTAGGCTCGGTTATTACAGAGCTTATTGTAAGCATTTGTATAATACTTGTCATAATCGGTATTATTGATAAAAAGTTTCAGGATTACCAATATGAAAAGTCTATCAAGATGACAAAACAGGAAGTTAAGGACGAATGGAAGAACTTGGAAGGAGATCCCAAAATAAAGAGCAAAGTCCGCGCTTTTCAAATGCAAATTATGCAGCAAAAGATGATGTCATCAGTAAAACAGGCGGATGTTGTGGTTGTAAACCCCACGCACTATGCGGTTGCAATTAAATATGATCCTCAAAACACGCCGGTACCGCAAGTTTTGGCTAAGGGTGTAGATTTTCTTGCATTTAAAATAAGAGAAATAGCAAAAAATAATAATATTCCCATTGTAGAAAACAGACCGCTTGCACAAAGTTTGTACAAATTAGTGCCGATTGGTTGTATAATACCACAAGAACTGTATGTGGCTGTAGCTGAGGTTCTAAGGTTTGTCTACTCGGCAAAAGGGAAATAGAGCGGGGAGAAAAAATCACAGTTGGGTAAACTGGCAGTCTTACTAAAAAATAACGATATAGTTTTTGCAATAGGTCTTGTGGTTATAGTCCTTATGATGGTTATACCCATACCTTCTCAGTTGCTTGATTTATTGCTTACAATAAATATATCTCTTTCCGTTTTAATTCTTCTTGTGTGTTTGTATACAAAAGAACCGCTTGATTATTCTTCATTTCCGACAATTTTGCTTGTTGCCACACTCTTTAGGCTCGGTCTGAACGTTACTTCCACCCGTTTAATTTTGCTTGAAGCAAATGCCGGAAGTGTTATCGAGTCTTTTGGACAGTTTGTAATCGGCGGTAATTATGTTGTCGGTTTTGTAATATTTGTAATACTTGTAATTATCAACTTTATGGTAATTACAGGCGGCGCCGGCAGGGTTGCTGAAGTATCGGCAAGATTTACCTTGGATTCTATGCCCGGTAAACAGCTCTCAATTGATGCCGATTTAAACTCGGGTTTGATTGATGAGAAAGAGGCTAAGTTAAGACGTAAAAAACTTGAGCGCGAGGCAGATTTCTACGGTACTATGGACGGTGCTTCAAAATTTGTTAAAGGGGATGCTACCGCAGGTATAATTATAACCGTTGTAAATATCGTCGGCGGTTTGGTAATAGGAATTTTGCAGCTTAAAATGGATCCTGCAACAGCACTTTCTACCTACACGATTTTAACTGTGGGGGATGGTCTTGTATCTCAAATACCTGCCCTTATTATTTCAACCGCAACAGGTTTAATTATAAGCAGAGCTTCAGGTTCCGATCGTTCACTAAGCGAGGACATCGGGCTTGAGATGTTCTCAAATCCTAAAGTATTATTTATTGTGTCAGGACTTTTGATGTTTATGGGTATTATCCCCGGCATGCCAACAATTCCTTTTTTAGCGGTTTCAGCTGCTTCAGGCTGGTTTGGTTGGCAAAAACATAAAGATTTACAAGCAAAAGAAGCGCTTGACCTAAAAGCCCAAGAAGATGCCAAAAAGGCTCAGAAATTGGGTAAAAAACGTAAAAAAGCTACGCGTGAAAGCGTGCTTGAACTTCTAAACGTTGAAACATTGGAAATTGAAATTGGTTACAGGCTTGTAAGCCTTTTGGATCCTGAAAAAGGCGGGGATTTGTTGGACAGAATAGCTCAGATAAGGCGTCAGAGTGCACTTGACCTTGGTATTGTTTTGCCTTCAATTCGTGTTCGCGATAATTTGCAATTGCCGCCAAATACTTATCAGGTAAAACTAAAAGGTGTTTCAATAGAATCAGGGGAAGTTTATCCTGATCGTTCTCTTGCTATGAACTCTATGGGCGGGGCTGAGGATCCTAATATCAAAGGTATTAACACAATTGAGCCTGCCTTTAAGCTGCCTGCAATATGGATTGAAGAAAAGGATAAAGAATACGCCGAAACGGTCGGCTATACGGTTGTAAGCCCTTCTGCGGTTATATCAACACACTTAACCGAAATCATAAGGAAAAACGCAAGCGAAATTATTACGCGTGCGGATGTTCGCCAGTTGATTGATAACCTCAAAAAAGAAGTTTCGGAGGATTATGTAAATGATCTTATGAAAGATTTAACTACCGCAGATGTCCAACAGGTTATTCAAAATCTGCTCAAAGAATGTGTTTCAATAAGAGATTTAAAAACAATTCTTGAAACAATGAGCTTGCAAGCACGAACAAATAAAAATCACAACACTTTAACCGAATATTGCAGACAGGCACTGGCCAGAAATATTTGTAAACAAAATCTGGCAGATACCGGAGAGCTGCTTGCAATTACATTATCTCAGGATGTTGAGCAGCAAATTGCACAAGGGGTAAATCCTGACGGAGAAAGTTTAACGCTTAACCCTGATTTTGTAAAAAGACTTATGGACAGTTTGAACTATGAGTTTACAAAAGCGGTGCAACAGACTGGAAATCGCCCTGTTATTTTGTGCTCATCGCCCATAAGGTTGATTTTTAGAAGATTAATTGAGCGAACTTACCCACAAATTGTTATAATGTCATATAATGAAGTAACAAACAATACTAAAGCAAAATCTATAGGAACAATTCGCGCCGATATGAAAACGGCAAATGTATAAAGTGAGGAAAATATGCAAGAAATAATAAAAAAAGGACATGATTACAGGATAATTCCCGAAAACTTCGAGAGTGCAACGGTTTTTGAACTGAAAGATGTTGATAAAGACAGCTTAAAAATAGAACTCACAAAAGCCTTGGAAGGTGAGCTTAGTGACTATGCCAAAGGCACAAATGTGGAAATTTTCGGCTCGGGCGCTGACGGTTTAATATTTTTTGAAACAAAAGTAAAAGAGCAAAACGGTAGGATATTGTGTGTTGAAATTCCGGAAAATTATAAAAATATCCAAAGGCGCGAGTATTCTCGTGTGAAATTTATGGGTGAAATTGACCTTGAAGGGCAAAATGATAATGTTTTGTATGTTGAAGATATTTCGGCGGGTGGCATGAAAATTATCACAAGGAAGCCCCTTGATGCCGCAAAAAACTACAAACTTACTATAAGACTTATTAACAATCTTAATATCAATTGTCTTTTGCACCCTATAAGGATAGAAGAACAAAATGACGAAAGCGGCACAAGCTATGCAATTTCAGGTTGCTATAAAGATATATCAAGCATAGACAGGATAGCACTTGTGCAATATTCTTTTAAAGTATTAATGGAAGCAGAAAATAAACAAAATGAGCGATAAGGCGGAAGAAAAAATTTCTTATCAAAAGAGTATAAGTGCGCTTTTTGCTTCAACTTCCATGTTGGCATTTGGTGCATTGAGTCTTTTAAGCAATTTTTCCATGGATTATTACAGTATAATGGTTATGCTTTCAATTGTTATTCCCGTAACTGTTTCGATGGGCTTTATCGGGTTTGTTATAGGCAAAATTTTTGATATGGGTGAGGATTTTCACCCGTTCAGTAAAAAAAAGAAAAGTTCTGCACCAACTGTTGATAATGCGTATAAAATTCAAAGTATGTTTTCCTCTGATGCGCAAGGTACAAGTATGTTTGATTCTAACGGTGAAGAATATATTGACAATGAGGCACAAGAAGATGAGTAAAAAAGAAAAAGCTATACTCGAGAAGAATATTAAAAATATTGCAAAAGGACGTCTTAGTTCTTACTTTGCTTTTATGACAAGCTTTTTAATAGCCGCAATTATTATTTTCACAATGGGCTTTGTATTTAATCATATAAAAAATTTGGCAATGGAATACGAGGCAAATTTAAAATCTTTTAATTACTCTTTGTCTGCACTATTGGGAAAAACTTTTGATGAGGCGTATGAACAAGATTCTATATATAAAATTGTAAAAACTATAGATAATTTTAAAGCAAGGGGTATGATACTCTATATCTATGCAGTAGATTCTCAAACGGACAGAGTTTTTTATTCTACCGATTCGGATATTCTAAATCAAACTGCTCAAAGTGCAAAAAAAGACTTGTTTTTAAAATATCAGGGCAAAGATACACTTGAAACTAGCTCCAGTACTAAAAATTACACTTTGTATATAGGTATGCCTGTCGAAAAAATCGCAGTATCGCATTTAAATGCTCTTCTTAAAAAAGTTAAAATATTTATTGTCCTCTCACTTTTTGTCGGTGTAATAGCAAGTGCCATTATGTCAAGAATTGTTCTAAATCCTATTAACGAACTGACAAAAGGTGTAAGAGAGTTTGCTAACGGAAATTTTGATTTCAGGCTGAAAAAATCTAAATTTGCCGAGATAAATGAACTTGTTGATGCTTATAATTACATGGCTTTTCAACTGCAGGATTTATACGACTCTTTAGAGTTAAAGGTGCAAGAACGTACAATTGCACTTGAGCGTGCAAATCAGGAAATAAAAGAAACTCAGGCTATGATGGTGCATTCGGAAAAAATGCGCTCGCTGGGCGAACTTGTTGCAGGGATTGCCCATGAGATAAACAACCCTGTTAATTTTATTCATGGAAACATTATGATTCTCGAAAATTATGTAAAAGATATATTTTCACTCATTGATTTGTACATTGCAAATGAAAATTCGATACCTGAAGAAGAAATGAAGAAAATCAGTAAGAAAAAAGCCGATATGGATTTGGATTTTATAAGAGATGATGTAAAAGATCTTATAAAAAGCTGCATTGAAGGTACGCAAAGAACTAAAAATATTGTTTTAGACCTTAAAAACTTCTCAAGAATGGAGGAGATGGTCCTAACGCAGTTTAATATTCCAAAAGAAATAGATACAACTTTAAATATTTTAAACAACAAGTACAAAAACAGAATTACCGTTGTGAAGGAATATGACCCTAATGTACCAAAAATTGAAGCGTATGGCGGACAGTTAAACCAAGTATTTATGAATATTTTGGATAATGCTCAGTATGCAATTAAAGGTGAAGGTACCGTTACAATAAGTGTAAAACAAGAAGGGGAAAAGGTTGTAATAAAATTCTCCGATACGGGTGAAGGAATTAAAAAAGAAGACATAAAAAAGGTTTTTGAGCCTTTTTATACAACAAAACCCGTAGGGCAAGGCACAGGTCTTGGTATGTCAATAACATATCGTGTAATTAAAAATCATAACGGTGAAATTTTGGTTGATTCGGAACTTGGCAAAGGAACAACATTTACAATAAAATTGCCGATTAACTATTCGGGTAAAAATCAAGATAATACGCAAGAAACTCAGGAGTGTTGATAAATGGATGAACAGAAAAGATACAAAATTTTGATAGTCGATGATGAACCTGATAATTTGGCGCTTTTATATAGAACACTAAGAGGTAAATATGAAATTACCAAAGCGTCGAGTGCTATAGAAGCTCTTAGAATTCTCAAGGATAACGAGTTTAATTGTATTTTGTCCGATCATAAAATGCCTCAGATGGATGGAGTTGAGTTTTTGCGCAGAACTTATGAAGTCTGCCCAAATACCACTCGTTTACTTGTAACCGCTTATTCGGACGTTAAAATACTTATAGATGCCATTAATTATGCAAAAATCTACAGATACATAAAAAAACCCTTTAATCCGGATGAGCTTTTACATATTGTTGAGGCAAGTCTTGAATATCATCAATTAAAAGTCGATAATGAAAATCTTATTAAAGACTTA
The DNA here is from genome assembly GCA_018716625.1 of Candidatus Galligastranaerophilus intestinavium. Classification (GTDB taxonomy): domain Bacteria; phylum Cyanobacteriota; class Vampirovibrionia; order Gastranaerophilales; family Gastranaerophilaceae; genus Galligastranaerophilus; species Galligastranaerophilus intestinavium. The sequence continues at coordinate 1,418 of DVJQ01000016.1, read as the reverse complement.
AAAGAGCTCTTTTCGGGTACAATAAAAGCAATTATAGAAGCACTTGATGCAAAAGACTCTTTTACTTTAGGCAGAAGCAGAAGGGTGACTTTTTATTCTCTTAAAATGGCGGAGAAATTAAATATAAATAATGCTGAAAAAGGTAGAATTGAACTTGCGGGGCTTTTGCATGACATAGGAATGATTGGTGTTGCAGAGGATATCTTAAACAAAAGTCAAAAACTTACTCAGGAAGAATTTGAAGAAATTAAAAAGCATGTCCAGCATTCCGTAAAAATTCTGGAGGATATTAAACAACTTTACGAAGTGATTGAAATAATTAAATATCACCATGAATACTATGACGGCAACGGCTATCCTTATGGTCTAAAGGGTGATGAAATTCCTCTTGGTTCAAGAGTTATAGCCCTTGCGGATGCTTATGATTCAATGGTGTCGCATCGTGCGTACAGACCATCTTTAAGCTCGGATGAAGCAATGAAAATTATAGAAGAACGCGCAGGTACCCAGTTTGATCCTGAGTTGGTAAAACTTTTTAAAGAGGTTCTTCCTGATGCGCTTAAAGAGGTGCAAGAATACGAAGAAAAAATGAAATTCAAAGAAAACTTTCATACTGACGTCGAAGTTAAAACAGAGGGAAGAAATTGACAAGAACAGTAGAAGTATTTACGGGCGCTTATGCCTCAGGTAAAAGTGAAACATCTATAAATCGTGCTCTGCAGTATGTTAAGGCAGGCAAAAGTATTACTCTTGTTGACCTTGATACGGTTGAACCTGCTTATTGTATGCGACCGATTTTGGGTGAGCTTAAAAACAGAGGAATTAATGTAATAGCACAGAGTGACTACTTTGGGCTTGGCGAAGCGGGCAGCTATGTCACAGGTGAACAAATTAACTGTTTAAAAGGTAGTGAAGGCGACATTATAATTGATGTTGGTTATGGTGCCACAGGGCTTGATACTCTTGATATTTTAAATGGAATATCAGATGAGCATAATCTTAAAATTTATCTTGTGGTAAATACTTCAAAATTTGAGACGCGAGATAAAGAGAGTATTTTAGAATATATTGATTTTTCATCAGGTTTAAATAAAGCTCCTTGGAAAAAGTTTTACGGGTTTATTTCAAATACCCATCTTTCGCATGAAACAACTGTGGATGATATTATTCGGGGGTATGAACTTTTGAAAACCGTTTCGGATGAAACAAAAATACCGATTTGCGCTATAGGCGCAGATGAAAAATTCAAATATGATTTTAAAAGCGGGTATTATGACAATGTTGAAATCTGGTTTTATGAAAGGTTGATGCCAAAGGCTCTTTGGTAATTTGTAAAAAAATATTTACAAACATTTGCAATTTAGCATATTTTGGCGCTGTTGTTTAACTTTGTCCTTGCCAATGGTTATTTTTGTGCG
>DVJQ01000015.1 GCA_018716625.1 Candidatus Galligastranaerophilus intestinavium | reverse complement strand
TATATCAAGGCAACTCTGGTGGGGACATCAAATTCCCGCGTATTATCATAAAAAAACGGGGGAAATGGTTGTTGCTCTTGAAAACCCTGACCCTGATAACTACAGACAGGATACCGATGTTTTGGACACTTGGTTTTCATCAGGCTTGTGGCCTTTTGAAACAATGGGTTGGCCTGATACTGATTGTGATGATTTTAAGAAATTTTACCCGACAACAACTCTTGTAACCGGTTTTGATATTATTTTCTTCTGGGTAGCAAGGATGATTACAATGGGGCTTGAGTTCACTAAAAAGCCGCCTTTCTCCACAGTTTACATCCATGGACTTATAAGAGATGAAAACGGGCAAAAAATGTCTAAATCAAAGGGCAACACAATTGACCCCGTTGAAATTATAGAAAAATACGGTTGTGACGCCATGCGCTTTACGCTAACCTCTCTTTGCACTTATGGCGGGCAAGATATTAAACTGTCTAATGAAAGATTTGAGTATGGTAGAAATTTTGCAAACAAAATCTGGAACGCATCGCGCTTTGTGTTGATGAATTTAACAAAATCGGGTGATGAGTTAAAAATTGATACAATAAATCTTTCGATTGCCGATAAATGGATATTAAATGAGCTGAACAGGGTTGTAAAAGAGGTAAATGACAATATTAAAAACTACAGAATAGGCGAAGTTGCTTCAATTCTTTACGACTTTTTCTGGAATTATTACTGCGATTGGTATGTTGAGTTGTCAAAAATCGAGAAAAACGAGGCTGTTATGGCGTATGTACTTGAACAGTCTTTGAAGCTTTTGCACCCAATTATGCCTCATATAACAGAAAAAATCTGGCAATTAATGCCGATTAGAAAAAGCGAAATTGCCCTTATGAAAACAAATTTCCCTGAGTACAACAAAGAATTTGAATATGTTTGCGAGTCTGAGCAAATGCAAAATGTCTTTGAGGCAATAAAATCTCTTAGAAATTTAAGGGCTGATTTTAATATTCCCGTCGGTTTAAAAATTAATATTAAAATTGATGGGGATGAGGAATTATTTTCCAAGATAATCCCGTACATAAAGCGGCTTGCACGTGTTGAAAACGTTAGTTTTGAAAAGAATGCAAAAGATGACAAGCATTGTGCGTTTTGCAGTGTTGGCGATACAAAGATAATTGTTCCGCTTGAGGGCTTAATAGATATCAAAAAAGAAATTGAGCGTCAGAATAAAAAAATCCAAAAACTTGAAGCTGAGCTTAACTCGCTCAATGGCAGATTAAATAACGATAAGTTTGTCAATTCTGCACCAAAGGACGTGGTAGAGCAGACAAGAGCTAGAGTTGAGGAGATAAAGACAGATATTTCAACAATATCAGAGCTTATAAAAAAACTATCATAAATTAACCGCCCCTTAAAATTTGGGGCGGTTTTTTAATATTAGTTACAACCGCAAGCGCTGTACATTTTACATCCGCAATCACAGGGGAAATGAGGCTGCATGCAGTATTTGATGAGTTGTTTCATTTTCCTTTTTTCAGCTCTGTGGAATTTGTTAAAGCATTTGATTTGGTCTTTACACAGTTGTGCTTTTATTTCTTTGGAGAAGCATTTATATTGGTCTTTTGCTTCGCTTCTAATATCTTTCAGCTCATCTTTTTGTGCTCTTATGTCGGATTTTGAAGCGCAATCATTAATCATTTGGCAAAGTTTTTCTTGTCTGTATTGTGCTTGGTCATGTAATATTTGCATTTGGTTTTTGTATTTGTCGTAAATACAATCTACGGCTGAGTTTTGTTGCGGGCTTAAACAAAGAATTTTCTTCATCTGTGCAAATTGATTGTCAAAAAAGCACTCGTTATCATTTTTTGCATCGTTGCAAGAGGATTTTTCGCAAGGTGTTTCACACTTGTCATCTTCACATCCTTTTGGCACATTGTACTGTTTACAGTTATTTTGGCAATCAGGTTTATCTTTATATGGTTTTGTAATATCGCATGGTGCTGCAAATGTGCAGTTGCAAATTAAGATGGTAGCTGCAAGCATGAGTAAAGTTTTTTTCATGTTATTCCCTTTCTTGTTTATAAATTAAATATTACTTGAATTATATTTTTTTTAAAAACCCGACAGGGTATGTATGATTGGGCTATTATATTTTTTTAAAAAAATATTTGACGTAAAAGTTTGTTCTTGTTATATTAAAAAAGCAGTGGAACTTGGTTGCCACAATTGAAAATTGAAGTAGCATTAGCTCAGTTGATAGAGCGTAGCGAGGTTAGCGGCGAAGTCCGCACAAACTACCTGCTGAGCTATAGATATGATAATTTAATAAAGTTTTAATTTGCGTCTGTAGCTCAAATAAACGAGCGTAGCGAGGTTAGCGGCGAAGTCCGCACAAACTACCTGCTGAGCTATAGATATGATAATTTAATAAAGTTTTAATTTGCGTCTGTAGCTCAGCAGGTAGAGCACTCCCCTTTTAAGGGATAGGTCATGCGTTCGAATCGCATCAGACGCAAATTTTTGTATTAGAAAATATTAATTTTGCGATTCGAACCTATTGCGATACCGC
>DVJQ01000001.1 GCA_018716625.1 Candidatus Galligastranaerophilus intestinavium | reverse complement strand
TCTTTTTTGTTTAAAATCATGAAGTTTCCTTTTTCTTTTGATTCATTACAACATTTTTTTTAAAACTTGTCAATAATTAATTGTACTATTTACACGATTTGTGTAAAATTTTCTTAATATAATAACAATTTTATATCTGCGGGTGGTTTAATACTTATGTGTAAAGCAGGATAGAAAATGACAAAAGCATTAACAATCACACCCAAAATTTCACAAACATACAACGGCACAAAGTCAACAATTGCAAAGACCATACCCGCAGCCGCAAGTTACATAACGGAGCAAAAGCCGCCAAAATCAAAAGCAACGCGCGGAATAGTCGGGACGGTTATTGATATCTTTAAAGCAATTGCAAAGAAAATATCAACTCCCGAGAATGCAGTTTCAAAAATCAGCAAAAATACAACCGCCCCTTCGCATAAAGATCCTGCGGCAATTGTTATGAAAACAATGCATGGCTGATTACTCCTTGTGGTAAAATAGTATTGTGAAGTACGCTGAAGGCGAAAAGCATAAAGACCTTATAAGCAAAAGAGAAGGTCAGAAGTTTTATTTCGACGGTGAAAACGTCGAAATTGTCGTGCTTAGAAAAAATCCCGATGAAGAAGTCATAAAAATGATAGCGGAAAATGAAATATTTTTTCAGCTGTTTTTAAGAGAGGAAATAGTTTTTCTGCTTATCAAAATTGACGGACTTAAATGGATTGATATTCCTTTTGTAATAGAGAAAAGCACAAAGCTTAAACATCCCGATGATATAAACCGCAATTACTTTGCAAATATAATTTTTGCCGACTGCGTAAACGGAAAAGTATGCGCCGCAAGAACCCAAACACTGGGGCACGGGCTTTCAAAAGCACTTTTCTGGGCATTAAAAAAACAGCTTGAATACCCGATAGAAAATATCAGACAAAAAATAAACAAAGTCCATGCCGGCTTCTCCTCGGATGAAATGGCAAGACTGTCGCTGGGTAAATAAACCTTAAGCTTTCAACTGGTTGTAAATAGATGTAACAGAAGGTATCCAGCCGCCGTTTGTACCGTTGGGGTCATTTGCGGCGCCAACTGGACAGTATTTGTTTCCGATTTGCGATATTGAAGTAAGACCTTGATCTATATAGCCTGTTTTTAAGTTTTTAGCCATAGCGTCAATACCCGCTTCAATACTTGAAAAACTTTGAAGGCTCATCCAGTTTGATGAAGGATCCATTAAGCCTCCGGGGTTATTCCGGTTATTTACCGCGCTTGATGTACCCCAGCCTGTTTCTAAAGCCATAATTGCCGCAAGAAGTGCAGGGTCAAGTCCGTATTTTTGCGCAGCACCGACTATTATCTCGCCCTTGCCCGCAAGCGCGCCTTTAAATTTTTGATTTAGTTTATCCGCCATATCTCCGGCAACGCCTGTAATAGAGGGCGCGGCGGAAGAAATATTTTGACCTGCGGAACTAACGGAACTTTTAGCAGAGTTCATAAGTGAAGAAATTAGCGACATAATTGAATCACGTGTTTCTCCCAGTGACTCTATTGACTCTTCAATGTTTTGGGAAAAATCGGTATCGACATATGAGTCTTCTTCTTTAGAGGCTTTCTTTTCCGAAGTCTTTTTGTCTTCGCTTTTTTTATCGGAAGATGAAGAACTTGTGCCGCTAAGGTTTATTGTACCTTTGCTTATTGAAGAATATTCAAGCGGATTTACTGTCATATTTACCTCGTATATATATAAAGTATATACGCATTAAAAAATTGCCTTAATGTTAAAAAAATTAATAATTTTTACCGGCAGGAAAGCTGTGCTATTATTTCAATATGCATACAAATAAAAATATAAACAGACTAATAAAGACCGCGCAGGGACAATTGGAAGGTATTTCAAAAATGATTGAAAACGGGCGCGAATGCACGGAAATAAGCGCCCAGCTTCTTGCAACACAGTCAATTTTGAAAAAAGTAAATGTTGAAATCTTAAAAACACATCTCAATCACTGTATCAAAGAAAGTTTTGAAAGCTGTGATGATAAAGTAAAACAGGAAAAAATTGACGAAATGACGAACCTGCTTGATAAGATTTTAAAGTAATTTATTTTTTCCTGTAATCAAGCAGAATCAGAGATGTTGATTTTATAAGATTATACGCCCATATACATATCAGCACACCGCCTGCAACCCCTACCAGGGGATCTAAAAAAACAAGATTAAAATATTTTCCCGCAAGCAGTGCAAAAATTGCAAAAAATGAAGTAAGAGCGTCTGCCAGAATGTGCATATATGCAGCAATAAAGTTATAATCTTTATGCTGCTCTTCATCATGTCCGTGTCCATGTTCTGTGCAGGAATGTGTGTGGGATTTTACGCCCATAATCAATATACTCAAAAGATTTACCGCAAGCCCGATTATTGCCACAACAATTGCATCGCCAAAGTGTATTTCAAGAGGATTAAAGAAGCGCATAACAGACTCAAAAAGTATCCATACACCCGTTACACCAAGCAAAATAGAGCTTACAAAACCCGCAAGGGTACAAATCTTATCTGTTGAGATACTGAATTTATCACAATTTGTCAGTTTTGCGGCAAGAATATATGCAAAGAAAGTTATGGAAAGCGCAAAAGCATGGGTTCCCATATGCCACCCGTCAGCAGTAAGAGCCATTGAGTGTGTCAGTATACCAAAAAATATCTCTGCGGCCATGGTAGCAAGAGTAAGTATTATAACTGCAAGTGTTTTTGTTTTAGCGTCAGCTCCGGACATAATATACTCCTTTTTTAATTACTACACCCCACGGGGGTATAGTATTATCATAACACTTTTTTCTTTTTTGTCAATACAGGGGATTTATTTTATATATTTAAATTTATCCTCCGGCTTAATCTCTCTTATTACACGGCAAGGATTACCGAATGCAAGCACATTTGAGGGTATATCTTTTGTAACAACACTGCCCGCACCGATAACGGTATTGTCGCCGATTGTGACATTAGGCATAACACTGACATTAGCACCTATCCATACGTTATTTCCCACTGTTATAGGGTAGGCAAATTCTATCCAGTTAATTCTCGTTTCAACATCCAGAGGATGTCCTGCGGTATAAAATCCACAGTTGGGCGCTATAAGAACGTTATCGCCAAATTTTATTTTTGCGCAGTCAAGCATAACACAGTTATGATTTACATAAAAATGATTTCCAATCTCTATATTATAACCGTAATCACACCAGAAATCAGACTCAATATTAAAAAACTCCCCCGTTTTTGAAAAAAGTTTGCGAATAATCTCCATACGCGCCTTGGTATCAGACGGTGCGGTATTATTATATTTAAAACACAAATCCTTTGCCTCGAGCCTCTCTTTATACAAATCTTCATCTCCTGAAAAATAAAGATAGCCGTTTATCATTTTTTCTTTTTCGTTCATAAACTCTCCTTTAACAAAGAAATTATAACAGATTTTTTATACCCGCACATTGCCTTAGCCATAAAGAGCAATTGAAAGCAGCAGAGCATTTTGCAAATATTAATACAGCCATGTTTTATTATAAAGCAATCACAACGGTTTTTATTTTTGTACTGTTTTTTTGCAGCTCAGGCGCATATGCAAACAACATAAATGTGGATAATTTCAATGAACTCATAAATTCGGCACCGCAAAGCGGCGACACTATTACTTTTACAAACAATCTTACATCATATTCTTCAATTTCAGAGCATTTTGAAAATCTGAATATAACCTTTGAAGGCAATAATTACTATATAAATGGACTTAATACATTCGTAGGGTTCATAGTAAACAGGGAAAGCCTTTTTAACAGCGTAAATATAATTAACTGCAAGGGACAAGAATATCAAAACTCGGCTTTTGCAGGTGCAATTTATAATACAGACGGCACAGCCGAGATTACCAATTCCCGCTTCAGCGGAAACTTTGTTGATTCGCACAATCTGGATTTCGGTGTGGGAGGCGCCGTTTATAACCTCAACAACGGCACAATGTCCATAAACTCATCCGTATTTGAAAACAACTATGCAAGCGGAGCGGGTTCCTACGGCGGCGCGATAGCAAACGGGTATGCCGATACAGGCGTCGAAAATATGACAATAGACAATTCAATATTTGAAAACAACCACGCTTACGGCACAGTTATTTCCTACGGCGGCGCAATTTACAACAGAGAAAACATAAAGATAAACAATTCAATATTTACAAACAACTACACCGATATAACCGACGGGCTCTTTGGATATGGCGGCAGCATTTTTAATATAGGGAATATGGAAATTAATAATACCAAAATAAACGGCAGCTACGTAACCGGCGCAAACAGCATAGCTGCGGCCGGAGGAGCTATATACAACGAAGCGGATCTTTATATAAAAAATTCGATTATAAACAACAGTTACGCCGAGGACCCCGGAGGGGCATCAGGCGGAGCGATATATAATGACATTGACGGGACGACAACCATTGAAAACACGCTGATTGAAAATAACAAGCTTATTACAAATAACGGGCTCGGGGGTGCAGTAGGAAACAAGGGAACCCTTATCATAATAAACTCAACCATGAAAGACAATTACGAAAACGACAGCGTAAAAAATGACATATATAATGATAACGGCATAATAAAGTTTGAGGGCGAAGGTACAACAAATATCTTAAGCGGGATAGACGGCAGCGGCAGCATTGAAAAAAATGGCAGCGGAGTATTAAATCTGGGCGGCAACAATCAAAGATACTCCGGCAGTTTTGCCTTAAATGCCGGTACTTTAAACCTTCTCAAGGATGCCGATTACTTTAGCGCCGGAAGCACCGTTTTTGGAAACGGGGTAAATTTCAACATGCAAAACGGGCAGATTAACAATATAAATTTCGGTTCAATGACGCTAAACGGACAGTCAAATATTTTTCCGGACGTAAACTTTAAAACAAACACCATGGACACCATAAGCGCTGTATCAATAAGCGGAGACGGTACTATTTTTGTACCGAATCTTAATCTTACAGGCTCGCCGGCAGGAAATTTCATCTCCATACCGTTTGCCGACAATATCCTCAAAGATTCCGTAAAATATAATCAAAGAATTATTAAAACACCTATTTTTGACTATCTGTCAAGCTATAATTCCCTGAACGGATATTTTGACTTTTCAAGACAAGGTTTTAATTCCGGAATTCTGGTATCGCAAATTGCGGCACAACTTGCCGGATACCTTGTTGAAACTGATACCTTTAACAATGTCTTTTCAAACCTGGATATGGTTATGATTGCGCAAAAAAATAAAAGAGCCGCGCTTCAATTTTTGAATCAAAGTGCATATACCGGCAATAGCGCACTTTTTTCGCCCGTTTTAATACCGGAACAAAGAGGAGGTGCGTGGTTTAAGCCTTATTCAATCCTTGAAAACGTTCCTCTTAAAAACGGCCCCACGGTTTCAAATGTAGGCTACGGAAGTCTTTTTGGAGCAGAAACGGAACTTCGAAAAATAAAGCGGGGATGGTACGGACTTTTTGGCGGATACGGTATGTATAACGGTTCGCACCAGGCATATGACGGCAACGGTATATATAACAACGGCGGGCTGCTCGGAGCTTACGGTGCATTTTATAAAAACAACTTCTTTTCTCTTTTAACCGTAAACGCAGGCGCCAACAGCGCAGCTGCAAATACATACTTCGGCAGGGAAAATTTTACCATGCTCAATACCGGCATTTCACAAAAATCAGGCTGTAATCTCGCCCTCTTTAACGACAAGCTTATAATTCAGCCAAGTATAATGACTTCATATGTTTTTGTGAATACTTTTGACTACAGCGGGAGCGCGGGAGTCGATATAAATACAAACCCGCTCAATGCAATACATATTGAGCCGCAGATAAAATTAATCGGCAATTTTAAGAATTTCCTGCAGCCCTATATAAGTGTTTCTATGGTTTGGAATATAATAGATAAAGCAAAATTCAGGGCAAATGATGTTTATCTTCCCGAACTTTCGGTAAAACCTTATGTCAGATACGGAGCAGGAATGCAAAAACGATGGGGAGAAAGGCTGACGGGATTTTTTGAAGCAATGATAAGAAACGGAGGAAGAAACGGCATAGGATTTCAGCTCGGGCTGAGAATAAGCATTTAATTATGTTATTATATTTCTATGAAAAGATGCAGCTGGGTAAAGGAAAATTCGCAAATATACAAAAAATACCATGACAGCGAATGGGGAATTGCAAAGTATGATGATCGGGATTTATTTGAACTTCTTGTGCTTGAATGCTTTCAGGCGGGCTTAAGCTGGCTTTGCGTGCTGAATAAAAGAGAGGATTTCAGAAGAAGTTTTGACAATTTTGATGTAAACAAAGTTGCAGATTATAAAGAAGAAAAAATATACAAACTCCTTCAAAACGAAAAAATCATAAGAAGCAGAAGCAAAATTGAAGCTGCAATCAACAATGCAAAAATTTTTATAAAAATTCAGGAAGAGTACGGCAGTTTCTCAAATTATATATGGGGCTTTACCAAAAACAAAATAATCAAAAATACAAGCGGCAAAATTCCCGTCAGCACACCTCTTTCAGATAAAATTTCAAAAGACCTAAAAAAACGCGGTATGAAATATACAGGCACTGTCATAATATACTCTTACCTGCAGGCTATAGGAATAGTCGACGACCATGAACCCGGTTGTTTCAGGTATTAAATTACTTTTTTATATTCAATATATCACACACTTTGTTTTTAATTTGGTCTTCAAATTGAAATATGTCGTTAACGGAATTAATTGGAACCCTGTTCTCCTTATTTTCTTCAAGAAATGCAATATACTTTTGCGAACGATTAAAATAAAGCCTGCATATAGTTTTTCTTATATTGTCATCCAAAATAACATTAAAGTAGCTTGAGTTATCCCTGTATGTCACTCTTGTAATATCCGTTACTCCTCTTAAAAGGCTTTTAACAATTGCATATCCTTCCAATTCTTCCGAAGTAGTAACAATCTCATTTTTGTTTACTTTTTCCTCTTGTTTTAAAGCCAAACTAAAATCAAGAGAGGTTTTCATAACTTTAGACATAAATAAATTAAAAGCTTCTACAGTTGTTTTCTTATGCTTTTCAATCACTTTCGCGGTTTTTACACCATCATAAATACCCGACTTGTCAAGCAGATATCTGACAAAATCATCAGACGGATTTCTGTACTCACTCTCAATAACACTTTCAAATTGCTTAATATATTTTAAATTTCCCGCATTTAAATACGCTTTTTCCAAATCAAAATTATCTTTACAAAATTCACCGAGAGTTTCAATTTGACTCTCTTTGTAATCTGCTAGATTAAAAGTAAAAAAAGGCTCCTTGTCGAGTATATTTTGCTCCTCGATGTCTGAAAAAAATTTATAGACTATTCCGTTTGTCAAAATAATAAATTTTGCCTTACTTGCGGTAAAATATTTAAACAGTTGTCCGGCATGTTTTTTGACATCCAATTTATCATTATCCACTTTTTTACATTCAAGAAGTATTATCGGAGCCCCATCCTTCATTATTGCGTAATCAACTTTTTCGTCTTTCTTGAGCCTTGAGTCAGCTATATATTCCGGCACAACTTCCAGAGGATTAAAAACATCATATCCGAGAGCATTTAAAAATGGCATAACCAGAGCATTTTTAGTGGCTTCTTCCGTCTGAAGATTATCTCTTAACGTAACCGCACGTTCTTTCAATTGATTAATTTTTTCAATAAATTCCATATTTACACCTTTTCATACACCTATAAACATATATGTTATATTATATGTATTTATAGTGCAACTTTTTTATAAAGAAATATAAATTAATTTGGGGCATTAAGTATTTTAACATTTCTATACTTGATTTCTTGTATTTTTATTTTAATATTAGTATAAGACACTATCGTTTGAAAGGATGTACAAATGTCAATTGTATGCGAAATATGCGGAAAAAAATCCATTAAAGCGGCAAAGATTTCGTTCTCTCATAAACAACACGTGCACAGACAGCTTCCCAACCTCCACAGGGTTAAAGCCGTAATCAACGGAGTTGTTAAAAGAGTACGCGTTTGCTCATCTTGCATAAGAGCAGGAAAGGTTAAAAAAGCCATATAGGTTTTGAAAAATTAAAAAAAAGACCTCTCAAAACGAGATGTCTTTTTTTTAATGCAGGCAATTTTCACTCTCCGGTTGTTTTTATTAATACATAAAAGGAGAGAGTATTATGGCGGACAACGGCATAAATTTTTATTCACCGTATTATGAAAAAGGTTTCTGGTTTGAACCTGAGCGTGTTGAGCCGGAGGATGCAAATCCTACCCAGGGCAATGCTTTTTTAAATAAATACTGGGGGCAGGGCAGCGAGCAGGCAATAACTTTGAGCCAGGGCAATGCATTTAGCGGTTATTGGGGCGACAGCTACGGCAGCTATACCATAAATGACGCCAATCGGGCAAAAAGCTACGACGACGTTATGGACTCCTTCAAAGGGAGGCTTAATGATTTAAAAGGGCAAACTGCAGCCCAAAACACATATCTCTTTGACCCATACTGGGATGCGGATTACGGGAAATACGAAGAAAACGCCGCACAGGAAGGATTCAGCTACGACAAAGTAGAAAACGATTTTCAAAGCGAATTGGAAAATATCAACCCCGATGATAACTCGGCGGATAAATTTTTACTTGACGCATACTACAGCGCAGACTATAGCAGATACGAAGAAAAAGCTGCACAGGACGGCTTTAGCTATGATGCAGTTATAAATAATCTTAAAAAAGAGCTCGGCAGAGAAAATACCGGCACCTCAAGCGCAACACCGGACTACAGCGCATATTATAACAATATTTTTAATTAGAAATTTTATATGAAAAATGGAGAAAATTTCCCATAAGGTTCTCGTTCCAAACTTCCACATCGCAAGGAACATCAAGAACGGAGGGAGAGAAATTCCATATGTATTTAATATTTGAATCCACCAGAAAATCAACCGTAGACTGCGCAGCGCTTCTCGGGACAGTCAAAAGCACCATCTGAACCCCCATCTGTACTGCAAGCTCCGGGAGCTTTGAAATGTGATAAACCTCCTTCTTATTTACATTTACACCCACTTTAAGCGGGTCGTTATCAAAAAGGGCGAGAACATTTAAACCGTAATTTAAAAAATTATCATATTTTGCAAGCGCAAGGCCTAAATTACCCGCACCCACTATAAAGGCGTTTTTGGGATGCGAGAACCCGAGAGTTTTTTCAATTGATTTTTTTAAATCCGAAACGTGATAGCCGACACGTGATTTACCGCTGTTTTGCAAGAGGGAAATATCTTTTCTTACCTGCGAATCATCAATCTTTAGCAGGGTTGCAATCTGCAGCGAGGTTATTGTTTCTATCCCTGAGGCTATAAAATCACTCAAAATGCAGTGGTAGAGCGTAAGCCTGTTTATCGTTTTATCTGAAATCTTTTCTTTCATCATCTTAAATTAAAAATATCGGATAGCCAAAATCAGGCTATCCGATATAAATTATCATCTACACTTCGCCGTTGTAGGCTTTGATGTACATTTCTCTTATCTCTTTCATAAGAGGATAAGCAGGGTTTGCGCCTGTGCACTGGTCATCAAAAGCAAGTTCTACAAGCTCATCTAATTTTGCATAGAACTCTTCTTCGCTGACACCCAAATCTCTGATTGAAAGTGGTATTTCAAGTTCTTTCTTAAGATTTGTGATTGCGCTTAAGAGAAGTTCAACTTTTTCATCGTCAGAGTTTCCGCCCAATCCGAGATTATCTGCAACCTGAGCATATTTTGCCTTTGCATTGGGGAATTTATATTGCGGGAATGCTGCTTGCTTTCTCGGGCAGTCGTTAGAGTTGAAACGTATTACCTGATTTAAAAGCATAGCGTTTGCAATACCGTGGGGAATATTAAACGCTGCACCAAGTTTGTGGGCCATTGAGTGGCAAACACCCAAAAATGCGTTAGCAAATGCCATACCTGCAAGGGCCGACGCGTAGTGGATTTTTTCTCTTGCAATCGGATCATCCTTACCGAATTTGTAAGAACGGGGCAGATATCTGAAGATTAACTTAGCAGCTTCAAGGGCGGGAGAGTTTGTAAAGTTTGTAGCCATAGAGCTTGCATAAGCTTCAAGAGCGTGGCTCAGTGCGTCAATACCCGATGCCGCACAAAGACCTTTAGGCATAGAATCAACAAAGTTGGGGTCAATGATTGCCATTTCAGGTGTCAGCGCATAATCTGCGAGCGGGTATTTGATATGTGTTTTATCATCGGTAATAACCGCAAAAGGTGTTACTTCAGAACCCGTACCCGATGTGGTCGGAATTGCAACCATTGTAGCTTTTTTACCAAGAGCGGGAAGATCGCAGATTCTCTTTCTGATATCCATAAATCTCATAGCTACATCATCAAATACAGTTTCAGGTTGTTCATACATCAACCAGATAACTTTTGCCGCGTCGATGGGTGAACCGCCGCCTAAAGCAATAATTACATCAGGTTTATATACATTTACCATCTGCATTGCTTCAGCAATTGTAGACAGTGTCGGGTCAGGTTTAACATCAAAGAAGATTTGGAAATCAACGCCGATTTCTTCCAGTACTTTTGTTACATTGTAAACGGTACCTGAATCAAATAAATATCTGTCGGTTACGATAAATGCTCTTTGTCTGCCTTTTAATTCACGAAGCGCTAAATCGGTTGCACCGCGTTTAAAGTAAACTTTCGGCGGAACTTTGAACCATAACATGTTTTCTCTCCTTTCGGCTACCGTTTTGTAGTTTAATAAGTGTTTAATACCGACGTTTTCACTTACTGCGTTGCCGCCCCATGAGCCACAGCCGATTGTAAGTGTCGGGTCTAATTTGAAGTTATAAATATCACCGATAGCACCTTGAGATGCGGGCGAGTTAATTAAGATTCTGCCTGTATGCAGCGTTTTTGCGAATTTATCAATTCTTTCTCTTTTTCTTTCATCAGTATAGAGAACGGATGTGTGACCTGCGCCGCCTGCATCAACAAGCGTGAACGCGATATTTACCGCATCATCAAAGTCGCAAGCGCGATACATTGCAAGCACGGGAGAAAGTTTTTCATGTGCAAAGGGTTCATCCATTGAATAGTCGCTTACTTCACCGATAAGAACTTTAGCATCTTCGGGAACTTCAAAACCTGCCATTTGAGCGATTTTATATGCAGGCTGTCCTACAATTCCGGCATTTAATCTGCCTTCTGGGAACATAGTGTTTCTCAATGCCTGTTTTTGCTCTTCATTGCAGAAGTATGCACCTCTGTACATAAATTCTTTTTTAATTTCTTCATATACGCTGTCTACGGCTATTACCGCTTGTTCTGACGCGCAAACAACACCGTTGTCAAAAGTTTTTGACAGAAGAATTGAAGATACGGCCATTTTAATATTAGCTGTTTCATCAATTATTGCGGGGGTATTGCCGGGGCCTACACCCAAAGCGGGTTTACCTGAAGAATATGCAGCTTTTACCATGCCCGGGCCGCCTGTTGCTAAAATCATATCGATTTTGGGGTGGTGCATAAGCTGGTTGGAAAGTTCAACCGTAGGTTCATCAACCCAGCCGATAATATCTCTGGGGGCGCCTGCAGCAACCGCTGCGTCAAGAACGATTTGTGCAGCCTTGATTGTAGCTTTTTTTGCTCTCGGGTGAGGCGAGAATACAATTGCGTTTCTTGTTTTTAAAGCTATTAAGGATTTAAAAATCGCCGTTGAAGTCGGGTTTGTTGTAGGTACGATACCTGCAAGAACACCGATGGGTTCAGCAACCTTTTTAATGCCGTTAACTTTGTCTTCTTCAATAATACCGCAGGTTTTGCAGTCTTTGTATTTATGGTAGATGTATTCTGACGCAAAGTGGTTTTTGATAACTTTGTCTTCTACAATACCCATGCCGGATTCTTCATGTGCCATTTTGGCAAGAGGAATTCTGGCCTTGTTTGCAGAGAGCGCTGCCGCTCTGAAGATTTTATCTACCTGTTCCTGGGTATAAGTTGCATAAACTCTTTGTGCAACTTTGGCTCTTTCGATAACCTGATCTAAATCTTCAGCGCTTGTAACCAATTGACGGGGTTCTTCGTTTTGAACCTTTTCAATTTCCATGTTTTCTTGTGTCATGTTGTTCTCCTTATTACATAGCTCTTTTTGAGATTGTTTCTTTTTAAAGCTGAAAAACATTTTGTTCTCCGTTTTTATTCGTGATTTATTTCACAATATAATTTTAAAACAAAATATTTTAAAATGCAAGTGTATTTTTTACACATTATAAAAACTTTATAAAAATTTAATATGAAGGTTAACAACTTTTTACTTTGATATTTTATGTTTTCTGATAAAATGATTTTGGTGAAGTATGACAAATGCAATCACATTAAATGAAATATATATGATACTGGGCTTTTCGCTTTCTCTGTACGCGTGTGTTTCCAACGACGTCATTCAAACACTCGGTACTTTTTTAAGCACAACCCGTGAAAAGCCGGCATGGCTTATATGGCTTTTTGCAAGCCTTGTCCTTGTAATAACTTTTACTCTGGGCTGGTATATAGATGACGGAGATATGGCATTTGGCAGGCTGGACAGAATACCGTTTGCGCAGCAGTTTTACTGGTGGCATGTTCTTCCGCCCGTTATACTCATATACTTAACAAAAAAAGGCATTCCTGTTGCAACGGCATTTTTGATTTTAAGCATATTTTCATCGGGAACCGTCATAAGCCTTATGCTTGCAAAATCACTTGTCGGATATGTTATGGCATTTACAATATCCATTGTTCTTTATTTTATAATTTCAAGACCCCTTGAGAAAAAGTTTCTTTATACAAAAGACAAAAAAATATCTAAGTGGTGGTATGTCACAAAGTGGAGCGCAACTGCATATCTGTGGTCAATGTGGCTTATGCAGGATGCCGCAAACCTTTATGTCTATCTGCCAAGAAAACTGGACTTTGCGCAGATGATTGTAACACTTGGCATATTTGTTACATTCCTTGGCTGGATAGTATATAAAAGAGGCGGCGAGATTCAAAATATCGTGAAATTAAAAACGAATACCCAGGATATCCGCTCCGCAACAATAATTGATGTAACTTATGCCTCGATACTTTTATACTTTCAAAACGTAAATAACATTCCCATGTCTACAACCTGGGTGTTTCTGGGTCTGCTTGCAGGAAGAGAAATCGCAATGTATAACAGACTAAGATTTGAAACCCAGAAGAAAGTTTACAAACACGTCGTTAAAGACTTTTCAAAAGCACTTATCGGTCTTATTGTTTCAATGATTGTTGTATGCTTTATTAACCACTTTGATAAAATTATCAACATTATGCATACATACCTACATCTTGACTAGTTCTTTTTGTGCGCAATCCTTGCAATTGTTTTGCGGGTCATTTTTTGAATTGTCCGTACTCTTATACGGCATGCAGTGCTTATTTAGAAATTCTGCCATATCCATAGCCGCAGGAGTTTTTGCAAGCCCGTGCATAATTTTGTACACAAAAAGCGAAAATCTCAGGCTCCACAGGCAGGTCGGACAGGAAGTAAGTACAATATCCGGATTCGTTTCAATTATATCCCTTGCCTTTTTAAAAGAAAGACTCAGAGCAATTTTAGGGTGCCTGATAAAGAAATCTCCGCCAAAACCGCAGCAATATTCAGGGTTTTCAAGCCTTTTGTATTTAATATTTTTAATCTCTTTTAAAATCTCTTCTACCTCGGTAAGTTTTTTTCCGGCCGAATTCATATGGCATGGCATATGATAGCTAACGACAGCCGGTTTTTTTGCCTCAAGCGGGAAATTCTTATATATATCCGTATAAAACACAAGTTTGGATTTGTTTTCAGGGTTTTTAAAAGGATAATCTTTCACGGCGCTGTAACAGGTGGCACAGTCAAAAACCACCATGCGGGCATTTTCTATTATGCTTTCATTAAAGGCCGCAATTTCATTATAAATATCAACTCTTCCTTTTGTAAGATACGGCAAGGCACAGCATTTAAAATTTCCGTTTTTGAGCTTTACGCCGTGTATTACAAGTTTATTTTTAAGTTTTTTTGAAATACAGCCCTCAAAGTAATAAATATCCGAGGCTTTATCATATAGCGGAGTTTTCTTAAAAACAGAAAACATTTTAAGCACAGACATTTTGAGATTAAATACAAAATCAGATGTCAGTATTTTTCCTGTAAAGGAGAGTTTTTTTTCTGCATTAAAAACCCCTGTCGTATCGACACCCGAGGGACAATTTAACCTGCATTTTTCGCAGTTTAAACACAAATCAAGACTTTGAAGAATTTTTCTGTTGAGTTTTAATTCACCTTTTTTAAGACCCCAAATTTGCATAAGCTTTCCGCGCGCGGTGGAATTTTCATTTTTTACTTCGTCATACACGGGGCACACACCCTGGCACAGAGCGCAGCGCGAACATTTATAAATATTTTTCTTTACTTCGTCATCTCTCATAGTTGTAGTATAATTCAATTATGAAACAAGCTCAATCTATTCTTGAATTTACAATAATTGTTGCGTTTGTACTTATCTTTATAAGCATATTTTTAAACAGTTTTAAGTTAAAAGGAATAGAGCAGCAGGCAACATACGGCGTCAGCGAATCGGGAACAAATACCGTGGTGGTGCCGCCAATGACTCCATAGAGGATATAAAATGAAAAGTGCACAACTTAAAGACTTAAAAGTAAAAATAACCGAAACAGAAAAACCTGTCTTAAACGGCAGAGGTGCAATAATTAAAGTTCTGGGCTGCGGTCTGTGCGGTTCGGATATAGTTAAAATCAAGCATGCTTCAAAGGAAAATGAATCAAGCATAAAACTCGGACATGAGGTTGTAGGCGAAATAGTTGAAATAGATACCGAAACACCTTATAAAAAGGGGGATATAGTGGTAATGGGTCACCATTACCCGTGTTTTAACTGTGATTTTTGCCGGATAGGCGCATTTTCCATGTGTGAAACATTTAAAAAGTCCAATATTGAGCCCTGCGGATTTTCGGAGTTTATAAAAGTTGACGAAAACCATCTTAAATACACTGTGTACAAAGTTCCAAACAATCTTACATACGAAGAAGCCGCTTTTCTTGAGCCTCTGGCATGCGTAGTGCGTGCAATAAGGCGTGCGGGATATAACCTTAAAAATGATAATACGGCATCAAATGCTCTTGTTTTGGGTCTTGGCTCCATAGGCTTTATAACCGCTCAGGCGCTGAAAGCATTCAAAGTAAAGGCATACGGGTATGACATAAATAAAGAACGCACAAAGCTTGCTTCAAAATTTAATATAGAATATAAAAAAGATATTTATGACACCGTTTTTATGACCTCCGGCTCTTCAAAAGCCATTCCCACGGCGCTTGAACACATAAGAAACGGCGGCAAGATAGTAGTTTTTTCTTCCATAGAAAATGAGGACGGATACAAAAACAATGATATTTATTACAGAGAGCTGAGTATTATCGCAAGCTATTCGCCCTCGCCCGAGGATTACAAAATTTCCTACGAACTTTTATGCTCGGGAAAAGTTAATGTCAAAAATATAAGCACCATTTACACTCTTGACAATTTAGCCGGGGCGGTTGAAGATAATATTTGCGGAAAGATTTTTAAGGCGTATATAAAAATATGAAAATGAAAGCTGTCAGATACTATGCCCCCAAAGACATTCGCTATGAAGAAGTAAATGTTAAAATGCCCGAAGAAGGAGAGGTTCTGGTAAAAGTGGAAGCAGCCTTAACCTGCGGAACAGATGTAAAAACTTACCGCAGAGGTCATCCTGTTTTAATTAAAAAAACTCCGTCGGGTTTCGGTCATGAATTTGCAGGAACCATAGTAAAACTCGGCGAAGGTGTTGAAAAATTTAAAATCGGCGACAGAGTAGTAGGCGCAAACTCCGCCCCCTGCGGGGAATGTTTCTTTTGCAGGCGGGGGGAAGAAAATCTTTGCGAAAACCTTAATCTTCTAAACGGAGCATACGCGCAGTATATTACCATTCCAAAAAGAATTGTCGAAAAAAATCTTCTTATAATCCCTGATGAAGTATCCTTCCGCCGCGCGGTTTTCTGTGAGCCACTGGCAAATGTTGCGCACGGTATAGACAGAACCCCTATTCACCCAGGCGATACGGTAGGCGTAGTGGGCATAGGTCCCATTGGTTTAATGTTTGCCCGCCTTGCCAAATTAAGGGGGGCAAAAGTCATCGCTATGGGCAGAAACCCCCTGAAACTAAAGATGGCGCGCGAATTTGCACAGGCAGATGAAGTTATAGACCTTAAAAAATACCCTGACCCCAGAGAACTGATTTTAACCATGACAGAAGAGGGCAGAGGTCTGGATGTTGCAATAGAATGCGTAGGCTTACCCGAGATATGGGAGAGAATGTTTGCACTTGTAAGGCGCGGCGGCACGGTGCACCTTTTTGGCGGATGTTCATCGGGCACAAGCGTCAATATTGACACACGCAGGCTGCATTACGATGAAGTCAACATAATAAGCGTGTTTCACCACACACCCAAATACTTCAGGCAGGCGCTGGAACTCATTTCAAGCGGACAGGTGGATGTGGAAAAATTAATCACAAAAACCATGCAGATGAAATACATTAAACGCGCTCTTGAAATGCACCAAAATGGCGAAGCAATAAAGGTTTTGCTGGAAAATTAAATAAATCTTGACTTGAAATCTTGAATTGGTAAGATAGATAAGTAAATTAAATAGATTTGCCGTGTTAGCTCTTGTTGAGTGAAACGAAACAAGACATATGAAAATCACCAACTGAGCTGATGAGGATATTGATAATTAAATAGATTTGCCGCGTTAGCTCAGTTGGTAGAGCAAGGGACTGAAAATCCCTGTGTCCTTGGTTCGATTCCGAGACGCGGCAAATTTTTTGTTATAATACGGACAATATTTGTCCACAAGGGACTTGCACAGTCCTTGAGTCCTGTGCAGTCGATTTATACAAGTTATGAATCATTTCCAAGCTTTAATATGTGCTCCTGCAAAGGCTCCTGTCATTTGGTTTAGTTCATCTTCCGTTATTAAATTTTTGTCAAAAGACAATCCGTTTATAATTTCTTTTGTATAAATATGCACAGGCTCAATTGAAATATTCCTAAACCCGGCAATCTCTAATATCTTTTTGTATTCAGCTATAGGCATAGCTCCTGAAATACACCCTGCCCAAAGCTGAGCTTGTTTTTTTATGTGTTCTGAAACCGGTTTTAGTGATACAACATCTGCTATTGCAACTCTACCGCCTTCTTTTAGTACCCTATAAGCCTCCATGTAAACTTTCTGCTTATTATCTGATAGATTGATAACACAATTTGAAATTATTGCATCCAGCGCCCCATCTTCAAGCGGGATATCTTCAATGTATCCTTTTATAAATTCTATATTTTTAACACCCATTTTTTCTTTGTTTTTATTTGCAAGTTCAAGCATTTCATCTGTCATATCAAGTCCATAGATTTTTCCGGACCCACCAACATATTTAGAAGCCATTAAAACATCAATGCCGCCACCTGAACCTAAATCTAAAATTGTTTCACCTTCTTTAATTTGAGCAAAAACTAGAGGGTTTGCACATCCTAAAGACGCTTCTATTGCTTCTTTTGGAATATCATCAAGGTTTTGTCCCGCATAATTTCTTTGCGCTCGTGAAATCTCTTGACAGCAAGAACATGCACTGTATGTATCTTCTTGAACTTTTTGAGCAATATTACCGTAAAAATCTTTAACTTCTTTTTTAACATCAAAATCCATTGTTTTAGCCTCCTTAAAAATTGACAAATAATATTAAATATGCCATAATTGGAATATATAATATTATCGTATTCCATTTTTGGAATATTGTCAATAGTAACTTGCGAGAATTTTTATGAAAAGTAATCTATATGAAAAAAAGGCTCAAATATTCAAGGCTCTATCCAATCCGGTGAGGCTTGAAATAATAGACTTTTTAGCAGATGGAGAAAAGTGCGTCTGTGAAATTGTTGAAAAATTAAACTATGAACAGCCGCATATTTCAAAGAGCTTGATTAAATTAAAAGAAGCAGGTCTGATAAAAGACAGAAAAGAAGGTTTAAATGTCTATTATTCTCTGAAAATCTGCTGTATGGGCGAATTTTTTAACTGTTTAAACAAAATTCTTGAATCAGAGTCGAAATCTTAGTTTGTTTGAGTAATGTAATGGAATTTTAATCAAACAAAAGTTTATTTTGCCTAATTTTAAAGGAATAAAATACTCATTTTAACCGTTACAAATAATCATTTAATGTGTTTCTTTACATTTACCATAAGTTAGCTAGATTCTGAAATAAATTCAGAATGACGTTTGATTATTGTCATCCCGAACTTGTTTCGGGATCTTATCCGCGATGGTTTACAGATGTTACATACTTTTATTATTTATATTTTATTATAAAACGATAAAATTAATTTATTTGTTGGGTTTTACCCAACCTACATACTTAGTTTGTTTGAGTAATATAACGGAATTTTAATTAAACAATAGTTTATTTTGTCTAATTTTAAAAGAATAAAATATAAGCTTGGCGTAATATAATAAATCGTTTATTGTGTTTCTTTGTAATAAAATTTGAGTCCTTGGAGCAGCTGGCAACTGCCACTCTTTTATTACAAAATGTAAAAATTTTTTAAATTTTTCTAAAGTTACAGCGTGTTTGTGTCGTCAGCATTTATGTGAATTAAATTTATATTACAGTAAGGTGTGTAAGATGGCAGATCAAACAGGAGCAATTAACGGAGTCCAAAGTATTATTAAATATTTGGAACTTAAAGGAATTGAGGCAACCGAAGAAGAAATTAACTCGGTTTTTGAAAATTCTTTGGAAGAAGGTTCCGAAGTTTTAAACAATGACACATTTGTTCAAGAGCTTGCAGAGAACTGGGACATCGACCCTGAAGATGAAGAACTTTTAAACACAATTGGTACAATTAGTGCAACGGATGGAGTGCAAGAAACTCTATCATACGATGATTTAAACTCACCTGTAACAGATTCAAGTGTAGCCCAAGATGACACTTTTCCTGAGTGTTTCAGTGGAAGAAGTGCTGATAAAATTCAAAAAGATGACACTACGGGTGAATACTATGTTACTGTTGATGAATTCGATATAAATAAAGAAGATAATATAGATTGTGTATCAAGATTAATTTATAACACTTATGGCGTGTCACTATACAGTGATGAAGGCAGAGAAATTTATTCAAAACTGGTTGAGGCCAATCCTGACGTTTTGCAGGAAGATTATAATGCTACGGTTATTCATCCCGACCAAAGAATAAATCTTGTTGATACATCTTCAAGTGCTGTTACAGGTGGTGGTGCCGCAGGTGAAGGTGGTGCTGTTACAGGTGAAGGTGGTGCCGTAGGTGGTGGAGCAGGTCGCTATGTTGGAAATACTACGTTGAGTGAAGAGCAAGTAGCTGAATATGCCCAAAAACTCCAAGATTCAATGGATGATGGTCTTGGGGTCAATGAAAGTGCTTTTAGTGAACTTATAAATAATGAAGAATTAAGCGCAGATGACTGGGTAAATGTTCTTTCGTACTACGAGTCAACATTTGACAGTAGTTTTGTCCAAGATGTAGATGGCGATTTTAACGGTAACGACAGAACACAAATAATGAATCAAATGGCATCAAGAATATTAGAGTCTGCTCAACAAGGTAACCCTGCCGCAATTGAACTGTTGTGTTCCGAATTACATAATGCTACGGGCGATATGTGGGGAACAGCCGATGAGTTTGTAGAGTCTGTTATGAACGGTGCAAGTGATGAAATCCTGACATCTGTTATGGATAATTACAACATGGTTACGGGTTCTGAAATTTATAAGGATTTTGAAAATGATTTTTCAGGTCAAACAGAGAAAAATTACTTAAATAAACTCTCAAGCGCTTATCAAAATGTTACAGGCACCGAATATACGGGCTGGGATGACGGTGAGCTGAGTCTGCAAGATGGAGCAGGCAGTTTTGCTCAAGGTGTAGTTGATAAAGCAAAAGAGCAAGTCAGCGGTGTGGTTTCAACAGTTACGGAACATCCTGTGGCTACTGCAGCAGCTGTCGGCGGTGTCGGCGCAGCATGTTTAGCGGCAGGGGCAATTGTTGGTGCGCCTGTAGTTGCAGCCGCACTTGGCATAGCAGGGCTTGGTGGAGCATTATATGGTGCTGCAAGGGCAGTCGGTGGAGCAATAGAAGGTATGAAATCTTACAATAATGCTCAAACAGATGCCCAAGCACAACAAGCAATGGGAGATGTTGGCGCAAGTACGCTTGAGTTTGGTGAAAATGTAGCTCTTGGCACGTTAAGCGGTGTCCAAACAGCAAGGGCATTTGGTGCAATGAGAGGTGCTGCAACGGCAGGCAGTGCAGCAGGAAGTGCAGCAGGCAGTGTTGACGACGCATTTGCATTGCCGCAAGCGGGACAATCAAGTGCAAGCGCTACAGCGGGCGCGGCAGGTAGCGCAGCAGGTGGTACAGCAGGTAGTGCAACAGGCGCTGCGGGCAGTGCAGCAGGAAGTGCAGCAGGCAGCGTTGATGACACTCTTTTATTGGGTGCGAGTACTACTGATGACACCTTGAGAACTGCAAGTAGTGTTGGTGGTTTTACACAGTGGCAACAAGGTGCGTTTGCAGAGTATGTAAAACCATTAAGTAATACATTAAGTCAATTGGATGATGTAGCAGCAGGCTTGACAAAAGAAGGAGCACAAAACATAAGAGAATTGCAAACTTTAATTCAAAACTTCATGCTCAATCCAACAGATAAATCAGCATATAGACAGTTGGCGATGATGATACACCCTGATACAACAACTATTACAACTATAGACAGCTCCTATCTTGATGAGTTAATTAAAACCGTAAATGCTATACGAGATCAGGTTTTAAGTGCAGGAGTGTAAATTTATAGATATTAAAGCAGTGTAAATTTACACTGCTTTAATCTTTGCGCATGCATAGTTTTTCAATTACATCTTGTGTATATTTTGATTTTTTCTCTTGTGGGATTTTTTTATAAATTTTTACAATTTCCTTATTATCCAGTTTGAAATTATTTAGAAGATATTTTGCATAGTCCTGATGACAATGGTAAATTGCACTCAGGTAGTATTCGGTTGTATTTTTCCAAGGGGTTTTAAGATAAATTTTATTAATATACTTTTCAATAATTTCAAAAATAAAAGCTAAATTATATTTTTTATCATTTTGATTAAGATAGTGCATAATAAGCTCGCTGTGTAGATTTCCGCTGCCTCTGCCCATGCCAAAAACGCTTGAGTCAATTATAAGTTCATATTCCTTGCAAATTTTTATTAACTCTAAAGTATTTGCAAAAGATAGTCCGAGGTTATTATGAGAGTGAAAACAAAGTCTTGTGCTTTTTTTCATGTTGTTATTAATAATATCATACAGTCTTAGAATATCTTTTTTCACAAGTGAGCCTTTTGTGTCAACAATTGAAAAAGCAAAGGGTTCAATGTCATTGAGCTTTTTAGTGAGTTCTGATACCTCATAATCAGAGTATATATCTATATTTGCAGGGTTTACAAAAACTCTGCAGCCGTAATTTTTTAACTTTTTTATTATTTCAAGAGCTTCCTTTGTGTGGCTTTTGCAATAATTTACCCTTATTGTGTTAAAAATGCGTTCATCTTTGTTTTTTGGGAATTTTTGAGGGTCAAACTGCCCCACTTTTAACATAATAACAAGTTTTTCTTTGTTTTTATTTTTAAAAATTCTGTTTAATTTTTTAAAATCGCCAAAAAGGGCTGTATCATCAGAATAAAAGCCGTCTTTTAAAAAGCCGCATTCTATAAAATCTGCATTTGCCTTGTCTAAATTTTCGTAAATTTCTAAAATGCACTCTCTGCCAAAGTTCCAGTTGTTTATATATCCGCCGTCCCTTAGTGTACAGTCAAGAATTTTTATATTATTTTTGTTATTTTTCATAAGTCTTGCTGCCTTTTTGTTCGGATAAATTAAAACTCCCGCAATTGCGGGAGTAAAATTGCCCTGGGCCAGACTTGAACTGGCACGAGGTTATTAGCCCCATTGGATTTTAAGTCCAACGTGTCTACCGATTCCACCACCAGGGCTTAAAAATTACTTTTTCAAGCGTAATTATTCTAATATAAAAACAAAAAGTTGTCTAGCTGTTTTTTTCTATAAGTTCGTTAATCTCAGCTACCATTTGCTCAGGGTCTACACCATGCACTTTTGCACCTGCTTCAAGATTTTCAAATCTTGCTGCTGCACAACCTATGCAACCAAGACCATACTTTGCAAATACTTCAAGACTTTCAGGATGGTTCTGAACAATCTCGATAATTCCCATATCTTTTGTTACTTTTCCCATTATTTTGCCTTTTTATATCCTATCATTAACATCTTACTATGAAATCTCAACAATTTGCAACAAATAATTTTATAGGTTTAGAGTCCTTGCAAAAAGAATTTAGAAGAAGCTCTTTTTCCTTTAGAGAGCACAAAACTACCATCTATCAAATATTAAACGGCATTTTAAGAGATTTTGAAAAATTAAAAAATTTTATTCAAAATGACTACTGATCAGATTCAAAATTTTTCATCATTTTTTCAAAATCAGAAGGTTTAATATCTTTTATGAAGTTTTTAAACTCTTGCGCTTCTTCTTCATCTTTTTTAGTATCTGTTGACACCACTCCTGTTGCCAAAACATTTTCGGTAACATAAATTGGTACATCAGCTCTTATTGCAATCGCTATGGCATCAGATGGCCTTGCATCTATTTCAATTTCTTTTTTTAAATCGTTGTTATACAAATATACAGAAGAAAAATATGTTTGTTCGTTTACGTCGTTAATTTCAATTTTTGTTATTTCATAACCTGTACTTTTGCAGAAATTCAAAAACAAATCATGTGTCATGGGTCTGCTTGAGGGTATGTTTTCAATTTTTCTTATAATAGAACTTGCTTCTGCAGAACCTATCCAAATTGGCAATGCCCGTCTGTTTTGTGTATCGTTTAGAACTACAATCGGCGAGCCGCTTCTTGTATCAAGGGCAATGCCCATAACTCTCATTTCAATCATAAAAAAATACTCCTTTTATAAGGAGTATTATACAATCAAAATATTTTTTTATCACTTTTTAGTTATTCATTATAATAGTATGCCTTTATAACAGATGTAGATTTTTCCCTGCCTAATTCTTCAAAGGTTTTATCCGAGCCGTATTTTTCGTTGTACATACTTTCAACATCCGCTCTCATATCCTCAGGCAGACTCATTATGTAGCAGAACAACTCTTTATTGAAACCCCAACCGCCCGTTGCTTGTTTGAATAAACTTACGCATTGTCTTATGTATTTTTGATATTCGGGGTCCGTTTTTTCCAGATTTTCATATTTTCCGTAAGATTCAAGTTCCACTTTGCCGTCTGTTGTTTTTCCGCCTAATTTTGCAAGCATACCTCCAACAAGTATGTCTTCCGTTTCAAATGATGTTTCGCTTTTTATTAAGTCAAAAAGATTATACCCTTTTGCCTCAAGCTCTGTTTGTACAACTTGCATAAGTTCCGGAGTTAAATTTTCATCACCGATTATATTAAAAAGCATATCTTCGTCTGTTCCGAGTTTAAACGGACCTGTCATATACCTTACGGTTGCATCAAGTATACTTTCAACTGCGTCATTTACCAATATTTTTTCTTCATCGGTTAAATTTTCCATTCCGGTTTCAGTTTCAACATTTCCGTCATCTTCGCCATCATCCGTATTACCATCGTCGTCTTCTTCTTCTGTAACGACAGATGGGTCAACATCAGCTTTTTGAGCTGCTTCCGTAGCTATTTCCATTGCTCTGTCAGCAATTTCTTGCGCCTTTTGTGCTGCTTGTTGAGCTGTGTCAGCTACACTTTGTGCTTCTTGTGCTAAGCGCGCGCATTCTTCCTCTGCTTGTGTTCCTACTGCTTCTTGTGCAGCTTGTGCTGCTTGCTTCGCTGCTTCTTTGGCTGCGTCTGCTTCTTCTTGAGCCGCTTGCGCTTTTTCCTGCGCTTTTTGAGCCTCCTCTAATGCACGTGTTGCGGCTTCCTTGGCAGCTTCTTCATCATTTGCATCAAGTGCCTGTTGAACTTCGTTTGAAGCTGCCTGTACGTTCTCAAGTGCTGCCTGAGCCGATTCGGCATGCGTCATGGCAGCTTGCGCCGCTTCCGTTGCTGCCTGATTTCCGTCTGTTGCACCGGATACGGCATCTTCATCCGCCATATTGTCCCAGGTTTCATACAAATCATCAAGAATATCCCTGTATGGCTGGCTGTAGTCTATGTTAAAATTTGATAACGTGTTTTGATATGCATTGAAAACGCTTGAGCCTGCATTAGCAAAGTCTGCGTTTGATAAATTTGTGAAGTTTGAGTACATATTATAATTATAGTCGGAATATGAAGGAGTAGTCGTTACTTGCGTTGATTGTCCGCTGCTGCTTTCTTCGGTTTGCGAAGCAGCTTCTTGCGCGTTTTGTCCGACTTCGTATAGCGAACTGTTTATATAAGATCCAAATGCAAAGCTGTAGTTACCTGACATATTCTCTCCTAAGGTGGTTGTCCTCTTATATATATAAAGATATTTTTGTATAAAAAATTGACATAAAATTTATATACATTTGAAAATCGTTGCACTGCAAGCTTTTTTGGTTTTACATTTCTTAATAAATATTACAATGGGTTAAATTCGAATTAAATTTAAACTTGTTTTTTGAGTGTTTTAGTATTAGAATGACATACGCAAAAGATTAACAACAAAAATTCATTTAATTTATTTTTAGAGTAGAGTATGAACATAACTAGCTTAACGACATTTAATGTTCCGGTTTTTGCCGGAGATTTTAGGCGTAAAAAAAATAATTATTTGTTAAATAAGGCACCAGAGGCTGACTTTTTTGCACATAGTTTGCCTCATTTGGATCCTGCGTACCACAATAATCTCATATATGCTATAGATGACGAATTTTTAGCAAGCATTTTCCCGTCTGAGTTGGTTAAAAAATATACAAATCCAAACTTTTTAAAGATTGTTGATGATGTAAATCCTAATATTTCAACCGAGCTTTCTCAGGTCGGTGTACCTTTGAAGATATATGGTGAAAATATTACAAGTGAAATACGTCCTCACTTTTTATCCACCTTTAAAACCGCTTTTGCTATTATGAAAAATATGCAATACCGGTTTTCCATAGAGGAGTATTCAATAATGGGTCAGGCCGCACTCTTGCATGATATTGGTAAGGTTTATATACCGGATTATATATTAAATAAAAAAGGCAAATTAGATACTCAAGAACGTAAAATAGTTGATACTCACGCAGAATTGGGTTATGAAATTTTAAGGACTACGTATGCAAATGCCGATATCTTGCCTCTTGTAAAAGGGCATCATACATATTCAACAGCTAATCCGATACTGTTGCAGATTCTTGAAGTTTCCGATATTTGGAGTGCGCTCAAGGAAAAAAGACCATATAAAAGAATTTTTTCTGATAGTGAGTCGTTAAAAATATTATACGAGCGTGCAAATAATGGTGATTTTGACAAAAGTGTTGTCGACTCTCTTGCACGTGCCATAAAGATAAAACTTTAATATAACTCGCTCTGGCAATTGAATACAGAAACCAAACAACATAAACTGTTTCAATAATGCTAAGAGGATATATGAGATGAAATTTGAGGATTTTCTTTATACAAAAGATGGCGCTGACTTGTTTGAAAAAACACAAGGATTGGATGAAGTTTTATCAAGTGGCGTAATGACAGGCAGCGAGGGGCTTGGAATTCGCTTGCTGGAGAAAACTTCACCCGAGGTCAAGATAAAAGAAAGAAGCGGAAGCGAGCACAGTGTAATCATGCTTGGCTCAAATTCCTATTTGAATTTAACGACAAATAAAAAAGTGTGCGAAGCTGCTATGCGTGCAATTGGTGATTTTGGATACGGTATGGGGGCTGTAAGTGTTTATGCGGGAATTACCCAACTGCACAAAGAGCTTGAAAAGAGAATTGCAAATTTTTACGGATGCGAGGATGCTGTTTTGTTCCCAAGCGGATACGGGACAAATATTGGGGTTATCTCTGCTCTGTGTTCTAAAAACGATGTAATAATTAATGATAGTGCAAATCATGCCTCAATTTTTGATGGTTCAAAATTATCGGGTGCAAATTTAAAAGTCTATCCCCATGGCGATATAAAGGCACTTGAGAGAATTTTGGAAAAACTGAAAAATACTGCTGCAGCAAAACTTATTATCACTGACGGTGTGTTTTCTATGTATGGTGATATTGCAAAACTTGATGCCATTTGTGATTTAGCAGGGCATTACGGGGCAAAAGTAATGGTAGATGATGCCCATGGACTTGGTATAGTCGGCTCCACAGGACGCGGCAGCGCGCAAGTATTTGGTGTTGAAAAAAGAATTGACTTAAATGTTGGCATGTTAAGTAAAACAGCAGGTGCAATAGGTGGGTACTGTGCAACTACAAGAAAAATTGCCCAATATTTAAGACATTATGCAAGAAGTTATTTTTTCTCAACAGCTCTTCCTGCGCCTGTTGTTGCGGGATTAAATGAAGTTTTTAAGCTGCTTGAGCACGATAGGGCGGGCAGAAAAGAACTTTGGGAAAATATTATGTTTTTAAAGGAAAAACTGAACAAGGCAGGTTTTAATACGGAAAATACCCAATCAGGCATTATCCCTATAGTAATCGGAGATGAGCAACTCCTCTTTAAAATGCATCAAGATTTAAGACTAAGCGGTGTTTATGTCAATATTGTGACTTACCCTGCCGTTAGAAGAAAAGATTGCAGATTGAGGCTGTGCGTTATGAAAGACTTAACCAAAGTTCAGATTGAAAAAGCAGTAGATATAATAACAAAAATCGGCAAAAAATATGGGGTAATTTAAAAAATGGTTGTGCTATATTTAACTTATGAGTAATTTTTCTGTTGTATCAAATGATGATGATTTAAAAAAACTTGCGCATATGGCATGTGAAATTTGGCACCAACATTATTTTGATATTCTCTCTTTTGAACAAATAGAGTATATGCTCAATAATTTTCAATCCGTAAACGCCCTTAAAAATCAGGTGAATGAGGGCTATGAATATTACTTTATAGTTGATAATAATATATATACCGGTTATTTGGGAATAAAAAAATACCCAAAGCATTTGTTCTTATCTAAGCTCTACATTAAAAAAGACCACAGGGGCAAGGGGCTTGGTAAAAAGGCAATTGAATTTGTCTTGCAAAGAGCAAAAGAACTTGGTTGTGACAAAGTTGTACTTACAGTGAACAAGGAAAATGTAAATTCTATATCCGTATATGAAAAACTCGGCTTTAAAAAAACCGACTCCATTGTAACAGACATCGGAGCCGGTTTTGTTATGAATGATTATATCTATACTTACTTTATGTCTTCTGTTTGACGATTGGTGCGAGATATTTCTCTGCCTCTTACGTCGTAGTATTTGCCGTTGCCGTTTTCATCTTCAACATATGTACCCGTTTTTCTGCCTCTTTGGTCATACATTGTAAAGTTGTTAGTGTCACCGTCGCGCACTGCTTTGCCCATGCCTCTGCCTCTGGCATCTTCTATTGTTTTTTCTTTTACTTTTTCTTCCTTTTGTTCGTCAACTTTTGCTGCAGCTTGAACTTTAACTTTTTTTGTTTTTTCTATTTTGTGCCCATATTTGTCATATTTTGTTCTTGCAAGCGTTGGGGCACTCAAGACAAAAACTGCCGCTAATGCTAAAACTAAGATCTTTTTCATAAATCAATCTCCTATTTTATTTTTACAATGGTTGTAAATAA
>DVJQ01000014.1 GCA_018716625.1 Candidatus Galligastranaerophilus intestinavium | reverse complement strand
GTATTAATGAAAGTTTGTCGACATAAATTTCATTTTCATTTAACAAATGATGAGCCAATGAATGACAAGTAGGGCATAGGGTTATTAAATTTTCTATTTTAATTTCATACTCGTTGCTTTTATTTGATATTAGAATTAAATGATGAGCTTCAACTATTTTCTTTTGATATGAAAAACCGCAAACTCTACAAGTATGATTATCTCTTTGTTTTGCTAATTTTACTATTTCTTGATTTCTTTTTCTTTGTAGGATGGTTCTTTCTTTTGTTTGACCTTCTAAAAATTCTACTTCATTATAATCTTCTTTACTACTTTTTTGTTCTGTCATATTTGCACTTGATTTTAATGTAGCATTACTATCAACTTTAGATATATTAACCAATTTTGAATTTTGCTCAATCATACCATCGGTGCTTGATACGCCATTTAAATAATCAATTAATTTGTCATATAATCCATCTTCAAGAG
Organism: Candidatus Galligastranaerophilus intestinavium; assembly: GCA_018716625.1. Lineage (GTDB taxonomy): Bacteria > Cyanobacteriota > Vampirovibrionia > Gastranaerophilales > Gastranaerophilaceae > Galligastranaerophilus > Galligastranaerophilus intestinavium. The sequence goes on along the minus strand of DVJQ01000014.1, from coordinate 5,393 downwards.
CTTCTGTAACTTCAGATTTTATTTGTTTTACAATATCTTTATTTAGCATTCGTTGTTTTTGCATTTCTTGACACTGAGGAAAACCAAAAAATCCTTTATTTGGCATATCGTTTTCAGAATTGATTTTTACAGAAATCAACGGAAGTTCTAGTTTTACACAAAGCCAAGAAAGCTCTCCAGCATAGTATCCTACATCTTTCGGGGCAACATTATTTTTAATATTTATATTTTTATCAAAACGCATGTGATAGCGAATATAAGCATTATACTTATTATAGATATCATTTGATACATCTTTGTACTGATATATTTGATAAGGAGAGCCCGACAATAATAAATTCGCAATCATTTTTGATTGAATAGGTAATATATTATCATTCTCACATTTTATTATATCTTTTATTTCCATAAATATACTATACGCAAAAAAATTATAATTAGTTCCGCAAAAAGTTCCGTTAAGATTCCATTAAGTTCCAGAAAAAATTTTTTCTGGAACTTCTGTTAATTTTTTATAGCTAATGTCTTATCACTTTCCTTATCTGTTCTCTTACGGAAATAACCCTTTGGGGAATATCAATTAAATTTTTTCGGTATTTTTAGACATATAAAGGACAGTAATCAGACATTTTGGACTTTTCTGAAACCCTAAATTTATTTAAAATTGTTTACCAACAGTGACTTTAAGGCAGATTCCCCCTTTTCTATACTGTACTGTTTCTTTACAACTGTTTCTTTACAAAAACGGTGCTAAACACTAGCTTTTTAAGAAAAAATCAAACTATCAGTACAGTCCGAAAAAAGTCCATTTCGGCAGTTTGATTTTTGCGGGTTATCGTAATTTTCCGACCTGAAAACGCCCTCGCAGAGCGACCTAAGCCAAAATAATCAAAGTATCCGTACAAATAAAACCGGGCGTTAAATTACAATAAAACAGGCTCAATATTTGTAATCTTTCATTTTATGTTATACTTTTCTTAAAGAGGAATTGTTGTGGGCAAAAGGAATAAAATACTTTTTTTGAATAAATCAAACGAACAGTTTGACTTTATCCTGAAATATCCTGAAAGAATTTTACCTGTAACCTTCTTTTTATTGTGTCTGGCAGGCGGGATTTTATTATATCTTCCCTTTTCATCGCCTCATGGGGTGAACTTTATTGATGCTCTTTTTACTGCCGTGAGTGCAGTATGCGTAACCGGACTTTCTGTAGTGGATTTCGGGAGTAAATTTACGGGCTTAGGGCAGTTCATTGTTATGCTGCTTATTCAGGTAGGCGGACTCGGTATAATGAGTATAAGCTCGATTGTATTTATTCTTCTGGGCAAAAGAATGTCGCTTACGCACGAGAGAAGCGCGCGGTATATTTTTGAGGCGGAAAGCAAGGAGGATATTAAAAACTCGCTTATTTTGATTTTTAAATATACTTTCCTTGTGGAACTAATCGGAGCGGTTATTCTAACGGGCGCATTTTCTTTTATTGAACATAACGTTCTAACAGGGCTAAAGTACGGAATCTTTTCTGCAGTTTCTGCTTTTTGTAATGCAGGATTCTTTTTTACGGGGGATAATCTTGTAAGTTATAATCATTATCCAATTATAACTTATACAATATCATTTCTGATAATTTTAGGCGGAATCTCTCCGGCAATTTGCGTTACATTGATGAATTTGTTTAAGAGAAAGAAGCTTCCGCCGGTTTCGGTAATTGTTCTTACTGTAACATGCGCCCTGTTGTTTTTCGGAACCCTTTTCTTCTTTATATCCGAATACAACGGTGTTTTGAGCGGAATGACCATTGCGGATAAAATAAATAATGCGTGGTTTCAATCAGTAACTGCAAGGACAGCAGGATTTAATTCCGTAGATTTAAGTAATATCAATATGGGAACATTTCTTCTTATGGTCGGGCTGATGATTGCGGGCGGCTCTCCCGGAAGTACGGCGGGCGGGCTTAAGACCACAACTGTCGGAATATTTTTCCTGACCTTCTGGAATACGATAAGAGGAAAGGATAATATCATAAGAAACAGGGCAATAAGGATTGATACAATACAAAAAGCCGTTACACTTACTGCAGCATACTTTTTTATACTTGGTATTTCAATACTTATGCTTTTGACTACCCAGAGCGCAAATCCTCTGAAACTTATTTTTGAAGCGGTATCCGCGCTGGGTACAGTAGGGCTTACAATGGGCGCAACAACCGCTCTTGACGGTGTCGGAAAAATTATTATAATAGCAACGATGTTTCTGGGAAGGGTAGCTCCTGCAACACTTGTTTGCTATTTGAATACAAGAATAACGGATTCACGAATCGGTTATCCTGATGCAAAAATTTCACTAACATAGGAGATAAAATAATGTCTACACAAGTGTTAATAATAGGTTTGGGACAATTTGGAATGTCGCTTGCAAGAACTTTATCCGAAAAAGGGGCAGAAGTTATTGCGGCTGATTCTGATAAGGAACTTGTAGAAGAAGCTGCCAGTTTTTTAGACGATGCAATTTGTCTTGATGCGACTGACGAAACTGCTATGGCAAGGCTTTGTCCGAAGGAGAGAGATGTTGTTATTTGTGCAATCGGAGCAAGAGAACCTTCTATTTTAACTACTGCCATTCTGAAACAAATGGGGTGTGAAAATATTATTGCACGGGCGACTGATAAAATTCACGAGAGAATTCTTAAGGCAGTCGGCGCAAAGAACGTTATCAATCCGGATGCGGAGTACGGAAAAAAGTTTGCGTATAAAATTCTTTTCCAGAATATTATCAACGATGAAACCTCTGAAAATATTCAGCTTTTGGAAATTAACGTGCAGCCGTTTATGGAAGGTAAAAATTTAATAGAACTGGCTCTTCCGAACAAATACGGAATTATTGTCGCTGCAATCAAAAAAGGAAACAAACTTACAAGACCTTTTCCAAACGAAATTTTGGATACAAAAGATAAGCTTCTTCTTGTATGCACGGAGGATGCTATTGCAAAAATGATTGAGGAGAATAAATAATGAACTTTTCAAAATCTTTTTACTCTTCTTTTATTTTGATATTAATTTTTTCAACAATTCTGGCTATAGCAGGGATTAGAGGGTTTTTTAGGCTGGCACCTGCAATTGAACAAATAAACGAACATAATACACGCTCTCTTTATATAACCGAGCAAATGATGTCCGCGCTTACTATCAAAAAAGATATAAAGCTTTTTGAACAGGCACTTAGAGACGGAGAGGCAAATATTACCGAAAAAGGCGAAGCAGAGGCTATTAAAAAAATTGAAAAGAACTACAAAAAGGGATTTAAGAATGCTGAGTATAAAGAAATTACCGTAGATAATATAATTGAACTTTCGCGTCTTAACAGGCTTGCTATGAAAGACGCGGCATTAAGTGCAAAAAGGCTGAGCTCGGCTGCCGCGTGGGTTATAACCTTCCTTGCAATTATGACCTGGGCTTTGGGGATTCTGCTTATGAGAACGCTTGCCAAAAATATAATTAAGCCGCTTGCGGAACTGACAGATGTTTTAAGCTCATATACAAAAGGAAATACAATGCGAAGATGTCCGAAGCTTGCGCCTAATCAAACTTTTCAAAAAATCTATGATTCCGTTAATACCCTGCTTGACAGGGGATAAAGACATTCTGCTCAAGCGCGCAATAACTTTAAAACGGATTTTGTTTCCTGTATAATACGAGAAAAAGAATCGGGGGAGTTTTATGGAATTTATAAATCTTATATTAGCACATCTTGTGAATTTTATTGAACACGTTGTAAAAGAGCACATGGTTTGATTTCTTGTTGCACATGGTTTGATTTTTTTGGGAAACCTAAAATCTATGTCCTTTACAATTTGCTCAGGCTTTTTCTCAAGATTTCTTGAATTTTACATTTTTTTAACTAACTATATTTTTTAATTTGCTACTGATTTTTAATACATAAAACGAGTCTTAATTATTAAGACTCGTTTTATAATATAGAAAACTTTTTAGTTGCTATATTTATCTTTTAATGTTACAAGTTCAACTAATTCTATTGCTCGATTAATAGACTCTTGATAATTTTCAATAATAGTTTCATAAATTCCATTATTTTCAATTTTAGTCAACCTGTTTCTGCCAAAACTATCTGATGTAAGTTGCCATCCTAGAGGTATAGCATGTTGTACTAGATTGTTTATATCATCAATATTAGCACTGTTTAAAAATCTTTTTGATTTCATAAGTTTTTGTGGTAATTCTGATTTTAAACAATCTATTTGATAATTATGCAAAACAGTATTCGTATCGCAAGATTGTAATTTTTTCCAAACAGAGGTTATCTTATCTGCAGAATATATTTTCGCAATCTGCTATAATCCCTTTCTTCGTAAAAGTATATTTATATGCCTTTACATCTAAACGAACTACAGCATTATTTTCAGGATAAATAAAAAACATATCCTCTTGATCTTCCCCGATACTTGAAGTATTAATTAGAGTTTCTAACGCCCCAGAAATTAATGATTGAAATCCGTTTTTTATATCTTCATCATTGCCTCTAAAAAACGAATTTATTGTTTCCTGAATACGTTCGTTAGCTTGAGAATGGATATCAACATGTTGCCCAGAATAATATTTAAAAAACCTTCCACCACCAATTTCAATTTTACTTTTATCACCAAATGCCGTTTTTTCTAAATCAGATTTAAACTCTTCACATTTTGCTAGAGCCATTTTTTGTAAAAAAGAAAATTGTTCTTTTTGTTTTTGAGCTTCTTCGTCAGCTCCAGTAATACTGTCAATCATGTTTGCAATTTTCGCCATATCTTTCTCCTTTCTTTTATCTATTATTGCTGATACTGTTAATCGGAACTAATGCGGTGCAATTTGATTGAGTTGCTTCTTTAATTAATTCATCTTGGAGTTTTTCGTCTTGGATTATTGCGGGCTCGCAACCCTCAACGGGCTTGCTCGCAATAGGCGTTCGCTTCGCTGCCACGCCTCGCAAAATCCGCTGAATTTCTGGTTCTAGAGATGAGTATAATATCTCGTATGATTTACCTCTAAAAACTATAACTTCACGTGCTACATATTTACCTTTTTGAATTGCTAATCTTAATGAACAGTTACTTTTTAACCCTTTTAATTCTGCTATTTTATTAATAGGGACGAACGAGTTAAAAGTGGTGCTTGCACCAACTTTTTCAACGAGTGAGGAGCTAAAAGCTTTGCTTATATCTATATATTCTTTGTTTTTCATCGTAGACACACATTAGCTCGGAATTAAATGTATTGGAACATCATATCCTACGCTTTGGCAACAACTCTTAACATACTTACGCAATTAAAATTGCTTGTATGTTAGAGTTTTGCATCCATCATTCTAAAGCTCGCTTGTGCTCGCTAAGAATGAGT
>DVJQ01000013.1 GCA_018716625.1 Candidatus Galligastranaerophilus intestinavium | reverse complement strand
TCCTTGGCAGCAGAACTTGGAAACCTGAAAATGAATATATCTGCAAAAACTGCCGAAGTACAGAATTTCCAAGCTCAAGCATCAACAGCACAGGCAAATATAACATCTCTTGAGGGACAAATAAGCAGTGTCGAAACACTAAAAGCAACAGCTCAAGTAGAAAAGACAGAAACCCAAAATAAAATTAGCGAAGTTCTTGTGTCACAACTCTCAGAAGGTGAAAAAGGACTCATTGAAGAGTATGACATAGATTTAACAGAAAAACTTGAAGATGGCTCGCCGAGATATATTTTTGCAAAAGCAGAAGATGGCCAATATCACGTATATGATATGGTTCCAACTGATGGATATTATAAATCTTTGGCAAGGAAATATCTTGGATACAGTAAAGAAAGCTTTGATATTATCCCAAGCGGAAGCGGTGAAATGTATACAAGCCAATACAATGAAATTACCAGCGGTTCAGGTGGCAAAAAAGTATATTATATGAATGATTGCGGAGAAATAGGCTCAAAGCAAGCGTGTTATCAAACCTGCTCTCCCTTATCCTTTGACCTAAACGGCGACGGCGTAAAAACATCAGATGAGCTTATCAGATATGATATAGATGGTGACGGTAAATTAGATACAATTAACGATTCAGCTGACGCTGTACTTGTATTTGACGCAGATGGTGACGGTATATCAGGTGAAGACGGCTCCGAATGCTTCGGCGATAACACAGACTTAGACGGCGACGGTGTAGCTGACGGATACAAAGACGGTTTTGAAGCTCTAAAAGCACTTGCAAATAAAGAAGGACTTGTTAACGGTATAGATGATAATACATTAGATGAAAATGATTTAAAAATACTTGAAGAAAAATATGGTTTGCAAATAAAAACAGACGGATATAATTCTGAAGGTAAATCACTGTTTGATGCAGGTATAACAGAAATTAATCTTTCAACAACGGATGAAACAACACTTCATAAAAACTTCGACGGTAAACAAAACGACATAATGACCCAAGAAGGCGCAACATTTGTTGTTAACGGCGAAGAACGCGAGTACGCCGATATCTGGCACGCTAAAAAAGATGAGTAGTTAAGGCAAAATATTAAATATTATTCTATGACCAATCATAAAGCTGAGCAAAATGCTCAGCTTTATGATAACAATATAAACTTTTGTAAATATTATTTTAAATAAACTAAATTATACCTTAAAGAAAACCGATTAAATAAAGTAGCATAGAAACTAAATAAAATAAACAAGAAAAAAATAAAGGAGTGCAAGATGTCATCTATTAACGGTAACTTTTTTACAAACAATTTAAACTCTACCAATTTTAATAAAACAAATTTGCAAAATGAACTACAAGAAGCCAAAGAAGGGTTATTTGACATTAACACAATATTAAGCGGTGACAGCTTTATAAGCACAACAAAAAATGCGACATTTAACACTCAAGCAGCAAATACAACACAAGCCAATACTGTTAACAGCGCAAATACTGACTATGATTCGGAAATTCAAAGTCTTGAAAAACAGATACAACAATATGACAAATTAATAACACAATACAACAAAGAGCTTGAAGCAATGGAAACAGAACTAGAAGCGCTAAATCAACAGATTTTAACAGCAGAAAAAGAGCTTGAAGCACTTGAAGCACAAGAAAGCACAAAAGAAGATGAATATTCAAGGATTAAAACAACACTAAGCCAAGCAGAACAAACAAATAAAGATGGTTCAAACGACGCTTTTATTACCAACTTAAATTCACAGCTACAAAATATTTCTGCATCTCTTTATGTGATACAATCAAACATTTTCACAAAGACATCACAAATTGCAACGTATCAACTGCAAGCAAGCGTGCTTGAACAAAATATTAGCTCAACAGAAGAAAAAATAAGCAATACTGAAACACTAAAAGTAACTGCAGAACTTCAAAAGACAAGCGCCGAAGAAAAGAAAAACGGTCAAACAATATAGTAATTTAGAGTGGCTTTTAAGCTGAAGAAACAGAACACAAACTAAGTAAAGGAGTATAAATAAGATGTCATCTATTGATAGCAATTTTCTGACAAGCAAGATTAGCTCAAGCAGTCTTGATTTATCTAATGCGCAAAAAACCTTAGAAAGCGCAAAAGATGGTTTGTTTGATTTAAGTTCAATAACATCGGGCGGCGACAGCTTTATTAGCACAACCGATGCGGCAGGCGCAACAACAGGCACTTCGCAAAGCCAATTGCCAAATACAACCGACAGCAACGGAAACTTTGTTGCAACAGGAAGCTACGCAAGCCAAATTCAACAGTATCAACAGTACATATCCCAGCTTGAACAACAAATTCAGGAATATGAACAACAAATACAACAGTACAACACCCAGCTTGAGGCTGAAAAAGCGGAACTTGAGGCTACAAACCAAAAAATAGCGGCAACAGAGCAGGAGCTGCAAAACTATGAAAACCAAAAAGCCGCAAAAGAAGCCCAGTACGAAAACGTTCTTGCCCAGATTGATCAGGCGGAAGCAAACAACGAAGACGGCGAACAGGATGTTGTAATAAACAGCCTCACATCAAAATTAAATACTTTATCGACGGAAATCACTCTGCTTGGCATAAATATATCAAGCAAGAGCGCCGAACTTGAAACATATAAAGAGCAAGCAAGCGCTTCGCAGGCAACAATTGCCGACCTGGAAGAAAAAATCAGCTCGACCGAAACACTTAAAACAACGGCAGAACTGCAAAAAACCGATGCTCAGGAAAAACTCTGCGCCGCACAAGAGGCAAAAGCAGCAGAAGATGCGGCAAAAGCAGCCGCCGCAAAAGCAGCTGCGGAAGCGGCGAAAAAGGCGGCTGAATGCGAGTCTGACAGCGACGACAGCGACAGCTCAACTTCTTCTTCATCCTCATCCTCAACTTCAAACAAAACTGTTGACGGAAATTCAATTATGTCAATGGTTTCAGACGAAGAAAAAGCAATCATCGAAGAAGAAGGCATTGACCTGACAGAAAAGAACTCTGACGGCTCGGCAAAATACATAATCGCTCAGGGCGGCACAAGCAGCACCGATTACCACGTTTACGAAGTGGACAGCAGCGGCAACGGAAGCTCGCTTGCAAGGAAATATGCCGAAGATGAAGGCTACGACATTGTAGAAGAAGGCTACGGCAACATTTACGATGCAAGCAATGAAGATTATGACGACTGCTACTATGCTGAGCGCGAAGTTTACAACGTAACGGGCGTGTGCGAAGATACGGGCGATGTTACGATGGAATGCAGCACAAAAGACTACGCAACGGCTTCCCCTCTGTCTTTCGACCTTGAAGGCGACGGCGTAAAAACATCGGATGAGCTCATCCGCTACGATATCGACGGCGACGGTAAATTAGATACAATTAACGACTCAGCAGATGCTATCCTTGTCTTTGATGCTGACGGTGACGGTATCTCAGGTGAAGACGGCTCCGAATGCTTCGGCGATAACACAGACTTAGACGGCGACGGCAAAGCCGACGGATATAAAGACGGATTTGAAGCCCTGAAAGCATTAGCGGATCAAGAGGGTCTTGTTGACGGTGTTTATGACACTACGCTTGATGAAGAAGACCTGAAAGTACTTGAAGAAAAATACGGTTTACAAATCAAAACCGACGGCTACAACTCCGAAGCTTCATCCCTGTTTGATGCAGGTATTACTGAAATTAACCTTGCAACGACAGATGAAACAACGCTTCATAAAAACTTCGACGGTAAACAAAACGACCTTATGACCCAAGAAGGCGCAACATTTGTTGTTAACGGCGAAGAAAGAGAATATGCCGACATATGGCATGCTAAAAAAGATGAGTAGTTAAGGCAAAAAATATAAAAAGGTGCTAAACATTGCGTTTAGCACCTTTTTATAGAAAAAATTTACAATTTGCATTTTTCACATATAAATATTAATGTTATATAAAAAGAAAAAGGTAGGTTGTATGAAGTTTTTTTCCGTAGAAAAGTCTGAAATTTGTCTAAAACGAAGGACTGTAGTCAATATTTTCGGTATTAAATTAACATTTGGAAAATATTTAATGCGAAAACTTGATGATGAGTATACTCCCCATCCCCCAGTATACTTATCTATAGCTGCAATATTAAAAAATGAGGCACCCTATATAAAAGAGTGGATTGAATACCATAAATTAGTTGGAGTTGAAAGGTTTTATTTATACAACAACGAGTCTGATGATGATGTAGAGAAAATACTTGAAAAATATATAAAAGACGGAACCGTAATATACAAATACGTTAAGGGCAAATCAATGCAGATACCTGTATATTCTGACGCCATTTGCAAATATAAAAACGAAACCAAATGGATGGCATTTATAGACTTGGATGAATATCTCGTACCTGTTGAAAAAGACAGCATTGCAGAGTTTTTAAAAGATTACGAAAATTACCCCGGAGTAGTTGTAAATTGGCAACCGTTTGACAGTAACGGACATAAAAAAGCTCCAAAAGGGCTGGTTATAGAAAATTACACAAGAAGAAGGCGAGATGAGCTTAGCGACAGATGTGTAAAAAGTATTGTAAATCCAAGAGAAGTTAAATATATATTTAACCCTCACTGCTTTTCTTACTTAAAAGGAAAACTTGCGGTTAACGAAGCGTATGAAAAACAAAACAATGACGCAACAGCAGTTACAAAAAATTTGTCAATAAATAAAATTAGGCTTAATCACTATCATTGCAAATCACAAGAAGAATATGCCGTAAAAATATCAAAAGAGTGTGCAGACATTGCAAGGGTAAGACCATACAGCGAAGAAGCCGTAAATTTTAAAGACGAAAATGCTGTTTATGACGATACCATATTAAGATTTCTGCCAAAATTAAAAGAAAAAATGAAGGATTAATTTTGAACAACAAAGAAAAAATGTTAAGCGGGCTAATGTATGACTCAAATGACGAAACACTGGTATCAGAGCGCAAAAAAGCAAAAGACTTGTGCTTTAGATACAACAATACAAATCCGACAGACACAACAGAGCGCAAAAAAATAATACAAGAACTCTTTGGCAAAATCGGAGAAAATTTTAATATAGAATCGGATTTTTGGTGCGATTACGGTTATAACATTGAGGCCGGAGAAAATTTTTACATAAATCACAATTGTACAATACTTGATTGTGCAAAGATAAAATTTGGCAACAATGTATTTATTGCGCCAAACTGCGGGTTTTACACAGCAGGACACCCGCTTGATTATAAAACAAGAAACAAATATCTTGAGTTTGCACACCCTATAAACATCGGTAACAATGTATGGATTGGCGCAAATTGCCATATATTGCCAAATGTAACAATAGGCGATAATGTGGTAATTGGTGCAGGCAGCCTTGTTACAAAAGACATTCCCCCAAATACTTTGGCATACGGTTCACCTTGTCGCCCCATAAAAGAAATAGAGCAGTAAACATATCTATATATTGACAAAAGATAAAAATGTGATACACTAATACTATACCCCCGTATGGTATTTAGAAAGGATTTACTATGTCCCCATTACAAGCCAAAAATAAAACACTTTTTGTAATTATTCTCACACTCATTACAATGGCTTTTGAGATATTTTTCGGTATAATTACTCACTCTATGGCATTAACGGCAGACGGTTGGCATATGGGAACACATGCTTTCGCTCTTTCAATAACGTTTTTTGCCTATATTTTGGCTGCAAAGTTTCAAAACTCGCCAAAATTCAGTATTTCAACGGATAAAATCGGCACTCTTGGCGGTTTTGTGAGCTCGATACTGCTCGGGGTAACAGGTGTCGCAATTTTATACGAATCTTTTTTAAGGTTTTTTAATCCTTACGAAATTGGTTTTAGCGAAGCTATAATTGTCGCCGTTATCGGTCTTATTGTAAACCTTGTGAGCGTGCTTATAATGGGCGTACACAGCCACAGACATGACCACGGACACAGCCATGACCACGAACATGAACATGGGCACAAAGAAACCGAGAAAAAAGACTATAACTTCATTGCGGCATATATGCACATTCTGGCAGACGCGCTGACTTCGTTTTTTGCGATATTTGCGCTCCTTGCGGGAAAATATTTCGGACTTGTATTTTTGGACCCGTTTGTTGGCGTTGTTGGCGGGGTTATGATTTGCATATGGGCATATAATCTTATAAAATCAACATCGCTTGTGCTGCTGGACTACAGGGAAAAATAAATCATCTCCCGAGCGAAAGCCTTGCCATCTCATCAGATGAGAAACCTGCACGTATTTTGTTAATTTTTTCCTGCAAGTTTGTCAAAGGTTTTTTCATTTGCCTGTAAGCAGACCAAAAAAGCGCTTTTGAAAGCCCTAAATTTAAAACCTCATCCCTTAGCGCATAAACCTTTCCGCTTATTGCACTTGCAAGAATTATATTTATTTTATAACCCAAATCTCTTTGCGGCGGATTTAGAGTAACTTTTTTTGAGATAACAAAAGGAACATCAATCCACTTTAGTTCATCAAATTTAACAAGCAGAAAAACAACTTCATCTCTTAAAAAAAGCTGGAAAAATACCTTATCAAAATTAAAAAACTCAATCAACTCATCATCTATATTTTTGCGCAAAACAACGAGCTTGGCAGACTGACCGTCAAAATGAAAATTTATACCTTCATGTCTGCTTATAAACTCGTCGTAGCTTTTCTCTAAAATATATTCCACTCTAATATTTTAACATAAATTACCCATGCATTGTTTTTATAACAATTGCGGCAGGATCCTTATGCGACGGTAAATTTACCCCTTTACTGAATTTTGTTAGCGCATCTTGCGGGTTTGAGATTTTACCTAAAACAACCTTAAATGCGTCAATTATATGTCCGACAAGTCCGCGCGTTGCTTTGCTTTTTGGCTTCAGCGGAACATGGTCTGCCGCAAGCAGTGATTTCTTTGCAACCTGTGCGCTATAATTTTTGTAATTGTTAGTAATTTTAGGAGTAATTGTCAATGCTTTTGTCATATTTTTTCCTCTATATGCAAAAATATTAAAACTCAAAAACATATAAAAT
>DVJQ01000012.1 GCA_018716625.1 Candidatus Galligastranaerophilus intestinavium | reverse complement strand
TTTTTTTCCCAACGAGATGGGACAAACTTTATTGAACCGTCTTTAACTTTTTCAATTGCCGCTTTTGCAAGCGGTTCCATTTTGACAAACCATTGCTCAGACAAAAGAGGCTCAATTGTCGTATTGCAACGCTGACACTTACCTACAGCATGCGGGTGATCTGTAATACGCACTAATACCTGATGATCTTTTAGCATTCTTATCGTTCTCTCACGCGCGTCATACCTGTCCCTGCCATGAAGTTCAGGGTGCACTTCAGCGCATGCAATCATCCTGCCTTGTTCATCAATTACTTTTATAGATTTTAAATTATGGCGCCTGCCCACTTCAAAGTCATTAGGGTCATGTGCGGGGGTAATTTTTAGCGCACCCGTACCAAAGCTTTTATCGACATATTCATCCGCAATTATAGGAATTTCGCGACCTGTTAAAGGAATTACACATTTTTTACCGATTAAATCTTTATATTTATAGTCATTTGGATTGACCGCAACCGCAACATCACCAAACATTGTTTCAGGACGAGTTGTAGCAATGACAATTGCACCCATTTCATCTTTCAGAGGATATGAAATCTCCCAAAGTTTGCCGTCCTCATTTTCATACTGTGTTTCAATATCAGAAATAGCACTTTGGCAACGCGGACACCAGTTAACAATGTATGAGCCTTTATAAATTAAACCTTTGTTATATAAGTCAACAAAAACTTTTTTAACCGCGCGAGAACAACCCTCATCAAGAGTAAAGCGGGCACGTGACAGGTCAAATGAAGCACCCAGTTTTTTAAATTGGTTTAAAATTTTACCCTTATGGTCATTTGCCCAGTCCCAAGTTATTTTTACAAATTCCTCACGACCCAAGTCATGGCGAGTTTTACCTTCTTTTGCAAGCTGTTTTTCAACAACATTTTGGGTAGCAATTCCCGCATGATCACACCCCGGAAGCCAAAGAGCTTCATAACCGCGCATTCTGTGGTATCTTGTTAAAATGTCTTGCAACGTAGCATCCAAAGCATGTCCCATATGCAAAACACCTGTGACATTTGGCGGAGGTATAACAATTGAATAAGGTTCTTTTTTAGATTTTGCATCAGCCTTAAAACATTCATTATTTTCCCAAAACTTATAAATATCAGTTTCTATTTCTCTTGCTTCATAAGTTGTTGCCATGTTTTGGATTTGCGAATTGTCCATTTTGCCCTCTAAATTATTAACTACAAAAATAATTTATCACAAAAGTATTAGCCCATAAAGCTTATTATTTTTTGCGCAAAATTTGATTAATCTTTTTAATATGAAAAAAGGTATAATTGCGCTTTTTATAATATTTATAATCCTAAGTGCGACAAACATTTGTTATTGCAAAGAGGAGCAAATCGGGGATGAGATAAACCTTGCAACAGGATTTGCGCAGTGCTTGGAAGACATTAACATTGAAGATGAAGTAAAAAGTTATCTTGGAGAAGATTCAACATACATAAATTTAAAAGAATGTCTTGAAATAGCTCTCTTATACAATTTTTATCTGAAAAGTGCAAACTTTGACTACATAAGGTCAAGCTGGGAATATAAAAACTCTCTTACAAATTTTTTACCTGATTTGTCGGTAAGTAATTACTCGGTATATTACAGCGGACAAGTTCTCGTCGGTGCAGCATTACTTGAAAATTTCAACGAACTTGCACTGTCAGTATATGTAAGAGGTGCGCACCAATTAACAAAAGGAGGTGAGCAAATATTTGAAGCAAGAATGAAGAAAAATCTGAAATTTGCACAAAGACACAATCTTGAATATACAAGAAGCGAAGTTTTACTATATACAACAAAATACTATTATGAGCTTTTAAGAGCAAAACTTAATATAGAAATTTATCAAAAAAATTACAAAGAAAGATGCGTACAACTGTTGCAAACCGAAAATCTCATGCAGGCGGGACTTGGAACAAAGTTTGACGTAATACGCTCTAAAACCGAACTTGCACAAGCAAAACAAAATCTTTTGGATGCGCTGCAAGAGTTCAGACTCTCTCAAGCAAGGCTTGCAAACATTATGGGCGTTGAAATTACCTCAAGTCTTATGCCTGTAGAACTTGAAGCACAGGAGTATATGTTAATAGACAAAGAAAAAACAATAGAGGATTTGTACAATACTGCTTGCCTTAGCAGAGAGGATGTAAAAAAAATACGCTCACAAATCCAAGCATTAAAAGAAGAAAAAAGGATGATATACACTCAGTTTGTACCAAGGCCAAGAATTATTGCACAAGAACAGTGGCAAGGTACGGCAAAAGTAGGAATGGGTCCTGCTATTGTTTTAGGCGTGTATGCCGATTGGAACTTGGGGCAAAACATGGGGGCTGGAACAATAACACAAGCAAAAACAAAACAGGCACAAATAGACAAAACAATTATAGACTTGGAACAATCACTAAGGGATATAAAAGAGAGCATTTTGAAAGATTATTACGAATCTAAAATATCGCAAGACAGAATTGCTATATCAAAAGAACAGGTACAATATGCAACACAGAGTGTAAAGCTTGCAGAATTAAGGTTGGATGCAGGCGAAGGTATATTAATCGACGTAATTCAAGCACAAACATTTAAAACAAAAACAAGAGTAGAACTTGTTAACTCAATAATCAGATACAATATAGCACAGGTTCAAATGCTCTTTGACAGCGGAATAATATCAAAAAATGAAATTCTAAAAAATTATAATCCGTAAAGAAATGTAAAAATTTTGATAAATTGTAGCAAATACACTAATTTAGTGGTTTTAAAAAGGTATAAAAGATACCTAACAACCCTAAATACATATTATTACAACGCCTGCCTCCAAAAAGCAGGCTTTTACTTTTTTGCAATCATTATGTATAATTGATATTATACGGTGCCCAAAGGTGTAATATGGATAAAAATGCTTTAAATAAATTATCATACGGCATGTATGTTGTTGGCACAAAAGACGAAAATCGCTTTTGCGGTTGCATTGCAAACTCGCTCATACAAATTACTGCAGAACCTCCCACAATAGCGCTTAGCATAAATCACAACAACTATACAAATAAATGCATAAAAGAATCAAAAGAGTTTTCAATCTGCGTGTTGGGTGAAAAGACAAATCCGCTCATTATTGGCACCTTTGGCTTTAGGAGTGCAAAAGATACAGATAAATTTGCAAATACCAATCACAAAGTTATAAACAATTTACCAATATGCAGCGAAAGTTGCGCGTATTTAATCTGCAAACTAATAAATAGTGTTGAAATGTCAACTCATACAATTTTTATAGCCTCAATAGAACAATGTGAAATATTAAACAACGACACTCCAATGACGTATTCGTATTACCATAATATAATTAAAGGCAAAAGTCCAAAAAATGCTCCGACTTATATAGCATAAAATTTTTAAATATTAAGTATTGTAACAAAAAAAGTATATATTGAAATATATACTTTTTTACTGTTTTTATATAGATGTAGAGATTTAAAGAGCAGAAGTAATACACAAGGAGCAAAAATATGAGTCTGAGCGCAAGTGCAAGCCTAATATTAGGAAATAAAGACGGCAATATTAGTCCAAAAGCAATGCAGTCGCTACAAAAGTCAAAATCACAACCGAGTTTATTTCAAAATAGTCAATCAGTACAAGAAAATACAAACACTTACAGTGAAGAATATAACAACACAAATACCCAAACAATAGCAAATGAACAAGAAAACTACGTTGAAACAACAGGTACCATGGCATACACAGATAGTGTTGAGACAACAGGCACCATGGCAAGTTTAAATAACAGCTTTTCAGGTGATGCATTTTGTGGTGGCGCTGCAATAGGATCTAGTGCAGGCATGTCAGCAGGATGTTCCACAAGTATTAGCTGTGTAGCATAAGTTTAGTTAACAGTTCTCTAAAAAATGGTGGTGACAATGGATAAAAAGAAAATTGCAAACTATCTTGTTTGCACAATAGTAATGCTTGCAACAATAGTATTTAGTTGGAGCTTTGTATATATTAACCAAATAGCACAACAAAGTGCAAATGCTCCTGTTTTATCGGCTTTTGATGCTTAATTTGTGTATAAAAAAACACCCTCACTTGAGGGTGTTTAAAATTTATCAAACAATTACTTTTTGTCTACACGTATTGCATTATCAGGACAAACAAGTTCACAAGTACCACATGCAATGCACTCATCTCTGTTTGGTTCAACAGCCGGAGTTTGATAGATACCAACTTCTTTAGACCAATTTAAACATTTTTTTGGGCACTTTACTATACAAAGACCACAGCCTTTGCAATAATCAGTATACAAATGCCAATCAGCCTTTCCTTTTGCAACGTCATTAACTGTTATAGCTTTATGTTTAGTAGTCATTTTATACACCTGCTTTCTCTATTAAGCCCATACCCATTTCAAGAGCCTTGTAGTTAAGTTCTCTCAATTCGGGTTTTGCATCAAATTTCTTGCCAAGAGCCATTTCCATAGCATTTTTAATGTCACTCAATTTAAGAACATTTGTTGCACTCAACAATACGCCAAGCACAATAATGTTGAATACTCTTGCACTCAATTGCTCATTTGCAATTTTATTTGCTTCAACCGAAATAATGTTTTTTGCACTGCAAACAGGTTTCTTTGTACAAACGGATGAGTCGTAAATTACTGTTGAATTTTCGCTTACATAAGTTGTACATCTGTCGATAGCGCGGTCAGAAAGCATAATTACAATGTCACCTTTTGAAAATCTGGGTTCACCGATTTTTTCATCGGCAATTTGACAAAAAGCAATTGAAACGCCGCCTCTTTGTTCTACACCAAAGTTAGGAATGTATAAAATTTCTTTGCCTGCTTCATAGCCTGCTTCTACAAGGATTTTTGCAACACTTTGGACGCCTTGTCCGCCTTCACCTGCTAAAACTATTCTTGTTCTTGCCATATTATTACTCCAATCCTTCTCTTTGAACAAATTCTTTAACTTCAAAGAATTCTTCCATAGTTTTTAACCTGTCCCATGTTTGAACGTTGTTTGTTCTCCAGTTCAAAGGACAAACCGAGAGAACTTCAACAAAAGAGAAACCGCCCATATCAACATTTTTAAGAGCTTTTTTGAATGTAGATTTTAATTTTCTTAAATTAGAAACAGAAGCTCTTGCAACAAAAGACTTATTTGGATCAGCAATTGATGCAACCATTTCAGCACCTTTTGCAGGACGACCGGTAACATCGCAATCACGACCGTATGGAGTAGTTTCGGTCTTTTGACCCGGCATTGTGGTAGGTGACATCTGTCCGCCTGTCATACCATAGTTTGTATTGTTTGCAACAATAATAAGCAGGTTTTCACTTCTGACTGCAGCGTTCACAAGGTGCTGAGAACCTATTGCAAGACCACCGCCATCACCCATATATGCAATACCTACTAACTCAGGGTTAGCACGAGTAACACCGTAAATAACCGGAGTTGTACGTCCATGGTGAGTTTGAACCGTATCAACGTTCATATAGTTCCATGAAAGCAAAGAGCATCCGATATCACAGCCAAAAATTGCTTTATCGTTCAACTCAAGTTCATCAATTGTTTGAGCAAGAGTTTTTAAAATCATACCATGACCACAGCCGGGGCAAAATTTAGATGCGCCAACTTCCGCATTTTGAGCTTTTGCGAGCTTTGGTCCTTTTTCTAGCATTTCTATCATTTATTTTTCCTCATACCTTCTATTTATCTAAACCGTAGCCGGTTCTTTTACCATGGATTCAACTTTTTGAACAATATCATCGCCTGTAACACCAACACCCATTTTAAATAAGGTTGAATATGGCGTTGTCAATCCATATATTTTCTCAAGAACCATTTGTGCCAACTGACCGTTTGCAGACTCTGTAAACAGCACTTGTTTAGCACGTTTAACAGCAGCTCTTAATGGTTTAACAGCAAGAGGACGCAATGTAATAGGTCTGAATAAACCTGCTTTAATGCCTTTTGCACGCAATTCATCGATTGCCGTCATTGCAGATCTTGCAACAATACCATGTGCAATTACAAGAATTTCCGCGTCATCAGCCTTGTATTCCAAATATTCTTCAATTTCCGGAGAAATTCTGTCAAATTCTTCTTGGTATTTATCAAGAACATCCATAAGTTCTTCTTCAAGGTTAAAAGTGTTTCTTACATGATTTACCGGTCTTGAACCGTTTGCACCGCCGAGTGTTGCAACAGTCGGAACCATTGTTATACCGCGAGAAGCAGGATCATAAAGTGTAACCGGCTCTCTCATTTTTCCTTGATATCCATCAGCAAGCATAAATGTAGGGAATCTGTATTTCCATGCCGTATTAAATGCTTTAATCATATAATCGTACAAGTCTTGGTGTCCTGCGGTAGAGTAAACAATTCTAAATCCTTCACCGTTACCGCCAAAGCAAGTAAGCCTTGTTTCTTGTTGTGCGTAAATTACTGTAGCTGTAGATGGACCACCCCTTTGCATAACTGCACATACAAAAGGTATTCTCATCATCTCTGCCATGCTTTGAGCATCTTGCATAATTACATTACCAGGGCCTGCAGTTGCAGTAAACGCTCTTTTACCTGCTAAAATACCGCCGATAGTAGAGAAACCTGCAGAAATTTCATCTTCAGTTTGTAAAAAACCTGCTTCAGTTTTAGGAAGCAATTTGCACCAAGTGTGCATAATTTCGTTCTGCGGAGTAATCGGATAGCCATACATAAATTCGGCTTCCGCTGCGTTTGCCGCATAGGCAATAACTTCATTTCCCGTCAAGAACATTCTGGTGTCTTGTGTAATAAGTTTTTTTACCATTTTGAATCCTTACATTTTGTGAGTGAATACACTAATTTTTTACTACAAAATTAAGGATAGTTCAAGTAAAAAATTATTTTGGCAAACGGCTTAAAATCATACCATCAGCTTTTGTCTTTAATTCATAGAGATTATTAAAATCCATATCTCTGGTCAAATGAATTTTACCCCTTTGGGTACGCGAAAATTCATCCAGTGTTAAAAACTTGGGCACAGTGTTCATCTTAGATGCAACACCTTCTTTTTCGCGCTCATGTTTATATGCCGCTGTAGTATATGCAATAAATTCTTTTCTCAATTTAGCCCTTGCAATGTTTTCAGGCGTAGACATATCTGTTCCGACAGGAACAAGCGGTTTTAATATATCTACTATTTCGGAATATTTTGGAGCAACACTTTTTGCACGCAATACTTTATATGAAATATCTTCAAGTTCTTTAAAGAGTGCAACGTCCTTACCTAATATTTGAATTTCCCCAGTTATTCCGTCATTGAATTCAACCAGCATATGTATTGCAGTATAGCCCGTTTCATTTCTTGTAATTCTTTCAGGTACCATTATAGAAAATCTGTCAGATGAAATTTGAGCAAGTTTTCTCAACTTTGCCTGACTAACATATTGATATTTTGTATCTGTTGGAATATGGTTTTCAACTTCCACGATTTTTAGTTTACCGTCTTTTACACTTTTTGAAAGCTCGTCCAAAACTTTTTCTACAGAGCCGTTTGCGCGCGTACCCATAATAATTCTTGCACCTGCAAGATCGTGCAAATTACCTATAACACCTTCCTTAGATGTAAGGTGTTTTTGACTTGCCTTTTCCCTTATTGAATTTGCGCCCTTTGTACGAAATTCCAGCCTGTATATCGGGTGTTCATAGTTACAAGGTAAATCAGGATTTTGAACAAGATGTGACAAACATTTTCCAACTGTATACTTTAATTCTCTTGTGTGAGCATCTGTCATTGCACTAATATTTTGTGCAAGCTTATTTGTAATTGTTCGTTTTTTGTCTTTTAAAGTCTTTGAATCCGCACTTGAGCTGCCAACGGCAGTAGTTTTTACAGTGTCCGATGTATCTTGTTTCTTTTCTTTAGCCCTTGAAGTAAAAGAAACACAGTCCTTATCAAGTATATTTAACTTTGGTAAATTAAAGTTATTGTATAAAGCATTATTATAAATGCTTTTGCTTTTTACTACATTATTTGAAGTGTTTAAAAAGTTTAACAATTTCAGCATCATTAAATTCCCATTAACAGACAAAGGATACAAAACATGAAAAAAAAATATTTTGCTAAATTGAAATACTTTCTATAAAATCAATTTTATCACCGAGTATAGAAATGGCACTAAGTCTGTATGAGTTATATTTTTTAGGACAATTGGCAAGGTAAAAAAGTGCACTTGAGGTGATTTTTTCCAACTTCGCTTTTGTAATTGCTTCAAATGGCATGCCAAAAGTGTCTTTTGTCCTGTATTTTACCTCAACAAAATAAATAACATTTGATTTTGACGCAATTATGTCTATTTCACCAAAACGCGAATAGTGAAAGTTGGTGTCAAGAATTTTAAAACCTTTTTTTACAAGAAAATCTTTTGCAATATTTTCCCCGAGTTTGCCTTTGAGTTTGTTTGACATAAAATAATTGTAATACAAAATAAGTGGAGCACAAAGCCGATGGAATTACTTAAAAAATCAGCAACCGAACAGAGAAAAGCGCTTTTAAACAAAGAAATAAGCGCTGTTGAGTTAGTTAATGAAACATATAAACAAATAGAAAATCTTGACGAAAAGATTGGCGCATATAATTCGCTTACAAAAGAACAGGCGCTTGAAACAGCTAAAAAAGTTGATGAAAAGATTGCAAAAGGCGAAGATTTGCCTATTATGGCAGGTATTCCGCTTGCACTTAAAGATAATATGAACATGATTGGCTCAAAAACAACCGCAAGTTCTAAAATTCTTGAAAATTTTGTATCACCCTATGATGCCACTGTTACAAAAAAATTAAAAGAAAATCTTGTGCCAATAGTAGGTAAAGCAAATTTGGACGAGTTTGCAATGGGCTCTAGTAACGAAAATTCCGCATTCAAAATCGTAAGAAACCCTCATAACTTAAACAAAGTCCCAGGAGGCTCCTCTGGTGGTTCAGCAGCGTCAGTTGCAGCTTATGAGGCAACAGTTTCACTTGGTTCCGATACAGGCGGCAGCATAAGACTACCTGCAAGTTTTTGCGGTATAAACGGCTTTAAACCCACATACGGCAGAGTTTCCCGTTACGGTTTGATTGCTTTTGCGTCATCATTGGATCAAATCGGACCCTTTGGCAGAAGTGTCGAAGATATTGCAAATCTTTATATGGCAATAGCCGGATGGGATGAAAAAGACTCTACATCACTAAAATTAGAAGTTGACGATGTTACAAAAACTCTAAAAGACGGCGTTGGGGGACTTAAAATCGGTGTTATTAAAGAACTTCTGGGCGAAGGTGTAAATGATGATGTCAGAAAATCCGTTGAAGATGCTATTGAAACATATAAAAAGCTCGGCGCAACAATAAAAGAAATTTCTCTGCCGCTTTTAAAGTATTCAATAGGTATCTACTACATAGTAGCGACCGCAGAAGCAAGTTCAAACTTAGCAAGATATGACGGGGTAAAATACGGCTACAGAACAAAAGATGCACAAAACCTTCTTGAAATGTACACAAAAACACGCGCAGAAGGTTTCGGAGATGAAGTAAAAAGACGTATAATGCTTGGTACATATGCACTTTCAAGCGGTTACTACGATGCTTATTACAAAAAAGCTCAACAGTTAAGAAGGCTTGTAAAGAATGATTTTGACAAAGCTTTTGATGATGTTGATATTTTAATTTCCCCAACTTGTCCCACAACTGCTTTTGATATAGGCTCAAGAAACGAAGACCCGCTTGCGATGTATCTGACGGATATTGCAACAATTAGCGCAAACTTAATTGGCGCACCTGCACTCAGCACTCCTTGCGGTTTTGACAGCGAAAAAATGCCGATAGGCTTGCAGATAATCGGCAAAAACCTTGACGAAGCAACCATTTTAAGAGCCGCATACAGCTTGGAACAAGAACTAAACTAAATTAAAACGTTATTATAAATACCTCGCTTAACAAAAAAGCGAGGTATTTTTGTGCATTATATTACGTTTTGTAACAAAAAATAAAGTATATTCAAATGTTGTCCGAAATAGAAAATATGTTGGTCAAAGAAAGGATGATAATATGGGCAGCAATATTAACGAAATTCGAAGAATAGACCCTTCACAAATCGAAAAAGCAAAGTCTGCAAAACAGGAAAAAGCTGAAAACAATGAAGATTCCAGCATATTTGATATCACAAATATGGACTTGAGCGATATTGAACCTGACAACATATTTGATGATGAAAGCGTTTCAACGATTGAGTTTACCGAAGGTGCATTTGCGGACTATGGCATTGACGATGAAACCATGCGAGAAATAGGTGATGATTTTGATATAGATGGCGACGGTATAGTAACACAAGATGAAATAGATGAAACACTCGGACAATTTAATTTACACAGAAACGAAAAAAGCAACAATGGGGCAAGTTTAACATCTGATGAAAACGACGACATGGACTTTTCAGCCGACACAAACAATAATCCGTTTTAAAAATATAAATAAAGGAAAACAAAAAAATGACATCAGAATTCAACTATGATGCCAGACTGGCAGGCGTAAAAGTAGACAAAGATATTTTCAACCAAAGAGCAGCAGAAGTAATTGAAAATGAAAAAGCACACAATGATGAAAGCGTATTTGCAAGCAGGGAAAATTTCATAGAATATTACGAAGAAAAAATCATGCAAGGAAAAGACGAGATAGACCTCGACGAATTCATGCAAGATGCTATTGAAAAAGGTTACTTAGAAGAAGATGAAACTGAAGTCTTTGCAAGATTAGCAGACGCTGATAAGGGTGATGGTGTGCTGAATGAAAAAGAAGTAACATCACTTTTGGGTGCAATATATGACGGTGCACAAGAAGCCGAGTCGGCTGATGAAGAAAAATCAAACGATTCACCTTATGAAAAAGTAAAAATCCAACCTTGGGGAACAGGAGTGGACGACTGCTTATCAAGGATAATAGACAAACATGTTGAGGGTATAGAGCTATATAGCAGCGACTATCAACAATATCTGGATGAAATATGTCGTATTAACAATATTAAAAATCCAAATGTCGTATGGGGAGAAGTAATGCTTCCTGAAATGAAACGCGACGAAAACAATCAAATAATAAAAGATGAAAACGGCAAAATACAATTCTACAGCGAAAACGAACTTAATTTAATTAACAAAAAACGCAGTGAAAACGGTGGCAGTACAACAAATGAAAGCGGGGCAAAAGATTTATACTAATAAGCTCTGAAAAATCTGTTATTTGTTCCTTCTTTACCTACTTTGACCATAACATTTTTTAAACATTTCGGGCATTTACCTACATAGGCAGTGCCCTCTTTATTTTTATATATTCTGCCGTATACATTACAGCATTCAAACATTATTCCCAAAAACTGTCTTTTTTCAGCCATAGTGTAATTCTACAACCAATTGCAATTCAAAACAAGCAAACTCATCCAAAAAGTTGTTTTCTTTTTATAAAAAAATCATTAAATTTGTCTTAGGTTATAAAATAAGGTTAGATTATGAGTACAAGATTAAGCGGTCAAGGACTTATGGCGCAAGCTATTTACGGTCTTACAAATAATTTTGCGGTACTAAGCGCAGGTGCATCAGGCGGTTTAACCCTTGATCAAATTGTAAATCCGTCGGATGAAGTTAATAAAAATAACTTAAACGCAAGCTTTCAAAGTTATCTGACACAAAATTTTTCAAGCATTGACACTGACGGTGACGGAAAAATAAGTGCAACGGATTTGCAGCAATACACAAATAAATTATCCCAAAAAGGATTGAGCTATCAGGAGTTAATGCAGCTGTGCTACAGCGGAAGTGCAAGCTCAACTCTTGAGGAAGTTTTGGCTAATTTCCAAGAAATTGACAAAGACGGTGACGGCAGAGTTACAAACCAAGAAATAGCCGCTTATGGTATGGATGAAGAAATAGATGAAATGGAAGAAAAATATCCGAAATTTCAGGCAACAAATATTTCAAATTATGTAGAAAATGACGACTACTCGTCTAGTTCATCAACTTAATTTTATAAATAAAAGACAACAACGACCATAATTTTTTTCCCTAAAAAGCTCAAGTGTGTCAAAAGAGTTCAGCTCTAAAAGCACATCGGGCTTTTTCTTTTTGTCACATTCAATTACTGCCAAAGATTTTTTTAAAAGCAGTTTTTCACAACATTTAAAAATGTCATAATAAGAATAGTCCCAAGGCGGATCAGCATAAATTACGTCAAATTTAGAACTCAGCTTAGGTGCTGCACACAAAGAATTTGCCTTTATTATGGTAGGCTCTATACCCAAGGCAAAGGCACTGTCTTTTACCTGCCTTATAACTTGAGCGCTTAGTTCAAACGAAACAGTTTTAAACCCGCGAGAAAGAGCCTCAAAAGTCATAATCCCGCTTCCTAAAAATAAATCCAGAAAATTTTTGTCCTCAAAACTGCCAAAGTATGAATATAAAACACTAAAAACGCTCTCGCGAACATTGCTTAGTGTCGGACGTACACCCTTTGGAGTAATTATTTTTCTTCCTTTATATTGCCCACCTGTAAGTTGCATTATTCTTTATATCCCCTCATTATAATAGCATGAAAAAAATTGTAATTATAGGCGGGAGTGCGGCCGGCCCGAAAACTGCCGCAAAAGCAAAAAGGATGAACCCTGAAAATATTATTGAACTCTACACTGATGAAAATATAATTTCATACAGTGCTTGCGGTCTTCCTTATTTTATAGAGGGAACGGTTAAAAGTATAAATCAACTCATAATAAGGACACCTGAAGATTTTGAAAAGCAGGGTATAAAAGTGTTTTTAAATCACAAAGCGCAAAAAATACTGCCTGAAAAAAAGTGTGTAATAATAAATGACAAAGAAGTCAGCTACGATGAACTTGTAATATGCACAGGCGCAAAACCGAATATTCCAAACATTAAGAATATAGATATGAACGGTGTCTATTTCTTGAGGCGAGTAAGCGACGGAATAAAAATCAAAGAAGCTATGCAAAATGCAAAACGCGCTATTATAGTAGGCGGAGGTTACATCGGGATAGAGCTGCTTGAAGCTTTTGTGCACAACGGACTGAGCGTAAGTATTGTTGAAAGTCGTTCTCGATTAATGGGAATTTTTGACAGCGAATTTAGTGATTTAATAAAAAACTTCATACTGGAGCGCGACGGACAATGGGTTGATATGCATTTCAACCAAGAAATTGTAGAATTCGTTGCCGATGAAGACGGAAAATTTGCAAAATTAATAACAAAAAGCGGGCTGGAGCTTGAGGCAGATTTTTGCGTAGTGGCTTCGGGGGTAAGACCGAATGTAGAGCTTGCATATGACGCAGGAGTAAAAATTGGCTCAAAAGGCGGGATTGTAACCGATGTTGCCATGAAAACCAATATAGAACATATTTGGGCAGCAGGAGATTGCACAGAGGTTAAATGTATGATTACAAAGCGCCCGATGTACCTGTCTTTAGGAACAATTGCAAACAAAGAGGGCAGAGTTGCGGCAATTAATATCAACACAGATCCCAAAATCGGCGAAAGATTTGAAGGAGTGCTGGGCTCAGCCATAACAAAATATTTTAACTACACAATAGCACTAACAGGCATGACGCAAGAGAATGCGGCAAAGTTGGGCGATAAGTACAATATTCAGTCTATCAGCGCAACGGTTATAAAAAAAGACAAAGCCGGCTACATGCCGGACTCTGAAAACATTACAATTAAGCTTGTTGCCAATAAAAAAACAGGTAAACTGCTTGGCGCACAGGGTGTTGGTACAGGGGATGTTAACAAAAGAATAAATACAGTAACAGCGGCGCTGCAATCCGGCTTAACGATTGATGAATTCTTACATTTGGATTTGGCTTATGCGCCACCATATTCTTCAACCATAGATATACTTTTAACGGCAGCGTACAGACTTAAAAGCCAAATGGAGGACTCTTAGTCCAGATAATCAAACGCAAGATCAAGTGTAGGTGCATTTGCAACAATTGCACTTGTAGATATTATATCCACGCCGTATTTTGCAATTTCTTCCAATGTGGATAAATTAACACCGCCGCTTGCCTCAACAATAGCTTTATGTCCTATCAATTTTACACATTCGCTCATCTGCTCGACGCTCATATTATCAAGCATAATAATATCTGCACCTGCCTCAAGCGCAAGATGAACTTGTGAAACTTTGTCACATTCAACCTCTATTTTATGTGCATGTGAAATACTTTTTCTCACAAGCTTTAGCGCTTTTTTAATATCCCCGCCCAAGAGCGCAATGTGATTATCCTTGAGCATTACACAGTCGCAAAGATTAAAGCGATGCAGATGACCACCACCGACTTTTACTGCATACTTTTCAAAAATTCTAAAGTTAGGTGTATTTTTTCTGGTATCAACAACGCGCGCACCGTATTTTTGCGCTATATTCTGATATTTTCTGCTAATAGTTGCAATGCCGCTCATTCTTTGTACATAATTAAGCGCCAATCTCTCCCCTGTTAGGACATATCTGGCAGAGCCGGTAATTTTTGCTATTTTATCCCCTTTTTTTATTTCATCACCGTCATTAAAATAAAACTCAATATTTACCTGACCTTTTGAGAGTACTTCAAATACTTTTTTAAATACATCCTCGCCGCAAAAAACACCGTCGCAGCGAGTAGTTAAGTAAACCTGAAAAATTTTATCTTCATCAAGCCATGCACAAACGGAATCTGTTGTAATATCCCCATATCCGATATCTTCAACAAGCGCTTTTTTAACATGTTCTTCAATTATAAAATCATTCAGTAAAAACTTCGCCATTATTAACCTCTTTGCCTTTAAAACTTATAGCAACATTATTTGCCATATCAATATCAGCACTCAATGTACAAAAATCTTCTCTAAAGTGGGCTCCAATCGAATTTTCGCGAGCAAGGGCACTATTTACTATTAATTTTGAAACAAGCAACATATTTTTAACTTCGTAGCACTCGTTTATGTGTGCACAGGTTGCAGAATTTATAACCTTTTGAAGTTCATCAAGTTTCTTTTGAGCATCAAGGAGTCCTGTTTTATTTCTTATAATTCCTGCACCTTCCCACATTATTTCCTTGATTTTATTTTTAATATCGTCAATATCTACATCTTCAAGCTCGCAAGTGCTTTCAGAGTCTTGAACATATTTCTCAAGTGTTGCTTTTACTTTTTCATCAAAATTCTTGGGGGCATCAAGATTTTTTTGCGAAAGCAAATCTGCTAACTCGTAGGCGCCTGCCACACATTCCAAAAGTGAATTTGAAGCAAGCCTGTTTGCACCATGAAATCCGCTGCAAGCTGACTCGCCAATTGCGTATAAATTGGAAACAGAAGTTTCACCACACACATTTGTTTCTATTCCGCCCATAAAATAGTGTGCAGCAGGTGCAATTGGGATTAAACCGTCTGAAACGTCTACATGGTTATCCTCGCAGCTTTTTGCAATATTAGGAAACCTGTTTCTGAAATATTCTATGCCCATTTGCGATATATCAAGATATACATGATCATCATTATTAGTTAGCATTGTTGTATAAATCGCGCGTGCAACGATATCTCTTGGTGCAAGTTCACCCCTTTCATCAAAATTCTTTGCAAAATAATTCCCCTTTGTATCGCAAAGTTTTGCACCGGCACCGCGAACCGCTTCAGACACAAGCGGCATTGTAAGCTTA
Organism: Candidatus Galligastranaerophilus intestinavium; assembly: GCA_018716625.1. GTDB lineage: Bacteria > Cyanobacteriota > Vampirovibrionia > Gastranaerophilales > Gastranaerophilaceae > Galligastranaerophilus > Galligastranaerophilus intestinavium. The sequence continues at coordinate 29,196 of DVJQ01000012.1, read as the reverse complement.
TTGGAAACAGCCAAAGCGCTTGGGTGAAATTGAACAAATTCCATATTTTTAACTTTTGCACCCGCCCTGTATGCAAGTGCAATACCGTCACCCGTTGCAACGGAAGGATTTGTTGTGTGTGCATATAGCTGTCCTATACCGCCGGTTGCAATTACAACGGCATTTGAATACACAGCCTCGTATGAATCCGCATCACGATTGTACACAATAACGCCTTTTGCACTGTTTGTTTTATCAACAAGAATTTCAACCGCAGATGTGTCCTCATAAATATCAATCACATCGTTTTCTTTAACTCTTTGTATTAATACATTTTCAATTGCGCGCCCTGTTGCATCTTTAACATGTAATATTCTTGGGATACTGTGCGCCGCTTCAAGTGCAAAACTCAACTTGCCCTCAGGAGTTTTATCAAACTCAACTCCCAAATTCATTAAATCCTGTATAACACAGGATGAACTTTGAGAAATGTGTTTAACCGCATTAAAATCATTTAAGCCGCACCCTGCTTTAATTGTATCACTTATGTGAGAACTTATTGAATCACCTTTGTTAATTTCAGGCAAAACAGCGACTATGCCGCCTTGGGCAAGCTCGGAGGAAGAAGTATTCAGAGCAGATTTTGCGATAAGCAACACCCCGTCATTAAGATGTTTTTGAGTAGCAATCTTATATGCAAGGTAGGCGCCTGCAACGCCGCTGCCGATTATTACTACGGAATATTTAGAATACTTCATTGATTAATCCTTAAATTATGCGTCACATTAAACGTTAACAACAATATTGTAATACAAATATTTGAAGCATTCATGATAATTTATAAAATTTTTATTTTCTCCATTTTATCGGAATTTACACCCGCACCAAACAGGGCAAAGTCATATTTTACCGGATCATCCGAATCAAACTCCATAAGTTTTTGCGTCAGCTCAATAACCGACTTAAAGTCATTAGCATTGCGCCCAAGTAGCCCAAGCGACCTTGAAACATTGCCCACATGAACATCAAGAGGGATTAAAAGCTCACTTTTTTTCAAAAAATCCCAAAGAGCCATATCCACAGGCCCGCTTCTTATCATCCATCTTAAAAACATATTCATTCGCTTCATGGCGCCACCCTTTTCAGGGCGGGCAAAAAGATGGCAAAAACCAAGGTTGGGCGGGCATTTTAGCGTGGAATAAAAATATTTTGAAACAAAACCCAGCATGTCATTACTACAATATCCCTTATAAAAAAGCTCCTCAAGAGTACTTTTATCATGTTTGTAGAGCTTATTTAGAGCAAGAAGAAAGGATTTTAAATCATCACCTTTAACAAACCTGTAAACAAAATCACAAAATAGGTTATTTTTTTCACTAAAGTTTAAAATAAAATTATACGGCTCATTTTGCATAACTTTAAATATATGTTTAAGTTTGGAAATAAAAGCCTCACGCTTACCAAAAGCAAAAAGAGCAGCTATAAACGATGCAATTTCAATATCTTTTTTATTTTTAAAAGCATGCGCAAATTGGACAGGGTCGTCCTTTATAAAGTCTTTGGTTTCATATTTTTTTACAAGCCTGTCAAGATACTCTTTCATTTTCTAAGTTCCGAAAAAAAATCTTTTAATATTTTATTGCACTCACTCTCCATTATACCCCCAAAAACCTTTGGTTTATAATCAGACAATTGGCAAAGATTGATTTTTGAGCCAAAGGCTCCATATTTTAAGTCATAAGAGCCAAAATATACTTCTTTTAGTCTTGAATTTAAAATTGCCCAAGCACACATCGGGCAAGGCTCTAAAGTAACATACAGCGAGCAATCCGCAAGTATTTTGTTATTAAGTTTTTTTGCAGCATCCCTTAGTGCCAAAATCTCTGCATGTGCGCTTATGTCATTTGTTACTTCACGTAAATTGTGCGCTTTTGCAATAACAGTACCATTACAGACAATAACACAACCGACAGGTATATCAACTCCTGAGAGTCTTGCCATATCTATTGCCTTTTGCATAAAAATATTATTCGACATAGTCATTGAATACAAGCATTATGTTAAAGTAATTATCATCACAATCAAGTATTAAATCAATATCCATTGCGGCACAAAGACCCTTTACGATGTAGAGCCCAAGACCGGTTCCGCGGGTCGTGCGCGTAAGTTCGCAATCCATACGTATAAATTTATCAAATAACTTTTCCTTCATATCATCAGGAATTGGCAAGGATTTATTTTTAATTGATACACAAGGACGACCATTGACATTTTTTGCAACAATTTTTATAGGCTCATCATCCTGATTGTATTTAACCGCATTGTCGCACAAATTTATAAGAACCTGTTCCAACCTGTCAGAGTCTGCATATACCTCTTTTAAATCTTTTGAAATTTCAACATCAAAATTAGAATTATTAGAGTTTGCATACAAGACAGAATTTTCCAAAGCCTCTGCAAGGTTTATTTCTACTTTGTTTAACTGGATACTGAAACTTTCAATGTCAGGAACAACCAACAAATCCTCAACCATCCTTGAAAGTCTTTGTGCCTGCTGTTTTATTATTTTTAGAGATTTAATTCTTGTCTGCTCGTCAATTTTTATATCATGCCTCAATAGCCTGCTTGAGTAACCAACAATACTTGTTAAGGGAGTTCTGAACTCATGGCTTATTGCATTTACAAGATTTGTCCTAAATTCATTTAAGCGCTCAAGTTCTATATTTTTTTCCGACAAATCATGGTAAGACTGGTGGATTTTTTTTGCCATATAGTTAAATTCTTTTGCCAGAAATACAATTTCATGCGGAGTAAAGGCACTTTTTAAAAGGTGAATTTTTCTCTCGTAGCTGCCTTTTGAAATGGCAATAATTCCTTTGAACAACTGCCTTATATTTATATAAAGATAAAAAGTATAAAAACCGACCATTGCAATAATGAAGAAAGCAGCAAGAGTAAGTGCCAGAATAATTCTGAATCTTGCCTTATCAATCGTCGCATTTGTAATGTTTTCTGTTGTATTTACAATAACTGTCCAGCTTGGTTTTTCAAGAGTATAGTAGGCGCTTGGCTGGTTTTTGTATTTATTAAACAAGTCGGCTTTTTCAACAGATCTTTTTGAAGGTAAGTTATTTACAAGTCTTGAAAGCTCGGGGGCATTAGGCGCATTTGTTGCTATAAGCGCATTATCGTTTGAAAGAATGTAAATCTGCCTTTTTTCTTCCTTGTAACGCTCCGAAACAGCATTTTGCATATACATAACATCGAGCTTTGCACAGAGTGCATATTCATCGTTAATTTGGCTGTAAAGGCTTATTGAAGATTCGTTTTTATTAAACAAATAATCATCTTTTGGAACATCCTTTAGTTCAACAATTTCAAAATTTTTAAAGCTTTTATCTTTTGACTCGATCTCTGTTAAATAATCCGCCCTATCCGTTGCATAAGGTATAAAAGTTATGGCAGAGGACACCTCATCAAGTTTTTTTTGAGAGTACGCAAGATAGGCCTGAATATTTTCCCCGATAGTTCTTGACATTTCAAGCGCACTGTAATTAAGCTCGCGCCTTACGGACTGTTGAGAAATATTTGAAATAATAAGACCAATTGTAACAAAGGGAATAAGTACCGCAAAAAGCAATACTATTATAATTTGCTGAGCAATTTTTAACCTTTGCATTATACCCCCTCAATCGTGCCAAAAGGTGTAAGCCTGTACCCTACATTAGTAACCGTATGCAGATACTTTGGCTTTCTTGTATCAGCTTCAATTTTTTGTCTTAGCGAGCCGACATGCACCCTTACCATTCTGACATCTTCATCGGAACCATATCCCCATACTTCATCCAACAAAGTAGCTAAAGTAACAGGGTTGTTCAAATGTTGCATAAGACAATATAAAATCTCAAACTCGGTAGGAGTTAATTTTACTTTTTTATCCAAAACAAGAGCCTCAAGCGAATCTGGAAGAATTTCTATATCGCCCGCGCGCAAAACTTCTTTTGAGTTTGAACTACCTTGAGAGCCTTCCGACCTTCTAAGCAGGGCGCGAATATGCAAAAGAACTTCCTGAACGTCAAAAGGTTTAACAAGATAATCGTCCGCACCACACTCAAACCCCTCCGTCTTATCATTAATCGTACCTTTTGCCGTTAACATAAGAATAGGAACGTTTGGTTTAATCAGCCTTATATTTTTGCAAACATCATAACCGTTCATTTTTGGCATCATAACGTCAAGCAAAATAAGGTCATAATTATTATCAAGAGCCTTCCTAAGACCGGACTCTCCATCAGATGCGCTATCTACGATATATCCGCTCTGAGCAATATCGAATGTCAAAAGCTCCCTTATTTGTTCATCATCATCTACTACCAGTAATCTTTTATTTGCTTTTGTCATACTTGTGCCTTTATTTTTTGTCAAACATTTGCTTAATTCCGTCAACAGAGCTTAAAATTCCCGTTGCTTCATATGGCATATATACAACTTTATTATCCTTGCCGCTTGTTATATCTTGCAATGTTTCTATATATTTCATTGCAATTAAATATTTATCAGGCTGGCCGTTTCCGCTTAGGGCATTTATTATGTTTTTAATTGCTTCAGCCTCACCTTGAGCCTCTTTAATACGAGCCTGAGCTTTACCTTCCGCCACAAGAATTTCTGCCTGCTTCTCACCTTCGGCTTTATTAATTTGACTTTCTTTTACACCTTCAGCTTCAAGGATTGCAGCCTTTTTAAGACCTTCTGCCTCAAGAATTGCAGCACGTCTGTCACGCTCTGCCTTCATTTGTTTTTCCATGGCATTTTGAATTTCTTTTGGAGGAATAATATCTTGCAACTCAACCCTGTTTATTTTTACGCCCCACTTATTTGTAGCGTCATCAAGAATTGCTCTTAATTTTTCATTTATTATGTCACGAGAGGTAAAAGTTGTGTCTAAATCCATCTCGCCAATAACATTCCTTAGCGTTGTTTGAGTAAGTTTTTCTATTGCCTCGGGCAAGTTTTCAATTTCATAAACCGCACTTTTTGGGTCAATAATTTGGAAATATAAAAGTGCGTTAATTGAAATTGTAACGTTATCTTTTGTGATTACATTCTGACGAGGGAAATCAAATACACTTTCCCTTAAATCTATTTTATCAACAATGCGATACACACTGTAGCTTTCACCATTTGCAAGTCTTAGAGTGTTTTTCCAATGAACACCGCGAACAGTATCAACAAAAGGAATGATAAACTGTAACCCGGGATGCAATATACGGTTAAAACGTCCCAAACGTTCTATTATCATAACTTGTGCCTGATTAACAATTTTAAATCCGCTCAAGAAAAATACAACAACCAGAATCACAAAAATAAAAAATAAAATCATTATTTACTCCTCACATTTTTCAACAAACATAATCAGGCTTTCGTTTCGCACGATTTTAACCATTTGTCCGGCTTTAATCTCGCAGCCGTCAGATGATTTTGCCTGCCAAGTTTCGCCGTAAATTTTTATTACTCCTATACCGTCACTGTTGGCAACTCCAATGTCTTTTATAACTTGTGCCAACTGACCTATATACTTTGCCTCTACCCCTGTGAGCTCGTCTTTTGAGGGCTTTTTTATCATAAAAGGTCTTACGACAACAAAAAATATTATTGCAAAAAGTGCAAAGACACCGCCTTGAATCCAATAGTTATCAGGGTATTTAAACGCAGCAACTGCCGCAAAAAATGCGGCACCGCCAAGCGGTAGAAAAAACATGCTTGGAACGGCTATTTCAATAAAGAGAAATATAAAACCGACTATTGCCCATATTTTAAATATTTCCATATACTTACCCCAAAAGTCTTTATAGCAAGTCTATATGTTTTTTACACTTGTGTCAATAATCATTAATACTATCTTGAAGCAATAACTCGTGCCACATGAACGCCCGAAGCACTTGCCTGCATAAGACCTCTTGTAACACCTGCACCGTCACCGATTGTAAAGAGATTCTTAACTCCTTGTGTTTCAAGCTCGTTTGTTAAAAGTACACGAGCCGAGTAGAATTTGACCTCTACACCGTAGAGTAGAGTATATCTTGAAGCGACCCCGGGAGCGATTTTATCAAGTGCATATAACATTTCAATAATACTCAAAAGCTGTCTGTAGGGTAAAACAAGGCTCAAATCTCCGGGTGTTGCACAGGTAAGAGTCGGAGTTATTATGCTCTCTTTGATTCTTTGAGCGGTAGAGCGTCTGCCGTCAAGCAGATCTCCGAATCTTTGCACCAGAATACCGCCGCCAAGCATATTTGCAAGACTTGCTATATGTTGACCATATTTAATAGGCTCTTTAAAAGGCTCCGTAAATTTCTTTGAAACAAGCAGTGCAAAGTTAGTATTTGCGGTTTTTTTGTTTGCATATGAATGACCGTTAACCGTTGAAATACCGTTATAGTTTTCATTTACCACTTCGCCGTTAGGGTTCATACAAAATGTTCTGACTTCATCACCAAAAGTCGGTGCATGGTATATAAGTTTTGATTCATACAGTCTTGATGTTATAGGCTCCATAACAGGTGCGGGTAATTCTACTCTCACACCTATATCTACTGCGTTATTTACCATGCCTATTTTATTTTTCTCAAATTCGCAAGTAAGCCAATCTGCTCCCTCGCGCCCGGGGGCAATTACAATATAATCCGCAAAAATTTTCTCTCCCGAACTTGTGGTAAAGCCTTTTACCTGCTCATTTTCAACAATTAAACTTTCAACTTTTTCATTGTTAATTATTGTAATTTTATCGCTGAGGTAGTCTTGCATATGCTTTAGCACATGTAACGAACGCTCTGTTCCCAAGTGTCTGACTGGAGAGTGAACAAGCTTTAATTCTGCCAAAGTTGCAGCGCGTTCGATATCTGCGAATTCTTCTCTGTTTGTACCGTAAACAACTTCTGTTGCGCCATGCTCAAGGTACAATTTGTCACAATAATCGATAAGATCTTCAACGTCATTATAAGACATGTAATCTACCAAATGTCCGCCAACATCGGGAGTTAAAGTGAGTTTACCGTCTGAGAATGCACCGGCACCGCCCCAACCACAAAGAAGTCCGCATCTTTTACAGTTAACACACTGTTTTAAACCTTCTCGCATAGGACACTTGCGCTCTTCAATTTTTGAACCTTTTTCGATTAAAACAACCTTCCAATCAGGTTTTAATTTTGTAATCTCAAGAGCCGTAAAAATACCTGCAGGACCACCGCCAACTATTGCAACATTATACATAATCAAAACTTCCTTTATACTATTATGAATGCGAAACTCGCCGTATCACATTATACTACAAACAAATTAATTAAAAGTATTTACAGTTGAATTTTTAACATTTTTAATAATATAATTAGGAGTAATATTTTTTAGAGGGTTAAAAATGAACGAATATAAAATTATAGATTACGTTCCAACAGTCATTGAATCATCATCAAGAGGTGAAAGAGCTTTTGATATTTTCTCAAGACTTTTAAGAGAGAGGATAATATTCTTAGGTTCAGAAATAGATGACGATGTTGCAAACTCTGTTGTAGCGCAACTTTTGCTGCTGGACAGTGAAAACCCCGAAAAAGATATTATGTTATACATTAACTCCCCCGGTGGCGTTATTACTGCAGGACTTGCAATTTACGATACTATGCAGCTTATTAAAGCGGATGTATCAACAATTTGCCTTGGGGATGCAGCTTCTATGGGTGCTTTTTTGCTATCAGGCGGCACAAAAGGAAAAAGACTTGCTCTACCAAATTCAAGAATAATGATACACCAACCCTTAGGCGGTGCTAAGGGGCAGGCAACAGACATTGAAATTGAAGCAAAAGAAATTTTAAGAATGAAGACCATGCTGAACGAGCTTATGGCTCAGCACACAGGTCAAAAAGTCGAAAAAATTAAAAAAGATACCGAAAGGGACAATTTCATGAGCGCACAAGAAGCGCTTGAATACGGCCTTATCGACAGAATAATAACAAGGGATGAAACAGAGCACCATCAGCAAGATTAGACTTTTTCAAAAAGGTAAATCATCCAACTGCCTGTTTCATAGTGACCTTTGTAAGACAGATTTTCTTTAGATTTCTTTATTGAGTAATTTCTGGTATAAGAACTTACAAGGTACAAAAACGGTACTCTTTTGTACGCTTTAGAATCAAGAACTATATTCTCAAGCCTTATTTCATCAAAAAAGGCTACATCTTTGAGCTCTACAATAAAGAGTCTGTCACCTTTATTCATTTTTGAATAATAATTACCATACAAAAAATTACTCATTTTTTGATTATTTTTTGTCAAAAATACATCCCTATACAAAGTCTTTCCGTTTTTAAAAGCTTCGTAGGTATCAGATTTTGTAGGATACATAATATAGGGAAAATTATACTTGTCTATTGAATTTGCGTAAAAAAAAAGATTCTCTTCGCGCGTATACTTTTCAAATCTTGATGGAGGGTAATACAGATACAACACCCTATCATTACTTTTTATTTTCATATCCTCAAGAGCACTCACAACAAGCCTTTGCCCTTCATTCCTCACAAGTCGTACAGGAGATGTATAAGAAACAACAATATAAAAAAGTGTCAAAACCGAAAAAACTGTTGCAAGCACAATTTTGAAGCCCTTTAACTCCATTGTTGACCAGCCGACAGCCACAAGTAAAATTAAAATCGGGTAGAGCTCGATTAAATATTTTGTAAGGAAAATAATCTTACCAAAAAGTGCAGCTATTAATACAGTTAAGAATGTTGCAGCAAAAACCGTCAAAAGGTATAAATTAACTCTCCTGCCATTTTGAAAAGCTTTTACTAGAAGTCCTATGCAAATAAAGGAAGGAACAAGGGCAAAAATTATGAAGCCAATGTTTAGTGAAGCATTGTCAAAAATCTGCTGCAAAAAACTTGGCGGAGCATTTGAAATATTTTTCAACACAGGCGAAAATAAATCCGTAAAATAAAAAAGCAACTTTGACCAGCTAAAGGGAGCCCACCACTGGCTAAAATATCTCGGGTGGGCAAAAAGCCCGTATAAAAACGGTACAAGCGGCAAACAAAGAACAATGCCCGCTATGATATTATTTGTAAGGTTATTCTCTTTTTTCTTTCTTTGCATAAAAGCAATAAGCGCACAAGAGTTAAACAGAACAAAAACAAATCCTATTGTATGTTCAAAAATCAAAAGTACGGAAAAAAGAGTAAGCAACCAAGTGTTTTTATTTGAAGGATTATTAAACACCTTTAGCGAGTAATACAAAACAATTGATGCAATTAAAAATGTAAGCGAATAAATGCGAACTTCTTGAGAAAAATAAATTAAAAATCCGCTTATAGCAGTGATAAATGCAGCACACAGAGAACACAATTCGCCATGCTTTTTTACAAGGTATTCTTTTGCACAAAGAAACATCGTAAAGATTGAAATAACACCCGGTACAAGAGATGAAACTCTAAGAGAGACATCAGAATCTCTAAACAGAAACATCCAACCTTTTAAATAAAAGTAATGAAGCGGAGCATGGCAATTATTTGCAACTCCCTTAAAAAAGTCCGTCGGGAATTTTAGATTTGCAATTGACCAAGTAAGGTACTCATCATTCCACATGCCCTCCGGTTTATCAATATTCCAAAGGCGCAACAACACTCCCAAAATAAGTATTAGTATTAAATAAAGCACTGTATTATTTTTATTCATAGTAAATAAAGCATAGCAGAACTTTTTAACTTTGTCATTTTCTTCAAAAAAATTAAAAAAGTGGAAAAATAATATTTTTCATTGTAATATAAAACCTGAAGGAGTCACATTTTAATGGGTCTTACAAATACCATAACCGTAATAAGCGACAGTGAAAGGCTTGTAGAACAAATAAGTTCAAAACTTGTTCTGCTGAGAGATTTAGATAAAGTTATAAATTGCAAACTCACAGATGCAATGAATTTTTTAAAAGTCACGCCGCCAAATGTAATAATTCTTCATTGCGATAAAAACAACCCCGACGCCATTAAACTTGTAAAAGAAATAAGAGGAGTTAGTATTTTTGCACAAACACCAATTTTATTTCTTGACGACCAGTGCGGCAGGGAAACAATTATAGATGCTTTTGACTCCGGAGTAACAGACATTATTAAATGTCCGATTTACGACCATGAGCTACTTATCCGCACCATATGGTGTATACAAAAAGAGGAAATGACTACAGGCAACCAAGCAAGGGAAGAATTTATGAAAACCCTTGGTATAATTCAGCCTGACACTGGAGTATACACCCAGAAATATTGCGAAGAATTTTTAAAAGCAGAACTAAACAGAATTAAAAGATATAAAACAAGCGCATGTATCATGCTAATAAGTCCGGACTCAAAATACCCCGGATACAAAAACCCGAAAGAGTTCTTAGAAGTCATAAATAAATCGGTAAGAGCAAATGACACAGTTGCAATAAAAGACGTTGACGAGTTTTACATATTCTTACCAAAAACAAAACTCAACGGGGTCTATCCTATTTTTGAAAGAATAAATACAAATCTTGGTGTAGACTGTGGTGCAAATGCTTCTGTTATTGAAATTAAAGATGAAGATTTTGACACGTTAAAAGACTTTTTGGCTCAGGCTCTTAAAAAAGCTAAAGAAGAAACAAATGCGCTTATAGTTGCTTCAAGCACACACTCCAAAGACCCCAATGCCGGAATAAATCTTGCAAAGCAACAACTACATGAGCCACAAAGTAAACTACCCGAGGAAAAAACGGAACAAAAAACAGTTATTGAAGCAAACGAAGAAAAAACTTCAAAACTTCACAAGCAAGCGTACAGGCAAAAGTGCAAAGTTGTTTTTGAGCCTGTTTTTGACAAATATCAAAGTTATATAAGCTCTAAAATAAAAGACATTAAAATAAAATATATAGCTGCAGTTGAAAACACAAGTTTTGTCATGCTAAAAAATGACGTTAGGGCTTCTTTGTCAATTGGCTACGGTGGCTTATACAAAGTTCGTATAGATACCCTAATTAGCAAAAATAATGCTAAAGTAAGCTCTAATTCTATAGTTTTTGATTTTATGCAGCTGAACTTTCAAAAATTATCTCAAATCCTTGAAGAACTATACATAAATTTTAAAAACTGTCTAAAAACATCCCCTTAATTATTACTTACGAGCATTTTAAAAGCAGCCAAGGCACGAGCCGAGATTTGCTTTGAAATTGTATGCTGCTCCTTTGCAATATTAAAAATTCGAGCAATTCTTTGTACTTCCTGAATTTTTTTTGCACTATCCAACATATAGACGTTTTTCTCAGGATCACAAACGATGTTAAAAATTGTGTTCAGTTCAATCTCTGTCATCTCTAATTCTCTCATAAAACTATTGTTATATTAATAAAGTTACAAAGGGGGAAAATATTGACAAAAAAGTTAAAATTATTAACAAATGTAAAGCTATTAAAATAGCTACTGATTTGTAGGTCTTCTTAAATCCTTAAAGGAAAGACCTTTGACCCTTAACAAAAAGTCGCAAATTTCGCGAACCGCACCCTTGCCTCCTGCTTTATTGGTTACAACATCGCAAATGTTTTTAACATCATCAATTGCATCGCAAGGGCAAACAGATAACCCGACAGCTTTTAAAACATCAATATCAGGTAAATCGTCACCCATATATAATATCTCATCATATCCAATAGAAAACTCTTCACAGATAGAATCAAGGGCAACCAATTTATTTTTTTGGTTCAAAAAAACCTTTGTAAAGTTAAGTGTTTCTGCGCGTTTAATAACAACATTTGAATCCTTTGCAGTTATTATTACTGTTTTTATACCTGCAGCAGATAATAAGCTTAGTCCCAAACCGTCTTTTGCATTAAAGGCCTTTGCTTCACTACCATCAGGCAGATATATAAGAGAGCCATCTGTCATTACTCCGTCAACATCAAATGCTGCAAGCTTAATTTTAGAAGCTTTTAACTTTATTTCAACAGAATCGTACATAGATTAAGCAACCCCCGCACGAAGCAAATCATGAATGTGCAAAAGTCCCACAGGAACATTATTTTCATCAACAACAGCAAGGGAAGTAATAGAAAATTTCTCCATAATTGCCAGCGCCTTTGCGCAAAGTTCACTTTCACAAATAGTCTTAGGGTTTTTAGTCATTACATCTTTTACCATTAAATTGCTCACATTTGGATGCTTTATAACAGCCCTTCTTATATCACCGTCTGTTAGCACTCCTTGCAATTTTGAATTATCATCTACTAAAAGTGCGGTACCTAAGCGCTTTTCACTCACAAAAACTATTGCTTGTTCAAAACTTACATCTTGAGAAATTACAGGTATGTCATCACCCTTAACCATTAACTCGCCAACCTTGTACAAAATACCTTTCCCTAATGAGCCGGAAGGGTGGTAGAGCAAAAAATCTTCATATGAAAAACCGCGTTTTTTAAGCAAGCAAACAGCAATAGCATCACCCATGGCAAGTGTAGCAGTTGTGCTTGCAGTGGGCGCCTTATTTAGCGGACAAGCCTCACGCTTAACGGAAATATTCAACACAACGTCACTTTTTTGCGCAAGAGTAGAATTTAGCCCTCCGGTAACTCCAATTAAAGGAACACCAAACCTTAAAATTAAAGGTAATAAATTTAACAATTCCTTAGTTTCACCACTGTTTGAAATTGCAATTACAACGTCACTTCTTGATATTATTCCGCTATCGCCATGAGTCGATTCTGCGGGGTGCAAAAAAACAGCGGGGGTACCGGTAGAACAAAGTGTGGATGCTATTTTGCGCCCTATAAGTCCTGATTTTCCCATTCCTGTAACTACCACTTTGCCTTTTGATGCATAAATAATGTCAATTGCCTTAATAAAATCACCATTAAGTCTGTTCTTAAGCTCTAAAACAGAATTTGCCTCAATATCAAAAACCTCTTTTGCGCTTTCAATCAAATCAATAGAATTAATAATAGCGGAATTTTGCATACAAGCCTCATACTAAAAACAATTATTTAAAATTATACATCAAAAGGAGGAGAATTAAAATTTTTTTATAAAAAATAACATAAGTCCGCCGAAATATATTATATAGACAGTTTAATAAAGAATAAAATGAGCATTTTTAAAGTTATTAAGAAAACATCCCCAAGTACAAGCGAAGAAATTAAAATTTCCCTTAAAAAATTCAGGCAAAAAGATTTAAAAATTGACATCAGTAATCTGAATTTAATTGATGCAACAAAAACAGCACTTATGTTTTCTACAAAATTATTTACACAATTTCCTGACAAGACCGTTAAATGGATTGTAAAAGATGTAGAAACAAAAAAAATAATTTCTAATTTAATCCTCAAAAATATGAAGGTTGAAATTAAAAATTGTACAGTAGCAGATAGGGTGTATTCAATAAGATGAGTGAAGCAATAAAAGAAATTTTAAACTCAAGAATTTACGGCATAATAAGGGAAGATAATCCCGATATAGCACTTGAAGTTGCCCAAGCATACCTTGAGGGCGGAATAAAAGTCATAGAAATTAATTCATGTATAGAAACAATAGAAAAAGTTGCTTCTCTAAAGGGTGTATATGTTGCACAAGGAGGAATTATAACATCAGCACAAGCACACAAAGGAATTTTAGCAGGTGCAAAACTTCTTGTTTCACCCATATTACAAATGGGACTCGCTAAAGTATCATCCAGCAGCAAAGTGCCGCTTATACTAAGTGCAACAACTCCAAACGAAGCCTATAGTGCTTGGAAAGCCAGAGTGCCGATTATTAAAATTTTCCCAATAAAAGATCTTGGAAGTTCAACCTACATTGAAGATTTACTAAGACCAATGAAATTTTTAAATGTAATGCCATGTGGCAGTGTTCAAATAGAAAATATAAGAGAACTTTTAAACGCAGGCGCATGTGCAGTTGGGATGGGCAGAGCACTATATTTAAACAAAAAATACGACGATATTGTAACTACAGTAAAAGAAGCCGTGAAACAGGCAAAAATATAACCTTGTTTACTTGTAGAGCTGATTCAGCGCATTAAATATTGCCTTAACGTTTGCTTTGGCGGTATTTTTATCAATAGCCCGCCCTATTATTTCCTCGCCGTTATGACCAATCAAGTTTATTACACTCATAGCGCTTGCTCCGGAACCAAACTTATCTTCATCTAAGGCATACTGTTTGTAAAAGGATAATTTTCTTTCAAATCCGGCATTTTTAAGAGCGTCTAGACAAGCATCCAGTGGGCCATTACCACGTCCGAAAGCTTCCTTGTATTCATTTTTGAACTTAAACTCTAGTCTAAATTTATCTGAACTTTCATGCCTGAATGAAATTAGCTCAAAAGCACCTTCTATGTTAAGAATTTTATCAAAGTATACATTCAAGATTTCATCTGCACCCAGCTCACCCTTTTGTTCGGAAATTTCCTTTACAACGGGTGTAAGACGAACAGCTTCGTCAAGCGTAATAGGATAACCCGCATTATTGATTATTTCATAAACTGCCGATTTTCCGGACTGAGAAGTAAAACCGATTTTCTCGTCATCATCCCTACCGATAAGCGAAGGTCTTATGGGTCTATATGCGCCAAATTCCATATCTTTTGTCTTTATGGCACCATCCTGATGTATTCCACTCCTGTGAGCCAGAGCCTCAGGGCCAACCAAGGGGGCTTTTTCATATATCGGTACTTTTGACATCTGAGAGATTGTAATTGCCGTTTCGTATATTTTATCTAAATTAACAGGAACACTAACTCCACTGTTATAGAGAGCAACCGCAACTTGGGCAAAATCAGTATTTCCTGCTCTTTCTCCCAATCCGTTTAAGCAACATTCAAGCTGTGTAACGCCTGAAAAATAACCTTCAACGGTTGTGGCAGTTGCCATACCAAGGTCATTGTGATTATGCATGGAAATAACAACATCATTTCCAAGTGCATCAATTACCTTCTCAACAAGGTTTATAAAGACCCTTGGACGTTTTCTCTCTACGGTGTTAGGCAGATTAATAACACTTGCGCCGGATTTAACAATCTGTTTTAGCGTGTCAACAACAAAGTCTATATTATTCTCGCAATCACCAAAATGTTCAACACTAAACTGGATTTGTGCGTTTTTATTTGTCTTTTTTGCAGACTCATAAGCATACTTAACAGCTTCTATTGCAGTATGCGCACAATAATTAGGGTCTTTATTTAATACATATTTCATATGAAAAGGACTTAGTGTTAAAAAAACGTGGATTCTGGGAATTTGAGCATGCCCTATTGCTAAAACAGCAGAATCAATATCCTTTTGTACTGTTCTTGCAAGTGCTGATACAACGAGATTATTCCAAGCTTTATCTGCAAGAGTTTTGCATGCTTCAAAATCCATATGGGAAGAAGCAGGAAAACCGACCTCAACAGCCTGAACATTTAACTCACGCAACTTATCAAAAATTAAACATTTTTCACTCAGCTGCCAAGGTTTTTTTAATGACTGATTACCATCTCTTAATGTAATGTCATAAAAAAAGGGTTCACGCATAAATTCACTATTCCATTTTTTATACTAATGTGATACAATTCTAAAACAAATAATCGTTAATGACAAATCACCAATTTTGTAACAATTTATTAAACATATTTTTAGATTTGGGACTTTTATAGCAATATTTTTTCATGTTTTGCATTAAAAGACTCGGATAAAGATAAGCATATGATAAAAAAAGTACAAGGCAACAACAACACATTAAATTTTGGCGCAATAAAATTAAAACCTTTAGGTACTAATGTACAAAAAGTTTTAAAAAGTGCCGACAACTTTTCCAGTGTACATCAAAAACTAATCCTTGGAACCTTCGGATTGATTGTACAGCCTGCTATAGACCTCAGAAACAAAGAGGTTGACAAAGATACAAGGAAAATATCCGCACTGAGAAGTGCAGCAAAAGCTATTATCGGGACGGCTACAGGTCTTGTGGTACGGACAGCTACGATTAAAGGTGCTGAGCTTGCTTTTAGTAAAAAAGGCAGCGGAGGAAAAATCCTTGATGAGCAAAAAATATACAGGACGTTTAAGAAAGGTTTTGACTCTTTAAAACTGGATGATGGCAAATTGTCCGACGCAATAAAAAGGACTCCCTCTGTCATAGGTTCGCTTGTGGCACTTGGAGTTATGATATTTACAAACTTTTTGGTAGACGCGCCTCTTACAAATTTAACAATGGAAAAATTAGACAAACTTGTGCCCAACCTTGGCAATGAAGAAAAAGAAAATAACGAGGCGAAAAATGGCTAATTTTATTCAAAAAACAGTTGCAAATTTTGCTAATGATAACGGAAAATTCTTATTTATAAATGCAGCAATAGGTTGGTTTCTCGCAAGTGCCGCACAAACATTTGGCATAATGACAAATAAAAAAATTGACAAGGAAGATAAGAAATTCCTAGTACCTCAAGAGGTTTTTGACGGACTTTCAAACATAGGTCTTTATGCGATAATAACTGCGCCACTAATGAATATGACAGATAAACTCATTGACAAAGGGGTAATATCATTTAGGAACGTAGACAAAAACAGTGCCGAATTTAAAAGCCTAAAAGGCGGTGCCGCCGTCTTGGCATCATTTGTTGGTGGTATTGTTTCCACAAATATTTTAACTCCCATGATAAGAAATAAACTTGGCACTGTGGCGCAAAGAAAAGCGTTTAAACAGAAAATTCAAGACGCAATGCCGACTTATAACTTTAACTACCAGCCTTTATTCAGGAAAAGCCAAGACAATACACCCCTCAGAATAAGCAATTATATCAATTTTGCAAAAAGCAAAAATCTTAAAATATAGGCTATAAAATTTGTTGTCTTATATATTTAACCATTTCGCAAAACCTTTTACTTAGGTCAGATTTGCTCAGTTTTATTTTCTTTGCAATTAGGGACTGCTCATACTTATAAATGTATCTCATCTTAAATATATCGAGGTATTTTTTTGCAGGATATTTTGAATCAAGCTGATAAAGAGCTTCTACTATACTTTTTGCAAGAGCGGGGCTTGACATTTTTTCAGGGAAAAATTCAAGCGGATCAATTAATCCCTCGTAAGGATTATTTATTTCAACATCATTTTCATTAACATTTCCTACCTCAGAAATCTCTGGAGCTTTTGCACTGTTAACTTTAGCTTCACTTCGCACAAAATCCATACCGCTCAAAGACTCGTGTGCAATTTTCTTTGTATTTTCTGTCTGTTTGGCTTTTGTTTTATCAGACACCGAATCCACACCCTGACTTCTTATAATATTTAAAATAGATGTGTCAGCAACCTTATTCAGATAATTTCTTAAACTTTCAATATTTGAAACAGCATCTAAAAGAAGGTAAGATTTTTTATATACCTCGGAACAAATACTTTCCATAAGATATTCATGACCTACAAAATTCGGGTTTTGTCTTATAATATTTTCAATCAATTCTCTGTGTTTAGCGTCCAATTAAAACTCCTTCTACAGCATGCTGTTACAATAGTAATTATATCCTTTAATATATTTTTTTGCATAATTGTTACATTATTTGACGGGTTTGCAGCGCATGTTTTTTGGTTATATAATGTATATTGAGAGATAAACTAGACTTTTATCCGGAGTTAGATGAGAAGTATAAAAAAATTGTTGCTGATATATACAGTGTTGGGGATTTTATTCATCCAGCAACCGAGTTATGCTGCATTTAACTTTAAATTTCCAAAGTTTTTTAAATTTAAAAAAGAAAAGAAAATACAAGAAAATCAACAAGAACAAAAGGAAGATATTGAAAATTTCGAAGAAGAAATTACGCCTCAAGATGAGAATATCAACAATGCAAATGATACACATGATATGTCGGAAAACTCGGGCGAAACAGATGCAGTGTATATAAGTCAGGTTGAAATTTTTGGAAACAATATTATAGAAACATCTTTTATTAAAGATCAATTAAGTGCAAAAGAAGGGTATTTATACGACAGAAAAACAATCTCTGCCGACTTAAACAAAATATACAAAACAGGATATTTCACCCAAAATATACGTGCCGTACCCCTAAGGGCTGAAGGTGGAGGAATAAGACTGAGAATAATTGTTGAAGAAAACCCGCCAATTAAAGGTTTTACTGTTGAGGGTAACAACGTTGTCGCAACAAAAGACATAATGAATATACTTTCACAATACGAAGGTCAACCGCAAAATATACTAAACATAAACTCTGCAATTGAACAAATTCAGGAAATGTACAGTATCAAAGGTTATATTCTTGCAAGAGTTACATCCGTTCAGGATGATCCTGACGGAATAGTTAACATAACTGTTGACGAGGGTGTAATTAACGACGTTATAGTTGAAGGAAACTACAAAACTCGCGATTTTATCGTAAAAAGAAACATTCTTTTGGAGCCCGGCACAGTATACAATGAAAACATTATGCGCGATGACATTTTGAGACTTATGGGCACTCAAGCATTTAAAGATGTTAAGCGCGACATTGAAATGGACCCAAATACAGGTAAGTATAACATTACTGTATCACTGGATGAACAAAGAACAGGAAAAATTTCTCTGGGTGTAGGTGTAGACTCTACATCAGGTTTCTTTGGCTCAGTCGGTTTTTCCGAAAACAACTTTAGAGGTTTGGGGCAAAAGCTGAGTATCAATTTTATGGCAGGTACCGGTATTTTGATGAACGACAGCTCAATTATTGACAGACCAAACCTGCAAGCAGAGCTTGGATTTTTGGAACCTCATTTTAAGTCAGAAAACCAAACTTTAGGATTTAGAGCATTTATCAGAAATTTTGGAAGCTATCAAGTACCGCTTGCAATTGAAAAACGCTATGGTGCAGATATAACTTTTACAAGGAGATTTAAAGCATTTAAAAACCTTAGCGGCAGCATAAGCTTTGGCGGCGAAAGTGTGGACTTGGACGAAGGTGATGAGTGGAAAGCAAGACAAGTCTTTGCAAGCAGGGGTATAGACTTCTCTGAACGTGCAAAACAACTTGACGGCGGAGTATATGCAAAAATATCACCTGCTTTAACGTATGATACAAGAGATACTATAGTTAATACAAGACAAGGTGTATTGGCACGCATTTGCCTTGAAGAATCAATAGGGTTTGGTGCAGATTCTTTTGGTAAACTATATGGGGTGTTAAAGAAATTTATACCTGTGGGTAAAAAATCCACCTTCGTTGTGGCTGCGCGTGGTGGAGGAAAACTGCATGGCGATATGCCTGAATTTGCAGCCTTTGCACTTGGTGGCCCATATAGCATTAGAGGTTTTAATATATCAGAAGTCGGTACAGGCAACGGTTTTATGATGGGTACGGCTGAATTTAGAACGCCTATACCATTTATGGACAGACTCACAACAAACACATTCTTAAACAATGTAAGACTTGCCGCTTTTGTTGATGCAGGTACAATATTTGGTGATTCTCTCACAAACAAACTATATGACAGACCCGGATACGCCATTACAGCCGGTGTGGGCTTGAGAGTCTTTATACCCGGACTTGGGCCGATTAACTTAGACTACGCGATACCGTTTACAAACACAGGCGGAAAAGACCGCAGCAACGGGTTCTTTACATTTGGTATGGGTGAAATGTACTAGGGGTTATTTAGTCTCCTAAACAAAACAAAGATAATAAATATCCCGCAACAAGTTATGTTGCGGGATATAATTTTATTTAAACCCTTTATAGTTCAAGGTTTCCTTGCGAAACGTCGCTGTCTTGTTGATTTGCTTTATCTGAATCAACATTAGCTGAGCTTGCACTATCATCATCAGGGTTAATTATCTTGTTTACGGAAACTACAGTGTCATTATCGACAAGATTTTGTACCTTAACACCTGTAGCAGGTCTGCCCTGACGCGAGATGTCTGCAGCGCTTACGCGAGTTACGATGCCGTTTGCCGTAACAACCATAATATCATCGTGCTCATCAACGATTGTAAGCGCAACAAGTCTTGATGCCGCAGACTTGAACTTAGTTGCAATAAGACCCAGACCACCTCTGTTTTGAGGTCTGAATTCACTTAGTTTTGAGCGCTTACCGAAACCGTCTGATGTTACAACCAACAAGTCAGCGTCGTAATCCTTTGGTACAACGTCGCAACCGATTATTGTATCTCCCGTTCTGAGTTTCATAGAGTTCACACCCCTTGCAGAACGTCCCAATGGTCTTAAATCCTCAATTGAAAAACGGATTGCCATACCGCAGGATGTACCGATAATTATCTCATCGTTATTTTGAGCAAGTTTTACCCAGTTAAGTGTATCACCTTCTTCAAGTCCTATAGCTATAATGCCGTTTCGCCTGATGTTTACAAAGTTATCAAGTCCGATACGTTTAATATAACCTTTCTTTGTTAACATAATTAAATTTGTATCGGGGTTAAACTCGCTTACAGGTACAACAGCGGTAATTTGCTCGTCTTGTTCTATAGGTAATACGTTAATGATGGGTAAACCCTTTGATTGGCGAGAGCCCTCAGGGAAATCATATACATTTAAGCTGTATACAACACCTTTTGAAGAGAAGAAAAGGACTTTATCATGCATCATCGCAGTAAAGAAATGGTCCACATCATCGTCTTCTTTTGTTTTCATACCGCCCTTACCGCGTGTTGCACGATTTTGACGCTCAAAAGTATCAAGCGAGATACGTTTTATGTAACCCTGACGTGTTATAAAGACAGCCATTGCGGTATTTGGGGTTAAATCTTCAATATTCAACTCGCCTTGCTCCGGCAAAATTTGTGTCTTTCTGTCATCGCCATATTTTTCTTTATCTTCCAAGAGTTCATTTTTAATCAATGCCAAAACTTTATTTCTATCTGCAAGAATAGCTTCGTACTCAGCAATTTTCTTAATTAAATCATCATACTCAGCTCTTATTTTGTCCTGCTCAAGGCCGGTCAAGCGCCTTAATTGCATTTCCAAAATTGCATTTGCTTGCTCTACATCAAGCCCAAAGCGCGACATCAAACCATTTCTGGCTTCTTCAGTATTTTTTGATTTTTTAATAAGTTCAATGACTTCATCCAGCGCATTTAGCGCAATCATTAAACCTTCCAATATGTGAGCGCGAGCTTTTGCCTTCTTTAAGAAGAAAATAGTTCTTCTTGTAATTACATCTACCCGATGCTCGATAAATTCGTTTAAGACTTCATACAAATTAAGCAACCTTGGCTGCTGACCCACAAGAGCCACCATATTAACGCCAAAGCTTGTCATAAGTGCAGTTTGCTTATACAGATTATTTCTTACAACATCAGGTTTTGCATCGCGCTTGAGTTCTATTACAACTCTCATACCTTCTCTGTCGGACTCATCTCTGATATCTGATATACCCTGTATTTTACCTTCTTTTACAAGGTCGGCAATTTTTTCAATCAGTGCTGCTTTGTTTACCTGATAAGGAATTTCAGTAACGACAATTGCAGTCCTGCCTTGCCTGCCGTTTCCGCCGGGGAGTTCTTCAATTGAAGATACTGCAGACATTTTTATTGAACCACGACCTGTTTCATATGCCTTTTTGATTTCTGATGTACCAATTATTGTTGCGGCAGTAGGAAAGTCAGGGCCTTTAATATATTGCATTAAACCTTCTATTGTAATTTCAGGATTGTCTATCATTGCAATTGTGCCGTCAACTATTTCGCACAAGTTATGCGGGGGGATATTTGTAGCCATACCGACAGCAATGCCTGACACGCCATTTAGCAACAACATAGGCAGTCTGACAGGCAGAACAGAGGGTTCTTGCAAAGATCCGTCAAAGTTTGGTGTAAAGTCTACGGTTTCACAATCTATATCTGCCAACATAGACGTTGTTATTTTGTGCATTCTGGCTTCGGTATAACGCATTGCCGCAGCAGAGTCGCCATCAACAGAACCAAAGTTACCATGACCGTCAATTGTTAAGTATCTTGTTGCAAAGTCCTGAGCCATACGAACCAAAGACTCGTACACCGCACTGTCACCATGGGGGTGATATTTACCGAGAACTTCCCCGACGATTCTGGCACATTTTTTAAACGGTTTATCAGGCGTCATTCCAAGCTCGTTCATAGCAAATAAAATACGCCTGTGAACAGGCTTTAAACCATCTCTTACATCAGGCAAAGCACGTCCTACGATAACGCTCATAGCATAATCTATATACGAACGCTTCATCTCATCGCGAATATTAACAGGAACAATTTTTCCATGGTCAAATAAATTAGTCTGGCTCAAAATTTAAACTCCTAAACTGCCTATTGATAACATTTTACAACAAACAAAAGGGCATGACAAACACAAAATAAGCTTGTTTTTTAGATATGATTTTAATACAATTTAGTGTATGAAAAAGAAAATAAAAGTAGCATTAGTATTTGGAACACGCCCCGAGGCTATTAAAATGGCGCCTCTTGTTAAAGAAATACAATCAAGAGAGGAGCTTGAAGCAATAACAGTTGTTACAGCTCAACACAGGCAAATGCTTGATCAAGTTCTTGAACTTTTTGAAATTACACCTGATTATGACCTAAACCTGATGAAACCAAACCAAAACCTTTGGGGGTTGACTTCTGATGTGCTTTTACAGACAAAAGAAATTTTTGAAAAAATTAAACCCGATATTGTCCTTGTACATGGCGACACTACAACAGCTGCTGCTGCCGCGCTAAGCGCTTATTACGCAAGAATTCCCATAGGTCATGTTGAGGCGGGACTTAGAACATTTAACAAAGACTACCCTTTTCCCGAGGAAATAAACAGGGTTTTAGCTGATGCGGTGTGCGATATGCACTTTTGCCCGACTCAAGGCGCAATTGACAATATAAAAAACTCGGGAATAAAAACACCAAATTCCATATACAAAACAGGAAATACAGTTATAGATGCACTTTTGTACACTGTAGAAAACAAAGAGGCAGAGCTTGATTTTATAGGGCTTGATGATAATTTAAAAACCATACTTTTAACTTCACACAGACGCGAAAATTTTGGGAAACCGCTTGAAGAAATTTGTGACGCAGTTTTGGAATTGGTTAGCAAAAACAAAGATATTCAGTTTGTTTATCCTGTTCATTTGAACCCTAATGTGCAAAATACGGTAAGAAAAAAGCTTGGCGGAGTAGAAAGGGTAAAATTAATTGACCCGCTTGACTATGCACCATTTGCAACTTTGATGAAAAAATCACATATAATTTTAACCGATTCAGGCGGAGTTCAGGAAGAAGCGCCCTCACTTGGTGTGCCCGTACTTGTTTTAAGAGATGAAACAGAACGCCCTGAAGCGCTTGAGTTCGGATGTGTAAAGTTAGTTGGCGCTCACAGAGATAAAATCATATCAACAGTACAAAAATTGCTTGATGATAAAGAATTTTACAATTCAATGAAACAAGCCGCAAATCCTTACGGAGACGGGCTTGCTTCAAAAAGAATTGCCAATGCAATAATTGAAAAATTTAAAGACTAAGCTGCCATATATGCACTTATAGCTTCACTAATAAGCGAAGAATCAGCCGAAGAAACTTGCGAGTTGTTATCCTTGGTTGCACCATGGGTCATTTCATAAATAATCATCTCAGCAGGGCTTACAGTACCGTCTTGATTTAAGTCCATTTCATCATATTCTTCATCATCCTCCTGTGATGATGAACCACTGCCGCCCGATTGAGAAGTATCACCTTGTGCAACTTCTTCAACTTCCTGAATACCATTTATTTCCATACCCAAAGGAATGCCCAATGAGCTTTCGTCTATTTTTTGCACAGAATTCTCTTGAGTCTTATCACCAACACTATCCAAAACATCCTGAAAAGAGTCTTCAAAAACCTCTGTATCTGTTTTATTCAATTGAGAGTAACTGCCAATCGAATAAGCCCCCATAAGGTTTTGTGAATATATTGAGTCATTAATTGAATCAACCATTATAACCTCCTTATGTGAGTAATTATGCCACAGAACATCAGGTTTTAAATCAGACAAACAATATACATATATTTGTTTACTAAAAAAACCGCCCAATTTAGGGCGGTTTTTGTTTGATATAAAATTATCTTTTTGAAAATTGGAATCTTTTTCTTGCTCTTTTGCGACCGTATTTTTTACGTTCTTTAACTCTTGCATCGCGTGTTAAAAGACCTTCTTGTTTTAACACCGGCTTAAATTCTTCATTCATTTCAAGCAAAGCGCGAGAAATTGCATGTTTAATCGCATCAGCTTGAGCGCAAACACCGCCGCCAACAGCCTTAACTCTTACATCCAACTTATCTTGGTTGTCAGTTAGTACAAGCGGGCGATAAATTGCCATCTCAAGCGAAGGGCGATTGCCGAAATAACCTTTAAGTGTTTTACCGTTAATAAATACTCTGCCTTTACCGGACACAACTTTTGCAACCGCAATAGAGCATTTTCTTCTGCCGGTTTTAACTACTTCTAATTTAGCATCTGCCATTATTACTTGTCTCCTTTGATTTCATATTTTTCAGGTTTTTGTGCCTCATGAGGATGTTTGTCACCAGCATATACTTTTAATTTAGTAAATTGCTGATCGCCTAATGTGTTGTGAGGCAACATGCCTTTAACAGCTTTTTCTATTGCACGAGTCGGATCTTTTTCCATAAGCGCTTTAAAGCTTATTTCTTTAAAACCGCCGGGGTATCCGCTGTGTGAACGATAAAGCTTATCAGTTTCCTTTTTGCCGCTCACTTGGATTTTTGCAGCATTAATAACCACTACAAAATCACCGGTATCAACATGTGGTGTGTATTGAGGTTTATTTTTACCGCGTAGAATATTTGCAACGGCAACAGCAAGACGACCCAGTGTTTGACCATCTGCGTCTACTACATACCATTTTCTTTCAACTTCAAGCGGCTTTGCGCTAAATGTTTTCATTTATGTACCTTTCCTATGTTTTTATTTGTTTTTATATATTCAAGACAATTGTTATAACCAACGCTCTCGAGCGTTAACCCAACGGCTGGCGCCGTAATACCAGCTCTGGAGCGGTCTTTTGATTTTAATATTTCTAACATCGATAGCGGTTCGAGGTTATTTTTTTCAATCAAAAGCAAGGTTCCGACAATTGTTCTTACCATGTTATACAGAAACCTGTTGCCGATAATGTCAATTATTACATATTTATTATCGGAACTTCTGCGTGCTTGTGCCAAATATATTTCACACAAACATGCAGGGTTGTCTGATTTGGACTTAAACGCACTAAAATCGTGTACACCAACCAAATATGCAAGCGCAGCATCCATTCTGTTTGCATCCAGTTTATACGGATAATGCAACACACATTTATCAAATACATCATCGCAAAAATGATTTCTGATAACATACTTGTAATGGCGAAATTTTGCAGACTTTTGAACATGAAAACACTCATCAGTCTTTTCAATATTAAAAACTCTTATATCGTCAGGCAAAATTGCATTTAGAGACTTTAAAAATTTTAATTTGTCCAAAATTTCAAACTCTATATCAAAATGAACGCTCTGACAACGGGCACTGACACCGGAGTCAGTCCTGCCTGAAAATATAGTGCGTATGTCCTTTTTTATCAATGTACAAAGTGCTTCTTCAAGTTTATTTTGGATTGTATTACCATTTGGCTGTTTTTGCGACCCGCGATAATTTTCACCCAAATATTGAATTTTGAGCACGTAGCGTATTGTCATTACACAAGTTGAATTAATGCCATCTCAGCTGCATCACCGCGTCTTGGTGCAAGTCTGTATATTCTTGTATAGCCACCATTACGAGTTGCATACTTTTTGCCGATAACACTAAATAATTGTCTTAAAACAGTCTGGGAAGGAAGTTTTTGTCCTTCTTGAGGTGTGTCAAATATCTCACCTGTTTCAAGATTCATATATTTTGAAGTTTCTTTATCAAAAATGAATTTTGCAGCTTGGCGACGTGAAGCCAAATCACCTTTTTTGGCAAATGTTATAACATTTTCAGCATATGGGCGAAGTGCTTTAGCTCTTGCCATTGTAGTAGTAATTTCGCCATGCAAAAACAATTCGGTAGCCAAAGAGCGCAACAATGCCTTTCTTTGATCAGCCGGTTTTGATAAATGATGTCTTTTACATTGGTGTCTCATTTTATTTATCCTTTTGCTATATTAGTTCTAAATCATCCACACCTTCAGGGTTGGGCTGAAGATCCAAGCCTAACTGGTGTAATTTTTCAATAACTTCATCAGAAGATTTTTTACCGAAATTTTTAATATTCAACAAATCATGTTCTGATTTCTTTAGAAGTTCTGCCATAGAGTTTATACTTGCTCTTTTTAGGCAATTATAAGCACGCACTGACAACTCTAAGTCTTCAATCGTAAATGCCGGAGTATCATCTTGAACAGTTTCAACCTTAGCTTCTTCTTCAACTCTTACACTTACAGGAGTACCTGTAATTGCAGCAATTTGAGAGAAGTGCTCAATTAACAGATTTGCCCCTTTTGAAAGTGCTTGTGTTACATCGATTGAGCCATTTGACCAAATTTCAAGAGTCAATTTATCATAGTCAAGGTTTTCACCCACACGAGCAGGTTCAACAACATAACTTACACGTTTAATCGGCATAAATGCTGCATCAATAGGCAACATGTCGATCGGCATTCCATTTTTTTGCTCTTTTAATACATCTTGTGTAACGTAACCTTTGCCAACCTCAACTACTATGTCGGCATGGATTGAACCGCCTTCAGCAAGTGTACAAATTAAACAATCAGGGTTAACGATTTTAACTCCCGCAGGCAACTCAATATCAGAAGCCAAAACAGGACCAGATCTTGTAACATCAAGCCTTAAATGTTGAACATCTCTACTTTCTGTTTTTACAACAAGACCTTTTAGGTTCAACATGATATCTATAACATCTTCCACAGCACCCGGGATAGAAGTGTATTCGTGAGTAATACCTTCAATTCTTACAGAAGTTACAGCTGCACCTTCAAGGCTAGAGAGTAATACACGTCTGAGAGAGTTACCAATTGTAGCACCATAGCCTCTTTCTAGCGGCTCAATAACAAACTTGCCATACTGAGAACCGTCAGAGCTTGTTGTAGTATTAACGTTTTTAATTTTAAGTTCCATATTCTTCATTCTCTCCTAATTACTATTTAGAGTAGTACTCAATTACAAGTTGTTCCTTGAATTCAGGGTCCATCTCTTCCCTTTGCGGTACTCTGTCAAAAATAATTTTTTGAGCAGCTTTGTCTACATTTAGCCAAGCAAACGAAAGTGCCATATCAATTGATTCTTGAACATTTTTAATGTAATTTTGACTGTTTGATTTTACAGTAATTTCATCTCCGGCTTTCAACAAGTAGGAGGGAATATCAACTTTTTTGCCATTTACAAGAACATGTCCATGGTTAACAATCTGTCTTGCCTGACGTCTTGTAACTGCAAAACCTGCACGAAATATTACGTTATCAAGTCTTGATTCAAGCATTTGCAACATAATTGTACCGGTTACGCCTGTCTTACGAGAAGCAGTTTCATAGTACTTTGCAAATTGTTTTTCTGAAACAAGATAAGTAAGACGTATCTTCTGCTTTTCTTTCAGTTGTAGGGCATAATCAGAGGCTTTTTTTCTCATAGCACCATGCTGTCCTGAAGAATTTTGTCTCATAGACGATGTCAATTTACGGTTGGACAAATCCTTGACACCGAAATTTCTGTATAATTTATTTGTCGGTCCTGTATATCTAGCCAATTTTAGCTCCTTTTTTTATATTGTTATACTCTTCTTTTCTTAGGAGGACGGCAGCCATTGTGAGGAATAGGAGTTACGTCCTTAATAAGTGTTATTTCAAGACCTGCAGCTTGTATTGCACGAATTGCAGTTTCTCTGCCTGAACCAGGTCCTTTTATAAATACTTCAACTTTTTTCATGCCTTGATCGACCGATTTTTTAGCAACCAGCTCTGCAGCAGACTGCGCTGCAAAAGGTGTACCTTTTCTGGCACCTTTAAAACCGCATGCACCTGCTGAAGCCCAAGCAACAGCATTACCTTGAGTATCTGTTGAAGTAACAATTGTATTGTTAAAAGTTGATTGTATATGTACAACACCTTGCAATACATTCTTTCTTTCTTTCTTTTTAGTTTTTGTAGGTTTAGCCATTATATTATCTTCCTTTTAGTTAATTTCAAACTTTACGCTTCAAAGCCACATTATTTCTTTTTGTTTGCAATAGGTCCGGATTTTTTACCTCTGCGAGTTCTGGCATTTGTTTTTGTTCTTTGTCCTCTTACAGGCAATTTTCTTCTGTGTCTTACGCCTCTGTAAGAGTTAATTTCAGACAGCCTTTTAATGTTTAGAGATTCTTCTCTTTTAAGGTCACCTTCAATTGTATAATGAGATATTTCATCT
The DNA here is from genome assembly GCA_018716625.1 of Candidatus Galligastranaerophilus intestinavium. GTDB lineage: Bacteria > Cyanobacteriota > Vampirovibrionia > Gastranaerophilales > Gastranaerophilaceae > Galligastranaerophilus > Galligastranaerophilus intestinavium. The sequence goes on along the minus strand of DVJQ01000012.1, from coordinate 786 downwards.
CTTAATTTTTTAATATCATCATCCGTCAAGTCGTCAGTTCTAAGGTCTTGCGAAATACCGCAAGCTTCTAGAATTCTGGCACTTCTTGTCGGTCCGATTCCATAAATATAGGTTAGAGCTATAACCATTCTTTTGTTACGGGGCAAATCAACCCCAGCCAATCTTGCCATTTATTTATATCTCCTATTGATTTAATTTACTTAGCCTTGTCTTTGTTTGTGTCTTGGATCCGAGCAAACTACCGTTACTTTGCCCCTTCTTTTAATTACTTTGCAATTTTTGCAAATAGGTTTTACTGATGCTCTTACTTTCATTTTTATTTTCCTTTATTATTTTATTTTAGCCTGTATGTAATTCTGCCTCGCGTCAGGTCATATGGAGTCATCTCGACTTTTACCTTGTCACCCGGAAGAATTCTAATGAAATTCTTTCTTATCTTTCCTGAAATATGAGCCAAGATTTCATGCCCGTTCTCAAGCTCCACGCGAAACATAGCATTTGGCAATGACTCAAGTATAGTTCCTTCAAATTCTATTACGTCTTTTGACATTAGTTTCCTTTATAATTTACGATATATTAAATCATACATGTTAAATTTTTCAATGCAAGGCTTTTTTATTGATTTTTTAAATGTTTTTGGCAATATTGTGTATTTGTTTTTTTAAAGTTATGATATATTTAACAGGCGGAACACACTTAAAATATACTATTTTATGGGATTTTTAACCAAATTTATTACAAAATGTAAATATTTTAATATTTTATATCTTTACTTTTACAAACAGA
>DVJQ01000011.1 GCA_018716625.1 Candidatus Galligastranaerophilus intestinavium | reverse complement strand
TTTTCCAGAGCTTTTCTATTGGTAAGACAAGCAAATACAGGCTTTGCATAAACAAACTCTTCAGCTTCTTTAGCTAATTCATATATGTCAAACCATTCATTTTTTAGGAATTCGAAATTGCTCATACTCGCCACCTGAAAAGATTATAGCATGAATTTATTGTTTATATACATTTGTTAGGTAATCACTACACACAAAATTACTTGTATGTAGTTTTTAGGTGAATATTACACACAAATAATTTTATAGGGCAAATATTACACACAAAGTTACTTGTGTATAGTTTTAAGTATAATATTACACACAATAGAATTTGTATGTAATAAATGAAATAATTTTACACGCTATTTATTTTTTGTGGTATAATAATCTCATAGGAGAATAAATATGGCAACGCCAGCAAAACCTAAATTCATAAAAGATATTGAAATAGACTTAGTTCCATTAGTTCCGTTAATAGGAAAAGCCCATGCTTCTCTTTCAAATTATAACGGAGCGTTAAGTCATCTTATCAATCCTAAAATTCTATTAGCACCAATGACGGTGAAAGAATCGACAATGTCTTCAAGAATAGAAGGAACTCAAGCAACTTTTACTGAAGTTCTACAACATGAAGCTGGTGAAAACTTTGGAAATTATAAGAATCAAGATATTCAAGAAATCTTGAACTATAGAGAAGCAATGTCATATGCTGTTGACCTTTTGCAAGAAAGACCTTTTATTCACTTAAACATGGTAAAAGATATTCACAAAGTTCTATTAAGTGGTGTTAGAGGAGAAAATAAAGCTCGTGGTGAATTTAGGAAAATTCAAAATTGGATTGGACCGAAAAATTCAACAATAGAAACAGCTTCCTTTGTTCCTCCTGCACCGAATGAAATTGTTAGCTATCTTGACGAGTGGGAAAAGTTTATCAATAACGATTATTCGGATTTACTAATTCAATTAGCAATAGTACACGCTCAATTTGAAATAATTCACCCATTCTTAGATGGAAACGGCAGATTAGGAAGATTATTAATTCCAATATTCTTGTTTTCAAAAGACTACTTATCTCAACCTATATTCTATTTAAGTGAGTATTTTGAGAAGAATAGAGAAGAATATTACAACCGTTTAAGAGAAATTACCGCAAACAACAACTGGCAAGACTGGATTGAATTTTTCTTAAGGGCAATCATTGAACAATCAAGCATTAATACTATGAAAATTAGCCAAATACTTGACTTGTACAATAAAATGAAGGTTGTTATTCCTGATGCCACTAAATCACAATATGCGTCAAATATTATTGATGCAATTTTTGCAAGACCAGTCTTTACATCAACTACATTCTCAGAAGATGCATGCATTCAAAATAGAAAAACTGTTTCTACAACACTCCAAAAGCTGTCCGATAATAACATTATTACGCTCAAAAGAGAAGCGAGTGGTAGAAGAAGTAATATGTATGTATTCCAAGAATTGTTGGATTTAATAGATGGGGATGAATAACCACATTTTATTAGGAGATTTTAATGAGACTAAGAGATTACCAAGATTTAATAGATAGAGCTATACCAGTGTTTGAGCAACTCACTATTCCAAATAGTCCAATAAGTGGTTATCCTGGGATGTATCAGGTTACAAATATTCAAAATTTCCTTAAAATGGTTGAAGAATTGAACAGTGCAAACTTGTTTGAGGATAAGATTTCTAGATTATCTGCAATTCCAAACTTGAAAAATTCGGTAGAAAATACTATTACCGTCAATAATCAAAGTAAAACTCTTTTAGGTACAGTTAAAACTGAAACAATAACCGCTATGAAGCTTTTACAGCAAACATTGTTAGGTGTTTTACAAGAGGAAGATATTGATACATTAAATATTAAACTTCCTGAACAGTATTCATCAATTGATGATTATATAAGTTTTTTTGAAGATATAAAAACCATTTGTTCACCCTTCAAGTACATAAATGAGGAAGTAGTTGTTTCCAATTTTGATGTAGGTACAGAATGGATAGGCTTGAAATTTATCGGAAGCGGTGCTGCCTTATTTTTATCCTTAGCTGATAAAGGCGCAAACCTTTTCCACCATGTTTTAGAATGCCAAAAAACCATTGAAGAACTGGAAAAAGTCAAATTAGACAAGTCCGCTTCAAAATTAAAGATAATCGAGCAAACAATTGAAATGCTACGTGCCGACAAGGAAAATGATAGAAAAGCGTATATAGACCAGTTAATCGAAGAAGCAATCAACGAAAGCAAAATGGTCCTAAATGATGATATTAACAAGAATGAATTCAAGAATTATCTTAGAATTGCCTTGGAAAAGATTAGTAGCTTATTAATCCAAGGAATGGAAATAGTTCCTGCAATAAAAGCAAAACCAGAAATTAAGCAATTATCACAAAAAGCTACACAAAACATTGAAGAAAAAAGAAAATTGGTTATAGGTTGTGATAATCTTAAATATTTAACACTTTTAAATCCAACAATATCAGCGAAAGATATTCCATCTGATACCTTGGAGATGAACTAGAGAATAAAAAGCATATTTAGACTTTATTTACATATCTTCATGAAACACTTGAATTTTGTATTACAAAATGGCAAAATAAAAGAGCGAATACTTAAAAGTATTCGCTCTTTTAACCACGGATTCCAAGTGGTTTTATAAATAGCTTGCATTTCCCAGATGCAAGCTATTTACTGTGCTTAGTGGGGTCAACTAAAATGAAGCCGTTTCCAGGTCTGCTAGTTGGTGGCAAATTTTTACCAGCAACGGCAGTTATTTCAGTATTAGAAACATATCCGCCTCTAGGACCGACTTCTCTATACTGACCTGATTTTGGAGCATCAGTCCCAGGTTTTAAGATTTTAGCCATTAGCCTTCACCTCCTTGTGTTTATTTATCCCCGTTTCGACTATCGGTTCGTATACGATATAAGTCAAGTGTGTTTAAAACACTCATCTTATATATTCATTATATCAGTCGATTCCATGCCAGGATGAGAAAATCGTACTTTTTATTAGACAATCTTAATAAAAATTTACAAATCTATTTTTTTCCTGGCCTAGTTCCTTTTTTGCCAGATGTAGAAGAACAACGTTCTGTAGCCTTGATTATTGAAGAACGCTCGGTTTTAGAGTTATTATACTCGTACTTAGCGGATGCTTCGGTTTTCTTTACCTTTTGTGTTTGTACTTCTTTTTTCTTCACACACTTCCTCCTCGCCGTATTTCATAAATTCTATTACAATATTATCAGTTTTTTGTGATAGATAAAGAGCTGGCACCTTTCTTATCAGTTTGCCCTTCGCAGATAACACTTCTACATCAGTTAGAAACAACTCATGTTCATTTACTGATTCTGAATACTTATCAAGCCACCCAGCATACACAACATCTTTCTGTATATTGTATACTTTTATCCAACATTCATTATCCCCGCAATTATCAAAAACACAATCCCATACACCTATTGTTGGTTCAACAAAAGTAGGCTTAAAAAATTCCAAAGATTCCTTTATAAATTTCCACTTTGTCAACAACATAGATAAATACTTATGATTTTTTTCCCAAGATACAACGTAAACTGAAAAAATAGCTATTACTACAGTCCAAAATATTTCAATATAATGCAGAGACAAGTCATCTACATTTAATAAATTATTCATAAAGAATACTTGTTTGTACATATGAAACAATTTGACAAAAATCAAATAATATAAGCCATAAAAGACAACACTACCAATAAAAGAATATATTATAAATACATTAAAATGCCGTTTAGGTCTAAATTGCCATCTCTCATATAAGAGACGATATATTATACCAGGTAATAGCAAAAATAATAACTTAATTGTTAATATTGAAAAATCTTCCATTACAATTCTCCATTAAACGCTTGTTGCATGAGGGAGTTGAAGAGGTTGTCCATCTGTTCGATTACTTTTTGGTTCTTTTCCTTTTGTGCTTCGACTTTTTGGACTATTTGGGCAAATTGGTTTTGAAGGTCAATTGGAGGCAAGTAAATATCAAAATCCTGAAATTCTTGTGCATTTATATTAGCCATACCTACAATATTTTTGCATTTCATTTGTAACTTCTTTTTCATATAAGAGGAGTTCATGAATGCACTCAAAAATTCATAGTGTGCCAAATTATTAGTTCTAACTCTTACTAAATACCCTGCAAACGCAACCGTATTAGTTCCTCTATACACGGCTGTTTTTCCTACCAATTCTTTGCTATTTGTTCTATTAAATAATATATCGCCTTTATGAACGGTATATTTATCTATTTCGCTTTCTTTTAAATCTATATATTTTAAATCATCTAAAACAATTGCTCCATTATATGTGAGATTACCCATTCTTAATATTGGATACGTACCAGTTAAACCTGCTTTACTGCTAGTTCCATATTTTACATCTTTTACAACATCTCTTATTACAACTTTTTCCCAGTTTTTATTGTTAAATTCAGGGTCGCCGAACATGTCGATGAAAGTTGATTTTAGGAATTCGTCCAGCTTTTCGTTTGCAAGCTTTTTCTTTATGCGTATCTCTTCTGCCTTATCTAATATCTTTACTATACGTTGCTGCTCTTCAATATTTAAAGGAAAACTTATTTTTAATTCTTTGAAATCATTAATATTTAGGTTCTTTTGACCAGCACCCCTTGCAAGATTATAAATTAAATCATTACTATATAAAATTAGTTTATCCAGTAAATCTTGAATAAGAACAGTCTCATCTTTTGTTTTGACAGTTAGACCACTATCGTTTAAAAAGAATTTTCCACTTACAAATCTTGTACACTGTTTGGATAGTGCAAATCTTCCCACAACAACACGATTTTCACGATTATATGAATCAATTCTAAAGGTTTCACCGCCACCACCGTAAACAGGATATTGAGTACCTGCAACTTTTGATTTTACTACTCGTGTACCAAATTCTATCGAAGCAACTTCATCCAATGTTTTGTATATTGTTTCTCCCACTACAGCATAGCCTCCAATTCAGCCAAGCCTTGTTGGACTTCGGTTTCAATAGTTTGAATTTCAGCTAAAATTGTTTTTGGTGAGTCGTATTGGACTTGTTCATATTCTACTTCTTTGTATTTGTTAATACTTAGGTCGTAGTTATTCTTTCTAATTTCATCCACATCTACAAAGAAGTGTTTAGCTTTTTTATCTGTATTATCTTCATTAAATCTGTTTTTGTAGGTTTTAATAATATCAAAGATATCATTTTCTTCTATTGGTGTGCGGTTATCGTTTAGCGTAAAGCCATCGTTTTGCATATCATAGAACCAGACTTTATCTGTACCGCCTGAATTTGTCTTAGTAAATATTAAAATTGCTGTTGACACTCCTGCATAGGGTTTAAAAACACCTGAAGGCATAGAAATTACCGCTTGCAGTTGTTGTTCATCAATAAGTTTTTTTCTTATGGATAAATGAGCGTTTGACGTTCCAAACAGTACACCATCAGGAACTATGACACAGGCTCTACCTCCTGATTTTAGTATTCTAATCATCAAGGCTAAAAACAGAAGCTCTGTTTTTGTAGTTTTAACAGCTGATACTATATTTTTAGCAATAGTATCTTCATTAAGAGAGCCTTTAAATGGAGGGTTAGCTATAACACAAGTACAAAAGTCAGCTAAACTTGAAACATCTTCAGATAATGAATCTTGATATTCTATATTAGGGTTTTTGTGTCCGTGTGTCATCATATTCATTGACGCTATACGCAACATAGAATAATCAAAATCGTAACCATAAAACATATTTTCGCTAAAGTGTTTGTTAAACTTTGCATCCATAAATGCTTCAGGATATTTTTCTCTAAGGTATAGAGTTGCACAAACTAAAAAGCCTGCTGTACCGCATGCCGGGTCGCAAATAATATCATCAGGTTTGATATCAGCCAATTCCACCATCATTTTCCCAATATGTCTTGGGGTTCTGAATTGACCGTTTACACCTGCTTGAGCTATTTTAGACAAAAGGTATTCATACAAATCCCCTTTAGTATCAATATCTTTCATCTCTAAGTTAGAAATCATATCTACAGCAGTAGCCAATAATCCGGGAGTTGGTATCATAAATACCGCATTTTGCATATATTGAGCAAACTTATCACCGCCTAGAGTCTTAATAAAAGGAAAGACCTTGTTTTGGACAACATCAAACATCTCACTAGGTTTCAAGTCTTTAAACCTAGACCAACGCATTATTTGAGAATCTGCATCATCTTTAAATATTGGATGCTCAATAGGCTTTTTAAACTTTAGGGACTTTCTTTCTTCCAGAGTATGTTTTTCATCAAGCTCTTTGATAAAAAGGAGATATGAAATTTGTTCTATCACAGTTAGGGGGTTTGATATTCCGTTAGACCAAAATGTTTCCCATAGTTTATCAATCTGTGATTTTTGCTCTAAAATAGTTGCCATAGTAGAATTCTCCTTTGTTGTATTCTACTATAAAAATGCTGTTTATGATATTTGCAGTGAAAATTCCAATATTCAGATATATGCATCAAATACAGCTAACATTAATAAAAACAGCCTCTTTAATAATGTAGCTACAAATCAATTTAGTATAAAATAAATATTAATATGAAGTTAAAACGGTTCTCTCGACAGGTCTTAGAATTCCTCTTTTTTCATCGTGTTGGTCTATAAACTGAACTTTTGCCATTACTTCTTCTTCAGTAATAATATCGGTAATATTATTAATTAATCTCTCTTGCGATTCTTCATCATGATAATAGACCTTTATAGTGGCATTTTTATCCGCATCCAATATATGTTTCAATATTTTATGGTCTGATTCATCAAGGGAATGTCCAATTATGTGAAAGACGGGATTTGTGTTAGGAAGCTTTATTAACCTTAATAATTCCTGATACGGTTCTATTGTATTATATTTGTGTCTTTGGTTATGTTTTTGAAAGATATTAAAACATGGCGGGATATCTTTATTGCTGAAACTTTTTGTTCCTAAGACTAAATTAGAATCACCAGAAGAGTTTGCTTTTCCATGTACATAAGTTGTTTCAATTCTTAAATCCTTAGCAAGAGTATTACAATTATATTGATATAAACTTTCACATGTATTGGTATAATTAAAACTTAATACATAAAGCCTGCTTGTTTTTAATGTTAATTTATAATCAGAAGCAACTTGAGATTGCAAGCAAGCATTTACATTTTCAATCAGATATTTTTCAAACTCTTCTGTAAACTCTCTGAGCTTATCGTAGATAAGTCGTACCAAACTGTCAAAATCTTTAACAAAGTAATATATACTGGAAAAATCATTTGTTTCAAGTTCTTTATATCCACATTCATCTGTTTGACAATTATAATTTACAGGCTTAATAAATTCTGCAATATTGGAGAATTGAAAGTTAATTGCATCTTTTCTTATTACAAACATCACTGGAAAGCTAAAATTTGAATTTGCAACTGGTTGAAGTCTTGCAATATTTGAAAGAGTTTCTATGACTGCAAGTATCTCTTCTTCTAGGTCAATCCAAGTGTTACTAAGTTCTTCTTGTCTAAGCAAAAAATGTCTTAACCAAATATTATCAATAAAAGTTGTTCCATAATTTACTGCCCTAGGAATTCTTTTGTTATTTCGCTCTACGCAAAAGTCCAAAAAGTCCTTATATGAAGTCTTTAAGCCATGTGCTAGGTCAAAACCATTCCCTATAATCAGAATATCCATTATTCATCCTTTAATATTGATAACTGTATTATACGCCAAATACAGCAGAAAAGTCAGCAGCTATAAATAAACAACCTATTTTATGCTAATATTAAATCTATGATTAAATCTTTTAAGTGCAAGGAAACAGAAAAAATCTGGAATGAAGAGTTTTCAAAGAAGCTTCCACATGATATTCAAAAGCGAGCTTTAAGGAAGCTTATGATGCTTAATGTTGCAACAGTGCTTGAAGATTTAAGAATTCCCCCAAACAATCGTTTAGAAGCCCTAACTGGAGACAGGCAAGGTCAGTATTCAATACGCATAAACGACCAATATAGGATATGCTTTAGATGGCTAGATAACCATTCTTTTGATGTTGAAATAGTTGACTATCATTAAATATTATCAACTAATGTAAAGATAAAACTTTAGTGAGGTTGATATTACGCGGTACGTACTATATAATATAAATGTAGTTAATAATGAGGTATTGCATATGTTAAAGCATATAGACCTAACAACAGTCGGAGAAATGCTCAAGGAAGAATTTATTGAGCCATATAACCTTACACAAAATGCTCTTGCCAATGCTATTTTCGTGCCTCCAAACAGAATTCATCAAATAATAAAAGGGCAAAGAAGAATCACCGCTGATACTGATTTACGCTTAACTACTTATTTTGGTCTTTCTCAAGGTTATTTCTTAAGGTATCAAGAAGAGTATGAACTCAGAATTACAAAACGTGAGATAGCCGATGAAATAAATAAAATTAAACCAATTAAAGCTCTAGGGTAAATTTAAAGCCCACCAGAATCGATTTTAATAGACTTTGCGTATCCCTCTGTCTTAAGCTTTTAGTGTATAACAAACTTGTCATATATTTCATTCAATAGTTTATCTTTTTCAGAAATGACACTATTCGAGTATTCCTTATAAGTTTGATATCTGCCCAATGCCTAAAATAGCCTGTCAAATCTACTCATTGAGCCTGATACAAGAAAATCATCCAACAAGGATGTCTTTGTAGGTTCTTTTTTAATAGGGAATACTCCCTTATTAAGTATTTCTTCAAAGACTTTGTTTAATTCATTATATAGGACTTCACCCTTAATCATCGTTATTATATCCATTGCTGTTAGCCTAGTTCCGATATGAGGAAGAAGAAGCAAACTGTCATTTTTTAGCTCTACCTCGCATCGCATTAAGTTGATTTTAGTTAAATTAATCCTTCCTGTATATTTACTATATCCACGCCCCAGTAGTTTAATATCCTCTTTTGACAACGGTTCTAAAGGGTTAATTTCAGTTATTTTTAGATGCTCTTGAATTTCAACCGCTTTATCGTAAAACTTAATAAGCCAACTGCCACGTTTCATTGACTTAGATTTATTACAGACACGCACTCTTGGAGTTGTTCCATTGTTTTCTTCATAAGCCACTATGCGCCCTTTATACTGTGTTTGATTATCAATCAAAGGTTTGTTATATGCTTGTGGAATTTCATTCATAATTTTATCTTTTGCAATATGCAAATTGGTAATATTGCACTTGTGAGGATATATATGAAACCTTTCAAGCTCTTCAAAGAAGCCAAGAATTAAGTCCACATTCATCTGCAAGTTATGCCCATAAGTTGCATCATAATTAATATTTTGCCTTATCAACTTGTTAGGGTTTAAATTAACAATAATATAATTAGGGGGATTGTTGTTGTATTCAACATCCTTTTTACCTTTTAAATACGATATAACTCTATCAATATCCACATTAAAAAGCTCTTTTTTTTGTTTATCGTAAAGCAAAGTTTATCAATCTTTGGTCTATTAAGCATTACACATACCTCTCTATCCACAGATAATTGTATAATTCATTCAATATAGGTTTTGGAGGCTCTAATGCCTTAACGAACTCAATCATATCTTTTATTTTGCCTCTTTTATGTCTTTCCACCAAATTCAATTTATTGCTCAATTCTTCCTCTGGTAAATCTGCCATTTTTAAAACTGTTATAATGTCTTTTGGAACATTCCTTTTAAGGTTAAATTTAGCTATAAGTTGAGTAGCCACATATAAATCATTATTATGCTCAATATCAAGGAATACTTTTCTTCTTAATCTTTCTATTGCTAAGCTCACCATATTGGCTGCATATTTCTTTTTTCCGCTACTGTAAGCATCCGCTAATGTTTTTAAATACTTACATCTTTTATTTTTAGGGGCTTTATTATCCGAAATTGACACTGTTTCATTATTATTTATATCATCTGTTAGGTCTTGGTCTGCTTCAGATGTGCCAAAATCCCCATCAAATATAAATTTCACCTTACTTGATATAACATCTTCATAGGCTTTATCCAGCTCTCGTTTGAATATATTGTTATGTTCCTTTGTCCCTGTTAATATTCGAAATAAAGAAGATAATTCATAATTTTCAAGGATATCAACATCCGCCAATAATCCATATATAGGGGAGGTATAATATCCAGTTACATCCCTCATAATATTTTGTCCAACTACCGTAATTTGAGTTATCAATTCGTCCTTATTGATTTGACAATCATATATTAAACAGCGTTTGCCGTTACTATCACCTCTTACATCTTTTGGTGCTTCATCATCATAATCATAAACTTCATGCCTGAAGCACTTGTAAATATAGTTTTCGAATCTGTCAGAACGTGGCGACCACCTTATAACGACTCTGTTACAAGGTGTTTTAATATCAATAAATTTATCAGCAGAAGTTAGTTGTGATAATTCTTGAACAAAAGAATAACCTGTAGGTGTTAATTTTCTATGAGAACAGAACACCATTTTGGTTAATATTGGATTAAGGAAATAAAAGACCTCTTTTAAAAGCTCTAAGATGTTTTTTGCTTTGTCTTTTGTTGCAACAATGCTAATAAGCGTTGCCCACATTACACTGATACAGTATGATAGGGCATCTTCATAAGAGAGATTCTTTTCCTTCATACACTTGTGTGGAAATAAATGAACTTTTAAATTGGTTTTACCGTAGCTTAGCTCTATAAATTTGTGTAATACACCAGATTCAATATCTTCTAAGATATCTTGGATATGATATTGTTGTAGGTGATGTAATACATAGAAATCAAAACCAATCTTGGTATAGAGTGATGATTCAATTCTATTGGTATAATCACTGATTATTTTAATTTCTTTATTAGTTAATACTTTTATATTGTTTAATACATCTCTGCTTATTACACTGTATATTTTATTATTTCTTGGAATATAGTTATTATTTATGTTTAGTCCATCAAACAATGTTTCAAAATCTTTCACACCAACCATATAATCTAATTTATCTACATATATTTCTTTTAAAGTACCTAAATAATAAGATGGAAAATAAGGAGTATAAGAAGTACATATTATATCTGTATATTCTTTTTTATTTTCCATCGAATTCTTTTTGTTGTAAGCCTTTTGGCTGTATGGGATAATCCCTAAACTCTCTATCATTTTTGCTTCCTTTGACTCTCTTAAGACTCTTTTTTCCTTATAAAAGGAAGCGGAGTGGGTGAGAGTCTTTAACCACTCCAAGTTAAAATGCAATAACTCCGATTAAAGAACAAAACTATGTACTAATTATGTACTTGCTGATATATTTAATAGGGGAAATAACTGTACGAAATGTACCGTAGAATTCCGAAATACACGCCACAAAACGGGATACGGTAGAGTTCAAGTCCCCCCGTCGACAAATTTTTTATGCAAAACCACAGTAAATTCTAGAGGGGACTTGAACAATTGGCAAGTCTGCCATTGCAAAGCAGGTTTGCAAGCCCAAATCGACAAATTTTTTATGCAAAATAAGCAAAACCGAGGGGCAATAAATTATAAAACCATCTCGCACAATTCACTTGATACTCTAAAATCAGCCCCTGTTGAAGCTTTTATCTCATCAAGCGAAAAGATTGGATTTATTTCTTTTAACAACAGTCCATTTTTATCCACATCAAACACGCAACGCTCGGTAATTATCAAATCAACTTCGCCACGTGCAGTTAGTGGCAAATCGCACTTTTGAACTATTTTTATCTGCCCTTTAGAAGTATGCTCCATAACAACTATTACTCTTTTTGACCCCACAACAAGATCCATTGAGCCGCCCATGCCGGGGACAAATTTATTTGGAATCATCCAACTTGCAAGGTTTCCAAAGCCATCTACTTGCAGCGCGCCCAAAACCGTTGCGTCAATGTGCCCGCCACGCATAATTGTAAATGCCATTAAAGTATCATAAAAACAACATCCGCGAATAGGTTCAACATAAGCCCCTCCGGCGTTTATTACTCTGGGGTCGGGGTTTTCTCCTTTATGCAGTCTGCCTGCACCTAAAAGTCCATTTTCAGATTGGAATATAACCCTTGTTTCATCAGGCACATAATTTGCAACCTCGGTAGGTAAACCAATGCCAAGCGTCACGATATCACCTTTTTTAAATTCACGCGCGGCACGTTTTGCAATTATTTCTCTTATTTTCTCTTTTGTCATCAGATTTTGAGCAACAGGCACTATACTTCCTCCCGCTTAACGATATAGTCAACAAATAACCCGGGAATAACAACATCATTAGGATCTAAACACTCAACAATCTCGTCAGCCTGCACAATAACAGTATCTGCAGCAGTTGCCATAACGGTATTAAAATTTCTCGTTGTACCATAAAATGCAACATTGCCGAAACGGTCAACTTTTGTGCCGTAAATTAGTGCAAAATCAGCCCCCAGGGGCTTTTCAAAAATAAATTTTTTTCCTTCTATTTCAATTGTTTCCTTATTTTGTTCAAGAATTGTGCCCACACCTGTCTGAGTAAGGACACCGCCAAGTCCTGCGCCTTTTGCTCTTATTTTCTCAACAAGAGTACCCATAGGAATCAACTCTACATCAATTTCGCCCTTGCGCATTTGCTCTCCCGTATCCGGGTTTGTGCCTATGTGTGCAGCAATAAGCTTTTTTACGAGCTTATTCGCAATCATCTTGCCCTTGTCAACATTTGGGTATGATGTATCATTGCAAATCATCGTAAGATTTTTTTTACCTTGCCTTACAAGCTCATCAATCAATTTATCAGGCGCTCCGCAGCTTAAAAAACCGCCTATCATAACACTTGCACCGTCTTTAATTAACTCTATGGCATCATGCACACAAACTACTTTTTTCATACCACAAAAATATAGCACAAATTTAGCTACAGTACAATTTGTGTACCCATAATAATTTTGTGTGAATCATCTTTTGTATCATTTTGGCAATAAACATAGTTCAAAATAAGTTTTAGCGCCTGCCCCTTAATATAGTAATTTATGCCTGCCGTATACTCCCTTGAACTGTTATGACTTTTTGATTTATCGGGGTTAAATTCATCATACCTTGCAAGCAGCTCTAACTTTTTTGTAAGATGATATGCCGCTGTAACATAAAAACCTTCCGCTCCTTTATTTGTAGGTCCGCTTCCGCCGTTTGAACCGTCAGAGTTTGCATATTCCGCCCTTGCCCAGAATTTTTTGTATTCATAACTAAGCGCAGCACCTGTCATAAAATAATCATAGACATGCCTTTTACCGGCAACAATACCGCCGCCTGCGACAATTTTTCCCCATTTTCCGTCTGTTTTGCCCAAAGGCTTTAAATTTACCCAGCCGTCAAATTCAAATCCGGGGAAAAATTCTTGGAAAAATGTATCTGAACTGTAACCGCCAAAATCATAATCAACAAGGGAATAATCACCCCTTACCCTTAGCCCGAATTTTCTTACATTTGCAAGATTTCTTGAAATTTGCGAACGAGCTACAAAAGGCAATGTATAAGGAGATTGGGCACCCTCATAACCGACTCCGGGGCGCGAGTTACCAATTAAGATATTATGATGAGGTATTCTGTTTGTTTCAAAATAGGCGTCTTGAACAAGTTGTTGAAAAAACCCATGGGCATGGGTTGGGGTTGGGTCAAGCATTAAACGAAAACCTTCTTTACCGCCCTTAAACTTACCGTCAAAGATTATGTTTATTAATGCCATGTTAAATTTGGTATCGGTGTCGGAATTTTCGTTAAATTGTGTTGTAATGTTACCTTGCAGAGCAACCCATGTGTGCAGACTCTCAAGCGGGCCTCTGTCAAACTTCATTGTAAGCTGGTCTTTAAGAAGTTGAGAGGGGACATCTGTTCTCTCGATTTGCAACTTAACCACTTCTTTTGGGGCCCTCATCATATTTGACAAAAAGCTGTCTTTATCCTTTTGAAGTTCGTCGTCAATTTCTTCTTTTGTTTTTCCTGTCACATTTTGAATAAAATCTCCGTCGGGATTTTCTTCAAGTGTAATCTGCTCCTCAACAGCAAAAACCTGAGGAGTAAAAAACAAAAGAAAAATAATACTTAACAAAATCCTTTTCATAACTTTAAAAAATAGGGCACTTTTTAAGTGCCCTATGGGTTTTTATTTCATATCTTTCCCATGATCATCTCTTAAATATGCTGTCCAGAACAAAAGAACAACAAACACAAAAGCACCTACCATATTACCCAAAGTAACAGGCAAAAGGTTACCTAAAAGAAATGATTTGATGTTTATTGTTGCAAGTTGATCGGGAGTAAGTCCTGAGGCAGCCGCAATAGCGGGAGTTGCTTTTAAGAATAAGCCGTTTGAGATAAAGTACATATTTGCAATACTGTGCTCATAGCCTGAAGCCACAAATGTCGTAATCGGGAAAAATATTGCAAAAATTTTACCTATAACGTGGCGAGAAGATGAAGCCATCCAAATTGCAAGGCAAACAAGCCAGTTACACAAAATACCTCTTGTAAATGCTTCAACAAAGGTTAAGTTTACCTTAGTGTAGGCAGTTGTTAAGCCTAAAACACCAAGAGCTTCATGAGAGTTGTGCGAACAGCCTGTAAAATATATTATTGTCGCTAAAAGTACCGAGCCGACAAAGTTGCCAAAATAAACAATTGTCCAGTTTCTTAACAGCTTTGCAAGACTTGTTTTCTTTTCTATTACCGAAAATGTCATCATAACATTACCTGTAAACAGTTCAGCACCTGTTAGAACAACCATCATAAGCCCTGTTGCAAAAGTCATAGCACCTATAAGTTTTGCAAAACCCCAGCTCACAGCCTCAGTTCCAGTCATAACATTAAGAGATACCTGAGCACCAAAGGCAATGAGCGCGCCTGCCGCAATTGCAAGTACAAAAGTTTTTGATTTTCTAAAGTTTGCTTTTGCAGGCATAACGTTGTCCGCAATTTCATGTGCCACATGATTTGGCGAGATACAGTCTTTTGTATCAAGATTTTGTTGTGTTGTCATTTTTAATATTCTCCTTTTTTCAATTCAAGGGCATTAACAACACGCTAAAATAATTTAGCGTCAAATACGGTGCATATAGTAATTATACGGCTCTGTATAAAATCTTAAATTGTTAATGACCAAAAGTCGCAACCAAAATTTTATATCGTAAAATTAATTTTTCAAGAGGGAATTTTTGCAACTAAATTTAGACTTGACATTGGCTTTTGTTAGTTTTATAACACCATTTGTTATTAATACACAGCCGGATTTTGGGATGGAAGTATGAACAATTTTTTTACAGGTATTTTAGTTTTTTTAGTAGGCGGACTTTTAGCCTGCATTTTTAAGGGCGGAAATAAATTAAAAGTAGTGTCCGCAACCTCTGCAATAGGTTCAATTTTATGCGCTGCTCCCGCTCTTTGGGTGCTTTTTAATAATGTAAACTTGGGCTATGCGATTAATTTCAACCCTTTATTTAAAACGGTGGAATTTGTACTTGACCCGCTAAGCGCCTTTTTTGTGGTTGTAATTTCACTTATGAGCTTAATGGGGGTTATTTATTCCAACGGTTATTTAAAGCCCTATCTGCAGAAAGCGAAAAACATAAACTCGCATATAATTTTTCTGACACTTTTAATAGCATCAATGCTTTTGGTTGTAACTTGCAACAGTGCATTGATGTTTTTAATTTTCTGGGAAATTATGTCTTTAAGCTCGTTTTTCCTTGTCATATTTGAATCTGATAAAAAAGACGTGCTTAAAGCAGGTGTTAAATACCTTGTTTTTATGCACATATCCGTAATTTTTATAATCCTTGCTTTTGCACTTTGCGCAATTGCATCGGGAGGATACGATTTTGCAAGCTTTACACAAGTTTTAAACAATAATGAACATCTTAAAAATATAGTATTTACACTTGCTTTTATCGGTTTTGGCACAAAGGCGGGTTTTGTACCTTTTCACAACTGGCTGCCTGATGCGCACCCCGCAGCACCGAGCCATGTCAGTGCAATTATGTCAGGTGTCATGATTAAAACGGGTATTTACGGAATTTTAAGAGTTTTATCGCTGTGCGGCACACCTTCAAAAGGTATTGCCTATATGGTGTTAATAATTTCGCTTATTTCCGCGTTATACGGCGTTTTGTATGCCATTAGCCAGCACGATTTAAAAAGACTGCTTGCTTATCACTCTATTGAAAACATAGGGATAATAGGAATAGGCGTAGCAATAGGTATGCTCGGTATGTGCTACAACCAACCCTTAGTAAGTGCCTTGGGCTTTTGCGGAGGCATCTTGCACATACTTAACCACTCAATATTTAAAGAACTTTTGTTCTTGAGTGCCGGCAGTGTCTACATTAAAACACACACACGCAACGTGGAAATTTTAGGCGGCTTGATTAAATCCATGCCTTACAGCGCGATTTTATTTTTAGTCGGTTCCGTTGCAATTTGCGGTTTGCCACCGTTTAACGGTTTTATAAGCGAGTTTTTAATATACTTTGGTATGTTAAAAGGTCTTTTGATAAACGACTTTTTTGCTCTTATTGCTTTAATATTTGCAATTGCAGGTCTTGCACTTGTGGGTACAATGGCTGTTTTATGTTTTACAAAGGCATTTAGTATTATATTCTTGGGTATGCCAAGAAGTGAAAACGCAAAAATGCCTACATCGGATTCTGACAAATCAATGCTTATTCCGATGGGATTTTTAGCAGCATTAACACTTTTAATAGGTGTTTTCCCGCAATATATTCTAAAGTATGTTCTGGAAGCTGCAAATGCCGTTACAGGCTCAAATTATACTTTAAGCACTCAGTGCAGTGATTTAATGAGCACCATTTCGCTTTGTGCTCTTGGTTTTATAGTCTTTACACTTGTTTTAATGTTTATTAAATTGAAATTTTCAAACAAGATACAAATGCACGAAACTTGGGGTTGCGGGTATGACAGAGGAAATAGCCGTATGCAATACAGCGCATCATCTTATGCCAGCCCGTTTTTATCTATGTTAAAACCATTGTTTAAAAAGGTTTTTGATATAGAAAAACCAAAACAACTTTTCCCGAAAAGTGCACATTTCAGTTTGCATATTGATGACATTGAAGAAGCCTACATAATTAACCCGCTTGTTAAATTTGACGAATGGTTTTTATCTAAATTTGAATCAATACAAAGCGGCAATATTCAAAGCTACATAAAATACGGGCTTATATTCCTTGTTTTAATAATAATCGGATGTTTGTTTATAGGATAATAAAAAATGGGACTTAAAATTTTAAACTTGATAATTGTTTTATTTTTACCTTTTCTAATGCTTGGTGTAATTAAAAAAACGAAAGCATTTTGGGGTGGAAGATACGGTGCGTCTATATTTCAGCCGCTGTATGATTTTATAAAACTTATAAAAAAAGACTTTGTAATAAGCAAAACAACAAGCGGGATTTTTAGAATTTCACCCGTAATTATAATTTCAAGTACATTATTTGCCGCACTGTTTGTTCCGCTTGTAAATTCTTCGGTAATAATAAACATTCCTGCGGGTTTTGTTGTTTTTGCATACATTTTAAGCTTTTCAAAATTCTTTTCGCTTATCAGCGCAATGGATACAGGCAGCAGTTTTGAAGGAATGGGTGCATCTCGTGAAGCCTGCTTTACAACAATAGTCGAACCTGCATTTTTTATGCTTTTAGCTTCAGTTATGGCTTTAAGCGGTAATTTTACATTTGATGCATTGGGTAAAATTATTGAAAATTCCGGCGGATACGGGATTTTAATTTGCATATTTGCAATACTTGTACTTTTTATAATGATTTTAACTGAAGGCTCAAGAGTTCCTGTTGACGACCCTGCAACACACCTTGAGTTGACTATGATTCATGAAGTAATGATTTTAGACAATTCGGCTTCGGATTTGGCACTTATAAGCTGGGCATCGGGCATAAAAATGCTTCTTTTGTCCTCTTTGATTGCCGCAATTGTTATACCCCAAGGGTTAAACCTCGGAGTAAGCACGCTTTTATATATTGCTTTAATGCTTTTAATATCTGTTATCATAGGAACAATCGAATCTGCAACGGCAAGAATAAGAATGTCACACGTTTTTGAATTTGTATTTGTGATGAGTTCTTTTGCGCTTGTTGTGCTTTCCCTTGTTGTTGCAAGAATGTTTGGAGGCTAGAAAATAAAAATGGAAAACGGTTTTATAATACTATTTGGGCTGACAATGCTCTACCTTGCCGCAACAAGCAGGATAGTATCCCACATCAGACTGTTAATTATTCAAGGTATAATGCTGTTTTTAGTTTGCGCATGTCACTTTCAACACCAAAGTGCCCTAAATATTGCTTTTTTAACGGTAGAAACACTTATCGTAAAAGCTTTTTTGATACCTTGGTTTTTGTTTAAAGTAGTCAATAAAAACGGAGTAAATCGCGATATTAGCGCAAATATTCCACATTTTTACTGCCTTGTAATTGCAAGTATAATTCTTTTGCTCGGATTTGTTGCACCGAATTACTTTGTGCACAGCGAAGGTATGAAAATGATTTCTCCTTTATACTTTGGAGTTTCACTTGCAACAATAACCATAAGCTTGTGGCTGATTACAATTAAACATAAAATCATCTCAAACGTTATAGAGTTTATTACCATGGAAAACGGTATTTTCCTGCTTGCGCTCTCTGTTGCAAAGGAAATGCCCGTCCTTGTAAATATGGGAGTATTACTTGATGTATTTATTGCAATTTACATACTGGGACTCTTTGTAAATGAAATTAACAGAGAATTTAAAGATTTAGAAGTTTCAAACTTATCAGATTTAAAGGACTATGAATAATGATTAACACAATTTTAATATTTCCGATTATAGCTTGCATATTAATGTTATTGGTCAAAAAACGCGCATTTGACAGTTTTATGATTAATGCATACGCAATTGTGCACTTTATCTCAAGCATACTTTTAGCGCTGGGGATAGGTAAAGAAGGTAATATTCCTTATTTTACGGTTGACAATACCAATTTAATATTTTTGTTGATATTATCTTTTGTATTTTTAATGGTTGCAATATACAACAACGGATACTCAAAAACATTCAATTTTTCAGATAAAAAAATAAACCACTACTCTTTAATGATAATGATATTCACACTTGCAATGAGCGGCACGGTTTTATCCAGCAACCTCGGCATTGCTTGGATTTTTGTTGAAGCTACAACTCTTTCAAGTGCATATTTAATTTATTTCAACAAAACAAAACACTCAATAGAAGCTGCCTGGAAATACGTATTTATTTGTTCAATAGGTATAGCTCTTGCTTTTGCAGGCATAATATTTTTAAACATTGCTCAAGGTGAGATAAATACGCTTGATTTTGCTCAACTATACCAACATGCACTCGCATTTGATCCGTTCTGGTTAAAAATGGCTTTTGTGTTTATGCTTTTTGGTTTTGGCACGAAAATGGGTCTTGCGCCAATGCACTTTTGGCTCCCCGATGCTCACTCTCAAGCGCCCTCTCCAATATCGGCACTGCTTTCCGCAACACTTTTGAACTCTGCTTTTTTGGTAATTGTAAGAGTGTTTAAAGTTCTAGACATTGCAAATTGCGATGCTTGGGCAAGGGCAATGCTCCTTATATGCGGTTTTATTTCTTTATTTGTTACTGCGGTTTTTGTTTACCATATTAAAAATTACAAAAGAATGCTTGCGTATTCTTCAATTGAAAATATGGGAATTTTAGCAATAGGTACGGCTCTTGGCGGTGCTGCACTGTATGCCGTTATTGCGCACTTAATCGGTCACTCACTTGCTAAAGCGTCTTTCTTTTTAACATCAGGTAACATTTTAGAATTATTTGAAACAAAAAGAATAAAATCAGTGCATGCCCTTATGGAAGCAAACAAAAAAACAGGCTGGCTGTGGGTATTTTCTTTTCTTGCAATTTGCGCCTTCCCAACATCTGTTTTATTTATAAGCGAATTTCTGATAATTAAAACAATGCTGCTTGAAGGTCATTATCTGCTTTGCGTATTGTTTGTACTGCTCTTAACAATAATACTTTGGGCTATAGGCAAAGTTGTGATAAATATGACTTTTGGCAAATTAAGCGAAGATAAGGTACAAATAATTGAGAAAAACAAACAAAAACTTTGTGCTTGCATGTTTGCGCCTCAAATAATTATGTTGCTTATTGTATTTACTTTAGGCGTATACATTCCCGAGTTTTTAAATAATATAATTAACTGCGCCGTAGCAGGATTTTAGAGGTAACAAAATGAACTGGATTAAAACAAAAAATAATACAAAAATTAATCTTAATGAGATTCCAACTCTTGATATTTGCGAATTAAGAGAGGAGATAATCAGCCTCAACAAAAGACCCGTAGGTTTTTTCGGGAAAGATTGGGGATATTCAAGGACAAAACTTTTTGTTATATTGGCCGATGATGAAAACGGCGACTTGTACGTATCATCAGCGCTATTTGAGCAAAATGAAAAAGAATATGAGTCACTAACTCAAGCTATACCCTCTTTTCATATATTTGAAAGAGAATTTTATGAACAATTTGGCATAAAACCTCTTAATCATCCTTGGCTAAAGCCTGTAAGAAAAAATCAAAAAGATTATCAATTTTTTGAAATGGAAGGTGAAGAAGTTCACCAAGTTGCAGTTGGTCCTATTCACGCGGGCGTTATTGAACCCGGGCATTTTAGATTTATGTGCAACGGAGAAACCGTTTACCATCTTGAAATTATGCTGGGTTATCAAAACAGGGGCGTTGAAGAACTTATGGTTAAACACCCGACAAATCAACTTGCGGAATCAATTTGCGGAGATAGCGTAATTGCTCATAATCTTGCATATTCAAAAATTATGGAAACGCTAAAAGGTATTAAAGTTTCAAAAAGAGCGCAACTGATAAGAACGCTTGCGCTTGAGATGGAGCGTGCGGCAATTCACATAGGTGATTTGGGTGCAATAGCGGGCGATATTGCTTATCTTATGGGCGCATCAGTTTTTGGCGCTACAAGAACGCTTGTTATAAATACCATGCTTGAATTTTGCGGAAGCCGTTTTGGCAGAGGGCTTGTAACCGTAGGCGGCGTTAATTTTGACATTGACAATGAAAAAATTGAACGCGCAATAAAAACTTTCACAAAAGTAGAAAAAGATGTTGAGCGTATGGTCAAAACCATGCTTAAAAACACATCCGTTATGTCAAGGTTGGAAAAAACAGGCGTTGTAAGTACCGATAAAGCACGCGAAATAGGGCTTGTAGGCATGGCAGCACGTGCATGCGGAATTATTTTAGATTCCCGTTTTGACTTTGCTGACGAGTGTTTTAAAAATCTTGCCCTTCCAAGAAAAATATTTAAGGGCAAGGGAGATGTAAACGCAAGATTTCAGTTGAGATACCAAGAAGCAATGGAGTCGCTTTCAATTTCAAAAAGAATCCTTGAAATGCTTAAAAACGGTTATAAAGAGGATATTTTAGCCCAAGGCAGCGACAAACTTTGCCCTGATTCCCTTGCAATTTCAATAACGGAAGGTTGGAGAGGCGAAGTTGTACACATAGCATTGAGCGATAGCAGTTCAAATCTCACAAGATATAAAATTAAAGACCCGTCATTTAACAACTGGTATGGTTTGGCACTTGCCGTCAGAAACAATGGGGTGTCCGATTTCCCATTGTGCAACAAGAGTTTTAACCTATCCTACTGCGGATGTGATTTATAAGGAAGTAAGATTATGTTTGATACACTAAAATCAAGAATTTATCAAGGCGAACAATTTATAAAAGACATTCAAAATGCGCAAATGCGCTCTCAGTTCAGAGGCTTGCCAAAATTGTGCAACAGCAATTGCAACAGTTGCGCCGCTTGCCTTAATGTTTGCCCCACAGGCGCACTTAAATTAAACCCCTTATCAATTGATATGGGAAAATGCACTTTTTGCGGTGCCTGCAAAAACGTTTGCAAAACAGGCGCAATAGACTTTTCAAACTTTTATAAACTATCCGCAACAAGCGCTGATAAGCTTGTAATAACAGAGGATATGACAGAAGAAGAATTTTCAAAAGTTGCAATTGAAGTTAAAAAAGAAATTAAAAAAGTTTTTGGAAAATCTCTTAAATTAAGACAAGTTTCAGCTGCAGGCTGTAACGGCTGCGAAATGGAGTTAAACGCATGCTCTAACGTCAATTTTGATATGGGCAGATTTGGCATAGACTTTGTTGCCTCTCCGCGTCATGCTGACGGGCTTGTAATAACAGGCCCCATTTCAAAAAACATGGCATACGCGCTTGAGGACTGCTATAAATCTACTCCTGACCCAAAAGTTGTTATTCTGTGCGGTGCCTGCGCAATTTCAGGCGGAGTTTTTAAAGACAGCAGTGAACTCAACAGGGAATTTTTACAAAAATACCCGATAGATTTATACATTCCGGGCTGTCCCGTACATCCTTTAACTTTTATAAACGGTATTTTAGGTTTAATCGGAAGATAATTAAAATCCCGCTTCTTGAGCGGGATTTTGGTTTATTTATATAGCATTTAGCGCATTGTCAATATCTTCCAAAATATCCTCTACATTTTCCAACCCGACAGAAAGCCTTACCAGACCGGGGTTTATACCGCATGCCTTTAGCTGCTCGTCATTTAATTGCCTGTGCGTAGCTGAGGCAGGATGAAGCACGCAAGTCCTGATGTCAGCCACATGGACTTCATTTGAAGCCATTTTGAGGCTGTCCATAAATTTAATTCCGTTTTGCTTGCCGCCTTTTATGTTGACTGCCATAACTCCGCTTTGTCCGTTTGGCAAATATTTTTGCGCCAAGGGATAATATTTATTACCCTCAAGCCCAGGATAATTAACACTCTCCACTTTTGGATGATTTGATAAATATTTTGCAACAGCAAGGGCGTTTTTGCAGTACCTTTCCATACGAATTGCCAATGTTTCAAGACCCAAATTCAGCAAAAATCCGCTATGGCCCGAGGGGTATGCGCCAAAATCGCGCATTAACTGCATTCTTGCCTTAATAATATACGGTGCAAAAGCGTAATCACGCGTATAAATTGTGCCATGGTAGGATTCATCAGGCTCGCAAAACTCGCTAAATTTTCCGTTTGTGTAGTCAAATTTGCCGCTATCCACAATAACACCGCCTACTTGTAGTGCATGCCCGTCCATATATTTTGAGGTTGAATGTATTACAATATCTGCGCCAAAGTCAATCGGTTTACATAAAATCGGCGTTGCAAAAGTATTATCCACAATAAGAGGCAAGTCGTTTTTATGTGCAACATGTGCAAATTTTTCTATATCAAAAATCTGCAACGACGGATTTGTGAGTGTTTCACCAAAAATCGCTTTTGTATTCGGTTTGATTTTTGCCTGAATTTCATCCTCATCAGCGTCAACATCGACAAAAATACACTCAATTCCAAGCTTTTTTAAGGTATAGGCAAAAAGATTTACCGTACCTCCATAAATTGCGCTTGCACTAATAAAACTATCGCCTGCTTGGCATAGATTTAAAACAGACATCAAAGACGCCATCTGCCCTGATGATGTGCACATTGCAGCTACACCATGTTCTAAGTCGGCAATTTTTTTCTCTACAACATCAACCGTAGGGTTTGTAAAGCGCGAATAAATATGTGCTTTAGTAGGATCATCAAAAACCGCAGCTATTTCATCGGTTGAATTAAATCTAAAAGTTGTACTTTGATAAATGGGCATTACCCTTGGGCCACCGTTTTCGGGAGTATAGCCCGAGTGCAGACATTTTGTTTCATCTCTCATAATATTTTACCTCAGCTTATTTAAAAATAATACCATAATATTTGTATTATGTTATACTTAATTCAACAATAGGGTAATTTTGTGCAAGATATAAATAGAAAATACGGTAAAATTAAGCTTATTTTTAGTCTGCTGTGTCTTCCCATAGGAGCTGTTTTAAGTTTTTTATTTATTATTTGTCCGATTATAAATGCCCTGTGCGAGATTTTAAAAATCGTCTTTTCAAATATTTTAGTCTTAATTTACGGCATTGAATTACAGCTTTTTGTAATGTCAGGAATACTTGATGCACTAAAAGGCGGGTGCGTATTAGCTATTGCAGGAATATATACAGTTGCACTGTATATAATTTTAATGGAAATAATTGAGAACAAACGCATTGAAGAAATTAAGCAGCGGGAGCAAGATGAATTTTTCAGAAACCTTATATAACAAGATTAGGACTATATTTAAAAACCCAATAATATTATTTTTAACAATAAGTATTGTTTTATGTTTATTTTTGCTGATTAAAACAAATCTGCAACTGGTTGATTTTTATACCGACAGAATTGCGGCGGAAGAGTTTGTGCAGAGCCTTGATCCGCATTTTGATATGAAAATTCCAACTGCAAAATTTGGCAACCCTGAGCATAAAATTTATAATTTTATTTTTAAGATGTTTGCAATATCATTGAGTCTTCTACTGTTCTCACTTATATTCAACATAAAAAAATGGAGCAATTTTAAAGACATTAAACTTATAAAAAACAAGGTTTTTATCTTTACTTGGATAAATTTAGCATATGTTTTAATGTGCAATTTTCATATGCTATCCTATATGGCAAATATTGAAAAATACGTGTATCATTCAGCAGCAGACTCGTTTGGAATACCTTATTTTACAGAACTTTTTACCTGTCTGTTTTTTTCAATAGCGTATTACCCTCTTGTTAATTTGTTATTTTTTGGAATTTATAAAACAAGGATAAACAATATTTTTTATACTATATTGTGCACATTGGCAATTCTGACATTTATCTTGTTTTCTTTTAAAATAACATTCTTTAGAATTTTTATTTGGCAAGATATTTTAGGAT
>DVJQ01000010.1 GCA_018716625.1 Candidatus Galligastranaerophilus intestinavium | reverse complement strand
CTTTGTAAATATGAATCTGTGCTACTCTTTAAAATTTTAACAAAACCCAATATGTCAAAATCATAAACCGTTTCAAGCGAAACATCCTCAGGATATGCGCTAATAATCTCATCATAAACACAAATTGCACTATCTGCACCAAAAAGTTTGCACAAATTTTCATAGTTATACTTATATAAAATATCTTGTGCAATTTCTGAGGCAAAAAGACAGGAATTTAAATTATCAATTATAATTTTTAAATCGTTAACATTTGAATATGCAACTAAAAATTTCATTGCATAATATTTTTTAAAATCATCGCCACTGCCTAGTGCTTCAAGTGAAATATTTCTTGCTTTTGTATCACCAAAAGAACTTAAAGCGCAGGCACAAGCACAGGACAACTCTGCATTTTCGCTAAAAGCAAACTTATTTAAACTATCCAGTGCAAGAGGGTCCTTTACCTTGGTAAAATACTTTGCAGCATAAATTTTTTGATCTATATTGCCATTTTCCAACATATCTAAAACACTATCGGTTAAATCGTCATCCGCAAATTTAAACCAAGACGAGAGTATATAATCTTCAAAAACAGGGTTATAAAGCTTAGCAAATTCAAATGTACTTTTTAAATTAGTTTTATTTGTAGAAGATGCAAGATTTTTAATTATCTTATCTATTAAAAAATCAAATATTTCACAGGAATTTTCACAAAGAGTTTTATAACTATCAAAGTCGCAACCGTCTACAATATCGGCAGCAGCTTTTTTTGAAACATTCACGTCTTTTGAGATAATATTTTTTGCATTTTTAGTGTTTAAATTCATATTTACAATTATACATCGAATTGATTTTCTTGTATAATTAGTTTAAGTTAGTTTTATAAGGCTAAATCATGTCAGAATTAAAATATAAAAAAATACTGCTAAAAATTAGCGGAGAGGCTTTGTTAGGTGAACAAGAGTTTGGAATAGATCCAAAACCTGTCGAGATGATTGCGCACGAAATAAAAAAAGTTCATGACTTAAATGTGCAAATCGCAGTTGTAGTGGGCGGCGGGAACATTTTTCGCGGCATGAAAAACTCAGCAAAACTTGGCATGGATCAAGCATCCGGAGATTACGTCGGCATGCTTGCAACCATTATGAATGCCATTGCACTCCAAAGCGAATTAAGAAAAATCGGCGTACCATGCAGGGTTCAATCTGCCATTGATATTCACAAAATCGCAGAACCTTATATAAGGTTTAAAGCAATTCGTCATCTTGAAAAAAACAGGGTAGTTATCTTTGCTGCAGGTACAGGTAATCCTTTCTTTACAACAGATACTGCAGCAGCACTTAGAGCAGCAGAGATAGGCGCGCAAGCCATGCTTATGGCAAAAAATGGTGTAGATGGCGTATATAACGATGATCCCAGAATTAATCCGAACGCAAAAAAATACGACAAAATTTCATACGATGACATCATTGTTAATAATCTTAAAGTTATGGATTTAACATCGTGCTCACTTTGCAAGCAAAATAATATACCCATTTTTGTATTTGATTTTGCTAAAAAAGACAGTATTATAAAAATCTTAAATAATGAAAATATTGGAACATATGTAGGAGAATAAAAATGTCAGTCGACGAAATTAAAAATTCAGGCAAAGACAAAATGGAAAAATGTGTTGCACAATTAAAAAAAGAGTTAGCAACAGTAAGGACAGGCAGAGCCAACCCGCTTATTTTGGACAAAATTACCGTTGATTACTACGGCGCACCTACTCCATTGCGCCAAATGGCACAAGTGAGCGTATCAGAAGGCACAACTCTTGTTATAACACCTTTTGACAAAACAATAATCAAAGAAATTGAAAAAGCTATTGTTAAAGCAGAACTTGGGATTGCACCAAACTCTGACGGTGTAGTTGTACGCTTAACTTTTCCGCCTCTTACACAAGACAGACGTAAACAGCTTTCAAAAGACGTTAAGGCAATGGGCGAAAATGCAAAAGTTGCAATAAGAAATGTTCGTCGCGATATGACAGACGAAGTAAAAAAACTTGAAAAGTCTGAAAATATGCCGGAAGATGCAGTAAAAGACGCGCAAAACGAAGTACAAAAACTCACAGACAAATATATCGGAATTGTTGATGAAGTTGTAATTGAAAAAGAAAAAGAGGTCTTAACGGTATAGTGGAAGAAACTCAAAAGCAAAATAAAATAATGCGGATTGTTACAGGTGTAATATTTTCGATTATTGCACTGTTGTGTCTTTTTATGGGGGGATTACCTATATTAGGATTCCTGCTTGTTGTGATATTTTTAGGTTCTGTCGAGTATGTAAAAATACTTAGAACAAAGGGTTTCCACCCGAGTTTATCACTTATTTTGCTTACAGATTTAGCATTTGCAATATTAATATTTTTTAGAAGGTTTGATCTTCTGCCCTCAATAATATCTCTTGCGATAATGGCATCGTTTTTAATGGTACTATTTATGGGTAGGCAACCCTATATAGTAAACGTCGCAACGACGGTTCTGGGATTTTTATATTGCGGCTGGCTTCCTTGTCATTTACTTTTAATAAGACAAATAAGTGCGGACAGAATCAATGCTTTTCAAATTGGAACAAACGAAGGGCTTTGGCTTGTTATATTTGTATTCTTGATAGTTGTTGCAACAGACATCGGCGGATATTATTTTGGCTCAAAATTTGGGAAACATAAACTTTCGCCCGTTATTAGTCCTAAAAAAACAGTCGAAGGTGCACTTGGTGCAACAATTATGGCACTGATAGTGGCGTCTTTTGGTGTATTTTATACGAAATTAACTCTTTTGCATGCACTGGTTGCAGGATTACTTATAACAATTTCATCTCAACTTGGTGATTTGTCCGAATCGCTCGTTAAAAGAGATGCCGGCGTAAAAGACTCCAGCAATATTTTGCCCGGACATGGGGGTATACTTGACAGGACAGACGGGTACCTTTTTGCGCTTCCCGTTGCTTACTATTACTTTGTAAACTTTGCCTGCGGGCACAATATAATAATAGAATTTTTTAAATACATACAAGGTGCAATAAATGTCTATTTCGGATAGAGAGCACTTATATTGTGAGTTTTTGGGCAAATTGGGCTTTGCGGACAGCGACGATTTTTCACTGTTTGAGAAAGCAATGCGACATACATCCTATGTCCATGAAATGGATATACCTCTTGAATGTTCTTACGAAAGACTCGAGTTCTTAGGTGATGCAGTATTAAAACTGACCATAAGCAAGTATTTATATTTAAAATATCCCAACTACAAAGAGGGTATATTATCAAAGATACGTGGAGAAATTGTTGCCGACAAAACACTCGCCCAATTTGCGACAAAAATAGGCTTGAATAATTTTATTTTAATGTCTAAAAACGAAAGAAAAATGGGTGGAGAAAAAAAACAGTCAATCCTAGCCTGTGCATTTGAAGCTTTTTTAGGCGCAATTTATCTTACTTGCAAAGATTGCGGATATACAAAAGTTGAAGATTTTATTATAAGTAATTTTTCATGTGATTTATGTGAAATTGAAGAAAATTTAGAAAAAATAAACCCGAAACAACAACTGCAAGAATACACGCAAGAAAAAAATCACACATTACCGGAATATACACTAATTTCTAAAACAGGCTCTGAACACAACTCAACTTTTGAAGTTACAGTAAGTTTTGAAGATAAAATCCTTGGAAGAGGATTTGGCAAATCAAAAAAATCAGCACAGCAGGATGCAGCAAAAAATGCACTGGAATACCTAAAAAGAGAGGGGCAATGGAACCAATAATTTCTCCATCAATATTATCCGCAGATTTTGCAAATCTTGAGCGCGATATAACAAAACTCAAAGAAGCAGGAGCAAGGTGGGTACATGTAGATGTTATGGACGGACACTTTGTGCCAAATATTACAATAGGCGCACCTGTGGTAAAATCTCTTAGAAAAATTACGGATTTAACACTTGATGTACACTTAATGATTAGTGATCCCAAAAAATATGTAAGTGATTTTATACATGCAGGTTCTGATATTATAACGTTTCATCTGGAAGCTCAAAGCGATTTGACTTTAGACATAATAAAAGAAATAAAAACGGCAAAAAAATTGGCAGGATTATCTATAAAGCCCAAAACACCCGCAAGTGCAATTGAAAAATATATTCCATATCTTGATTTGGTACTGATAATGACGGTTGAGCCTGGGTTTGGCGGGCAGAAATTCATTCATGAATGTGTACAAAAAATCGCAGATATAAAAGAGTACGCACGTATTTACAAAAAAGACAACTTATATATACAAGTAGATGGCGGAATCAACAACAAAACATCAAAAATATGTACAAAATTAGGCGCAAACTCTCTTGTTGCAGGCAGCTATATTTTCAACAGTGACAATATTAAACTTGCGATTCAATCTCTTTGTAAATAGAATACTTGCACCCGCAGTAGGTCTGCTTGTACATATTATTTTCTCTTGCTATTTGCTGGGTAATTTTAAAGCCGTCATGTTTTTTAAAATCATATTTTAGAAATTCCAACCCATATTGAGTTGCAACATTTTCGGCAACTTTAAAAATTTGGCTTGAACTTTTGTGCGGACTTACCGTTAGTGTAGTCGTAAAAAAGTTAATACCCATATCCTTTGCGCACATTGCACTTTTAACAAGTCGCAACTCAAAACACCTGGAACATCTTCTGCCCTTCTCAGGCTCATTTTCAAGCCCAAGTGCAATATTTTCAAAATCAAGAGGATTAAATCCGCCAAAAATCAGTTCAAATCTCTCTTTTAGAGAATATTTCACAAGCTCCTGATACCTTCTGTCGTGCTCTTGTTTTGGATAAATATTTGGATTATAGAAATACACAACAGGCTCAAAACCTTCTCTTTGCAACAACTTTAGCGGATATCCCGCGCAAACGGCGCAACAAGCGTGAAGTAAAACCTTGGACACTACCTCTGTGCCCTCTTGTGTCGTTTTAGTGCCTGAGAATACAGTGTTTTAATTCTATAATAAGGCATAGCACTTGTATACGGTATATCATCAATTACAATAGTAGGTGTACCAAAAATTCCACGCTTATATGCACTGTCAATCTGAGCTAATAATTCATTTTGCACTTCAGTAGAACCTACATCTTCAACAAGCTTTGCAATATCAATGTTAATCTTTTCACTCAGCCTTAAAATTTCAGCCTCACTTGTCGGGTGTTCATCAAATATAAGATTTGCCATATCCCAATACTTATTTTGTTTTTTTGCGGCAAGAGCATACCTTGCAAGTGTACATGCGCCCGGGTGAACAGTATGGGGGATGTATTTATTGCACTCCGTATCAAGAGGATAATTTTCATGAATTATTAAGACTCTTTTTTCCTCATGGGCAAATTTTGAAACCATTATATTTGTAACACGACAAAATGGGCACATAAAATCACTGTATACATATATTTTATCACCGTTTGGATTGCCCATAACATTGCCTGAAACCGCGTATTTGTTTTTATCCATCTTAATAAATTCATCAAAAGATTTTTGAACTTTTTGTTGAGGAGAAAAAACTAAAGAAACACTTGTATAACTAACAAAGCCGATAAATGCAAAAAGTACAACAACAAAAAGAACAGTGTATTTTTTTACACCTTCGATAAAGTCAAAAATTGTATTTTTTATATCTTCAACAAAAAAGCTGCCCTTACTTTTTGCACAAATTGCAATAAAAAGATCGATAAAATAAGTAATAAAACAAAGTACACAAATTTTATTGATTTTAAAAATCGAAATTGTTGCAAGACACATTGAAATAGAAAAAGAAATTAACCCTAATGTTGCAATGTAGCTTTTTGGGTTTTTAAACACATCAAAAATAGTATTTTTGAATTTATTTTGAATAATATGTACATAATTTAAAAACAAGGTTAACAAATAAAAGAACATCCCCCACAAGGAGAGCGGTACTCCCAAAAACAAGGAATAATTAGTTTTAGCTACTCCGTCACAGTCGATTAAATTATTAACCGAACAAAAACTGGCACTGAAAGTATCATTAAAATTTACCTTGAAAAATATTAAAGTTAATTCAATAGTAAGCGCAAAACCAATCAATGCAAGTAGAGTTATTAAAATTGTCTTTTTCTTATCCATAATTCCCCCACAAGCTATTCTAACTTAAAAGGCAAAAAATTTCATTAACTAAATATTTATTAAACTATTTAACAATTCTTAACGAAAAATAAAGAATTTTTAAAGTTTTTTCACGTTGGTGCCGAATTTAATAGTACAAGGATTGTAATAACGGGAACAACAATCCGGAAAGGATTACAAAAACTTATGTAAAGATATGTAACAATATATATTTTGTATGCATTTTGTATATATTATATGTTTTTATATAAGTAAGAAATGTAAAGGTGGTATAATATGGGACTAGCAGCAAGTCAAGGCAGATTGCTACTGCTTACCGCAAGAAAAAGTGATCTTGAGTACAGAACTCAAGATATATCGCAACAAAGGCTAACACTTGCAAGTGAGCTTGAAACAGTAGCATCAGAGTATGCGAGAAAAACTGCAAACAGACAAATGAAGCTAACAAGAACCGTTGTACAAGGACAGGCAAACCAAACACAAACAGTAAACTTGACCTACAGAAACCTTATGCAATACGGTGTTGACGAAGATGGCGGAACAAATTCAATTTATCGAATCAGAAATGCAAGCGGTAAATTAGTTGTTTCAAATAGCTCCGAATTACCAAGCAACTCTGAAGAAGCAGGCTATCCAAACGGAAATGGCAATGTAAGTACAGTTACTGTTCAGAACAACGGAAATCAGGCAATAGTATCAGGAACCTACAACGGACAAAGAATATATGAAGTATATGTAGTTGACAGCAGACTATCAGATACATCCGAAAGCGAAAACTACTTCCAAGAAGGCTTGAGAAACGGCAGATTTATTATTGAACAAAGAATGCTTGTCGATGAAAACGGTAATCTTATCGGAAACGATGAAGCTGATACTACTACAACGATGTCCGAATGGAATCCGATAAGCTGGTCAGGAATGACAGAAATACAAGATACATATTATACAGACGACGATGCAACAGCCCAAGCAGAATATCAAACTGCAACAGCAAGGGTTCAAGCGCAAGATAAAAAATTAGAAACAGACCAAAAGCAATTAGAAACACAACACAAAGCAGTTGAAACAGAGTACGAATCAGTACAAAAAGTTATACAAAGCAATATTGAAAGCTCATTTAAAGCTTTTAGCTAGGTTTCATTGTTCCCCCCCATTAATACCATTAAAAAAAGTCAGGTTTAAACCTGACTTTTTGTTTTTCTTGTTACAATTCCAAAATCTTCAAGATTAGATTTTAAAACATTAACCGATAATGCATCAAAATGAAAAATAGAGGCAGCAAGCGCGGCATCTACATTTGTATTTTTAAACACATCAACAAAATGCATAAAATCAGGACCCGCACCACCGGAAGCTATTACGGGAATTTTAACAGAATCCGAAACAATCTTGTTCATTTTTATGTCAAAACCTTTTTGAGTCCCGTCAAAATCCATAGAAGTCAAAAGTATCTCGCCCGCACCACGCCGTTCAACTTCACTTACCCATTCTATAAGCTTCATTCCCGTATTAATCTTTCCCGCATTTATAAAAACATAATAATCATTATCAACTAATTTTGCATCAATTGCCACAACAATACATTGCGAGCCAAAATAGTTGACACATTGCGAAATAAGGTCGGGATTTTTTACGGCAGCAGAATTTATGGAAACCTTATCTGCACCTGCATTTAAAATTGCCGTTATATCATCAAGCGAATTTATGCCACCACCTACCGTAAAAGGAATAAATACATTCTTTGCGACTCTTTGGACCAATTCAACAATTGTTTTTCGCTTCTCATTAGTTGCACTAATATCAAGAAAAACAAGTTCATCAGCACCCTGAGTTGAATATTTTTTTGCAAGTTCAACAGGGTCACCTGCATATTTTAAATTTTCAAAATTTACGCCTTTTACGGTATGACCGTCTTTTACATCAAGACAAGGGATAATCCTTTTTGCCAGCATTAATAATCCAAATTCATTTTAGAAAATTCTACTATCTGATTTTTTCCATGTTTTTTTGCCGCATATAAAGCATGTTCCGCATATCTGATAATTGTATTGACATTCTCGTCTACATTTTCAAGGAACGGGTAAGATGAAATGCCGCCTGAGATTGTTATAGGATGACGTTCTTCTTCATTTGCAGGTATAAATTCCATTTTTTCAATATCACGTCTGAATCTTTCGGCAAAAATATAAGCATTATCTTCAGATGTGTTTGGCAATATAAGAATAAACTCCTCATCGCCGTATCTGGTTAAAATATCCTCTTTTCTAACCAAAGCTTCCAGCATTTGAGCAATTTTTTTCAATAATACATCGCCCCAGTCGTAACCATACATATCATTTACTGTTTTAAAAAAGTCAATATCAATCAAAAGACATGAAAGTTGCGTACCATACCTTTTTGCTCTGGACATCTCTGCTTCTAATCTGTGATGAAGATACTTTCTGTTATAAAGCCCTGTAAGTTCGTCAGTAACAGATTGCCTTTTTAAATTAATTCTATATTTTGCACCTTTAGCCAATGCCTCAACTCTTACATTAAGCTCCTTGGGATTTACAGGTCTTTCAATAAAATCAAAAACATCGGCTCTTACGGTTAAATCTTCGGGAATTTCATCTACAATAATCAAAAGTGATGTTTCAAACTTTGTAACTGCACACACATTTCTGATTTCATCAATCGGTGCATCCATAACAACAACAGCCGGATTAACACTTTTGTAATTTTTAACCTCTGAAAAATCCAACTCTCTAACCATAAACTCATCGTTTGTATTGGAAACTAAATTACAATACTCGCTTCCGCCGTTTTGCCCATAAAATACTATGTTCATCATTTTAATATCCTTTGCTTGGTACCTTCATAATTATATCTTTTATTTTGTATCTTTGAATTTCAATTTTTCCCGCAGGAGTATATATAATGGCATTTTGCCTATCAAGGCTCTCGATACGCCCCATCAACTCCATAATATTACGCGAGAAAAAATTTTTCTTATACATGACAACATCACCAAAATATTCGTTATTAACTTCTCTGCGATATGTTAAATCAGAACCGTTATCTCTAATTAAAATCAATCCTGCACTAACAGTTTTTATTCTGCCTTTTGATGTCATGTTTGTTGCAACAACAGTATCGGCATATGCGAATCCATTGTTTAAAAATAAAAACATAAACACAAGTATAAATGCTAGACGGTGTTTGGCAATATTAATATTCTTCATGGCAGATAGTATAACATATATTTTTTAGTTTTTGTTTTTTTTCATATGAATATACTATGTGCTTTTGTTGAATATTGGCTAAAATGTAAATATAGAGTGATGGAGAGTTAGTTTGCCGCAGCCGTTAAGAAAACAGCAATACACAGAAAATTATGATTATGGTACTGTAAAAATGTACCCTAAGCGTCATTTACAAAGAAAAAAAACAAAGAAGAAAAATATTTTTGTTGTTCTCATAAGATTTTTGTTTTTAAGTATATTTCTCTCGGCTTTTTCATACTATGCAGCACCAAACCTCTGGAGCAATTACTTTGAACCCATAATTCTAAACAGAGTTCTAAACAGGCATTTTAAACCTGATGTAAAACCGTTTATTTCTCCACATTTGAACTATTTATACAATTCCGAACTTTTTGGCGAACATTTGCTTGTAAGTCCTCAAAAAGAATTTCAGACAATAATCCCGATACTTGCATCATCTGAACTTACAACAATCAAAAAAGATCTCGAGGTACTGTTTGCAAAGTATCCAAAAATGCACCCTTCTGTTTATGTATGGGAATACACGCAAGCAGGCGAAATTGCAATCAATGCGGATGAAATTTTTCCTGCGGCAAGCATAATAAAACTTCCCATTCTTTTTGAACTGTTCAGAAAAATAGACCGTAGTGCACAAGACGGTACTAATTCAACAGATTTATCAAAGAAACTTTTATATGATCACAAAAACAAAACATCAGGCTCGGGTGAACTTCAATATAGTGCACTAAACAAATACTACAGCGTTGATTACCTTGCAAAAATAATGATTACGCATTCTGACAATTCTGCAACAAACATGCTCATAGAAGAAGCAGGTGGAATTGGCGCAATTAACTCATCATTACGCTCGTACGGATTAGATAAAATAAAACTTGAAAACAGGCTGCCGGATTTGGAAGGTACAAACAAAATAAGTGCAAGGCAAATTGCTACTATGTTGTACAATATCGACAACCCCAA
Organism: Candidatus Galligastranaerophilus intestinavium; assembly: GCA_018716625.1. Lineage (GTDB taxonomy): Bacteria > Cyanobacteriota > Vampirovibrionia > Gastranaerophilales > Gastranaerophilaceae > Galligastranaerophilus > Galligastranaerophilus intestinavium. The sequence goes on along the minus strand of DVJQ01000010.1, from coordinate 45,452 downwards.
TTTTTTAAGCGACAAGAGCAAAATAGTAATAAAAGAATACATGGCAAATGTGCAAAACAGAAGACTTTTACAAGCAGGACTACCCCAAGAAGCAATTTTAATACACAAAACAGGTGACATAGGCACCATGCTGGGTGATGCGGGAATTGTATATGCACAAAACGGCAAAAAATATATTGTGGTTATGCTTGTCAAAAGACCCTTTAACGACTACAGCGCAAGGGACATGATACAAGAAGCTTCCAAAATTATATACAACGGAATTCTTAAATTATAAGGTAAAACTTACTATTTCGCTGGCACTAACCGAATCGATAGGGTTGTTTACACTATTATCATTATCAATTCTATCTAATGACTCACTAAAATATGCAATGCCATGAACCTGAAGAGGGGAAGATATTTTGTAATCATGGACATCATCAGCAAAGAATGCATTACCGCCAATATATTTTAAATTCTCGTAATTTTTTACATTTGTACCATAGAAATCGCCACTGACCTCTTGCAAGGCACCTGTTTTTTTAACAACTTTTGAGGGATTAATCGAGCAATTACCATCAATTCTCTTTATTTTTGCCAAAATCATGTTCTCGTCAATCCCTAAATCAGCAAAGCCAATATCAGACAAGACATGCCTGCTGTCATAACTGCCGTTTATAGAAACCAAGCCATCTTTATCAACACTTATATCAAACCCAAGACTTGATAATATCAAGGGCACGTCTTTCTTTTTTACTGCAGGCTCAATAGAATTTCTTATGGCATCTACTAAAATATTTTTCTTAGACTTTACAGCACTTGTACCACAAAAGGAAAAAGTGTCTTTATTTAATTCTATTTTATTCATTAAACAGTTGGCGCTACTTACCACACCTTTGTTTAAACCATTAGCACCAACACTATTTTTAGCAGTGTTATTTATATATAAGCTGTTGCCAAGTTTGCAAATATTCATATTTTCTCCTTGCACATATGTATAAATACAATGCACAAAAAAATTATTTTTTGCTAGTAAATTTTAATTTATTTTGGGCAAATTTCTCAGCTTAATATGTAACTCTCTCAATTGCGCTTCAGAAACATCAGAGGGAGCTTGCGTCATTACACATTTTGCTTGAGCATTCTTTGGAAATGCAATTACATCTCTTATCGAATTTGCCCTTACCAAAAGCGCAACGAGTCTGTCCAGACCCAAGGCAATACCGCCATGAGGAGGTGTGCCGTACTTAAATGCATTAATCATAAACTCAAATTTGTTTTTAATATCATCGTCACTTAACCCAAGAGCCCTAAAAGCTTTTTCCTGAATAAGCGGGTCATGAATTCTGATAGAACCTCCGCCAAGCTCGTTACCATTATACACAACGTCATATGCAATTGATTTTACATGTGCTTTATCAGTTTCTAATTTGTCAATATCTTCATAAGCAGGCATTGTAAAGGGGTGGTGAACACTGACATATCTGTCTTCTTCTTGAGAATATTCAAACAACGGAAAATCAACAACCCAAAGCAGGTCATGTTTTGATTTGTCAATTAAACCTAATCTGTCACCAAAGTAAAGTCTGAATCTGCCCAAAACGTCAAAAACAATTTTATGAGTATCTGCAACAAAAAATACGATATCACCTTTTTTGGCATCTGCTCTGTTTTGAATTTCGTCAATTTGTTCTTGGGTTAAAAACTTAAATACGGGCGATTTTACGCTGCCATCTTCCAAATAAGTAACCCAAGCAAGACCTTTTGCACCAAATGAAATTGCAAGATTTCTTACATCATCCATCTCTTTCCTTGAGTATCCTGCAATACCCGGAATTTTAATTGCACGAACAGTTCCGCCTTTTTCCACAACAGACTTAAATGCCTCAAAGGTTGATGCCGCCATGACATCAGATACATCGAAAAGCTCTAAGCCAAAACGAGTATCAGGCTTATCAGAACCGTATTTTTCCATTGCCTCTTTCCAAGTAAGTCTTTTAAAAGGAGCGCTAACCTCAACTCCTGCCGCTTTAAAAGCATCAACCACAAGACCTTCAGCCATTTTAATAACATCGTCCTGTTTTACAAAGCTCATCTCAATATCTACTTGAGTAAACTCAGGCTGCCTGTCGGCACGCAGGTCTTCGTCCCTGAAGCAACGTGCTATTTGATAGTATTTTTCTATACCGCCGACCATAAGGAGTTGTTTAAAAATCTGTGGTGACTGAGGAAGCGCGTAAAACTTACCGTCATGAACCCTGCTTGGTACAAGGTAATCACGCGCACCTTCGGGAGTTGCTTTTGTCAGATTAGGTGTCTCTATTTCAAGAAAATCGTTTTCATTCAGATAATTTCTAATTGCTGCAACAATTTTATGTCTTAATGTAAGGTTAGAAAGCATTTTTTCACGTCTTATATCAAGATAGCGATATTTAAGCCTTACTTCTTCAGATACGCTCTCATCATCCAAAACAAAAGGTAGCGCAATTGCTCTTGATAATATTTCGATATTTTCAGGATACATTTCAATTGTACCTGTTTTTAATTTCTCGTTAATAGTGTCGTCAGGGCGTTTTGAAATTTTGCCCGTAACTTGGATTACAAATTCACTCCTTAACTCTTGGAATTTTTCATAAACCTGAGGATTAATTTTCGGGTCTGCAACAACCTGAAACAGTCCGCTTCTGTCACGAACTTCAACAAATATAATTCCGCCCAAGTCACGCACAGTTGAAACCCAACCTGCAAGCGTACATTCTTTACCTATATAATCTTCATTTACCTGAGTACAATTTTGTTTTTTGTAAGACAATTCCATGCTTTTTAATCCTCTTAAATTCTCTTTATAAAGTAATTATAAAATAAAAATATTATTTGACCACGATTTTTTTTAAGTTACACTGGTATTGTTATATATAATTGGAGTGAGTATTAATGGCATTAAAAAATTTTTTATTCACATCTGAATCTGTTACAGAAGGTCATCCCGATAAGGTTTGTGACCAAATTTCTGATGCTATTTTAGATGAATTTTTAACAAAAGACCCAAAATCAAGAGTTGCTGCCGAAACAACCGTAACGACCGGTATGGCGCTTGTTTGCGGTGAGATTACATCTAACTGCTATGTAGATATTCCGTCCGTTGTAAGAAATACAATTAAATCAATAGGTTACAACGGCGAAGAAGGCGGCGGATTTGACTATAAAACATGTGCCGTTCTGACAAGCATTGATGAACAATCAAGCGATATTGCGGGCGGTGTAAATAAAGCTCTTGAAACAAGAAACGATAACGCCGACACCTCAAAAGACGAAACGCTTGACATTGGTGCGGGCGATCAAGGTATTATGTTTGGCTACGCTTGCAATGAAACACCCGAACTTATGCCTCTGCCTATTTCACTTGCACACAGATTGGCTTTTCAACTCTCAAAAGTAAGAAAAGACAAAACTGTTAACTATTTAAGACCTGACGGAAAATCACAAGTTACGGTTGAATATGTAGACGGAAAACCCGCAAGAATAGACACAATAGTTATATCCACTCAACATGACCCCGAAATTAACGGAGTTAGCGATAATCAAAAAATACAGGCACAAATCCGCGAAGATATGATTAAATACGTCATTGAACCTGTTTTTGCAAATGATGCAATTAAGCCGGATTCAACAACAAAATATTTAATCAACCCATCAGGCAGATTTGTAATTGGCGGACCTCAAGGTGATGCGGGCTTAACCGGAAGAAAAATTATCGTAGATACATACGGCGGATATGCTCGCCATGGCGGCGGTGCATTCTCGGGCAAAGACCCTACAAAAGTTGACCGCTCGGCAGCATATGCTGCTCGTTGGGTAGCAAAAAACATTGTTGCCGCAGGCTTAGCTGAAAAATGCGAAGTAGAACTTGCGTATGCTATCGGTGTAAGTCATCCTGTTTCAATTCTTGTTGATACTTTCAATACAGGCAAACTTGATGATGAATGCCTTGCAAAACTTGTTGAAAAGAATTTTGACCTTAGACCTGCAGCAATTATCAAACAATTTGATTTGAGAAATCTTCCCGCTAAAAATGGCGGCAAATTCTATCAAAAATTAGCTGCATACGGACACATCGGAAGAACAGATTTTGATGTACCTTGGGAAGATACATCTCTTGCAAACAAATTAAAAGAACAAGCACTTGCTTGCGCAAATTAGTACTTTTTAACTCAGACGGCGCGTTATATATATCGTGCCGTCTTTTTTAATACAATGAACAACGATGCAACAATAATTTCAGATATTTTAAACGAGGGAATTTTTAATTCCAAAAAGGCTCAGGTTGCCTTTAAATACTCTACAATATTCTCATTTTGGGGACAAATTGCCGGTAAAAAATTTGCTCTTACTTCAAAACCCTACAAAATAAAAGGGTCAAAGATATATGTTTGCTGCGAAAATTCATATGTAGTTCAAGAACTTATAATGTACAAAAAAATTCTTTTGTCAAAACTCAAGATATACAGCGAACCGCTTGGAATATCAATTGAGGATATGGTATTTGAGTACAAAAACTGGCAAAAAATAACACAAGTTTCCACACCTGACGATTATCCTGATTTTTATACCGATAAAGTTTTGGAGAGCACGCAAATATCTCAAAAAGAATTCGAAGAACTTTTTTTAAACATAGACAAGAGCGAGTACTTAAACACCGAACAAAAAGAAAAATTTAAAAATAATATATTAAAATTACAAAAAGCAAAAAAACTCAGACAAATGTAAATTTCTTGTAATAACGACAAAAAAAATATAGAATAATAGTGTGTAGTTATTTGGGTTTTATATGAGCGATAAAGAGCAGAAAGTAGTTTCAATAGGTTCAAAGTCAAAAAAACATACGGAAACAAAGGAACAGCCGCCAAAAATTGAATTAGAGTATTGCAGTTTTTGCGGCAGACCAAATACAATGGTGCCAAAACTTGTAAAGGGTCCGGGGGTAAATATATGCTCGGAATGCACCCTTATTGCGGTACAGTATTTAATACTGCAAGATGGCGCACTCTCGGCAGAAGCACAGAGAATAATTGATATGCTCTGGGGCACAAAAAAATGACAGCCTCAAATAAAATTCAAATTAGAGCGCAAGTCTTACAGTCAATATTAAAATTTAAAAGCGCCAAATTTCCAAGCGATATTGAAGTCGAGGAGTGTATAAAAACACTCAATAAAGTTAATGATAAAAAGTTTGTAACCGAGTTACTTTTAAAGGAAATAACCGCTACAAACGAAATTTACGACAGCGTTCTGACTTTGTTACTTTTTAATATTTCAAGCCCAAAAATGCTTCTTGAGGCTATTTTTCCTCTGCTTAACAAAAATTCCGTTCCCGATGTAAAAAAACTTTATCTGATAAATATTTTAAGAGAGCAAGGTCAAAAAATCGACTATGATTTTATTCAATCGCACATAAAAAATCCTGATGAAATTATTGACAATGAAACAAAAAAATTTTTAGATGAGGCAAAAATCAGTCCTGAAACAAAAATTGATTTTTTTGATTTTTATTTTACCGTAAACCCAAACGACAGAGATATGTTAATTAGCTCTATAATAGATGATTATAGCGGCGATGGGCTTGCCAACATTCTATCACCTTTTGCATATTTTTATCCAAATGTTTTAATTGATGAAAAAATAATACAGGCACTTGCAGATTCTAAATCATACTTTGCACTTGAAGCACTTAATTGGTGCTCAAAAAACTGCGGCGATAAAAAACTTGCTCAGCTTGCAAAAAAATCATACAAAAAAATGTCGCTTATGGGTTTTGACACAAATATTGACAAAAAAGAAGTCTATGCTCAACTTTTAAAAAATTCAAAACCGCTTGGTTTTTGGTACTCCTGTGCGGACGGAAACTCAAACATTTCCTGTGTTTTTGCAAGAGAAAAAGATAAAGGCACAATCCAAACATTTTTTACCGTCTTTAATTTGCAAAAAGGCCCTATAAGCACTTTTGGTTTTGACGAGGTAACAAAAAAAGACTTTGAAGTTATACTTTTGCGCTTTTTTAAATCCTCACTTCATGCAAAACTTTCAGTCGAAGAAGGCAAACTTATTTTTGACACTCTAAGCTCAAGAGGCTGGAGCGGAAAAACGGTTATACCTTATGAATTTATATGCTGGCGCGAAATAACCTATGATACAAACGCAAAAGAAATAAACTTTCATGATTTACTGAAAGAAAATCTGGAGAAAAATGATAAAGCGGAAAAATTAATCACAAAAATCTTAAACTCAGATTTGTTTTCAAGCTGGTACTATAATTGCGAAAATCATCAAACGCTGTCAAAACTTGTGCAAAATATAGATAATTGCGCACCTGATATCAAACAAATAGAGCAAGAATTGAATGCAACAATAAAAGAAATGCTTGCAGACACAGACTATATTGAAAAATTTAAAGAGAAAATATACTTTCAATGCTATATACTTAAAAAAACAAATATGCAAAACAGCGCAAATATTCTTTATAGTGCAACTTTGGATACAACAATGCTTGAAAAATTGCTCACTCATATAATAAAAAAGAGTGTATACGCTCATTTTTTACAAAAAACAGAATCAGTAAATGCGACAGAAAATATTTTTATCAAAAAAAGGCAAATATCAAATGACAACAAAAATGCTAAGGAAATCATAAAAACGTTAGAAGAAAATTGGTCACAATGGATATAAAAGAAAGAATAGTAGCACTTGATATAGGTACAAAAAGGATAGGTGTTGCAGTTTGCGACCCTATGCACATTATAGCTTCACCCGAAGGTTTAATCGAAAGAAAAACTACAAAAGGGGGTGATAAAATGGCCCTTGATGAAATAGAAAAAATATGTCAAAAATATAATACAAATACAATTTTAATAGGTGTGCCTTACAATATGGACGGTACATTGGGCGCACAGGCACAAAATTGCATAGATTTTATTAAGCCGCTTGATGGCAAATATAAAATTTTATATCATGACGAAAGGTTGACTTCTTTTGAGGCCGAAGAAATTTTAAAAAAAGAAGGAAAAAAATACACAAAAAACAAAGGGCTTGTAGATATTAAAAGCGCATGCCTGATTTTACAAGATTATATAAACGAAAAGGGATAAATATGAAAGACAACGATTTTGAAATCATTAAAACAATTGGCGAAAACGGTGAAGAAGTTGAGCTTAAACTTCTTGATATAGTAAATGTTAATGACGTGGATTATGCGCTTTTGCTGCCACTAGATGCAGATATAGACAATGAAGAAGAATGTGAAATTGTCCTTATGCGGCTAAAACAGGATGACTCAGACTATATTTTTGAAACAATAGAGGATGAGGACGAGTTTGAACTCGTTTCCCAAGCTATCATCGAAGATGAATCAAACGATTAAACTACTTACCAAGCATCAAGGTATTATTAATATCCTGAAGGGTTTTTACATCTGATGAAATATTGCCCTCCAAAGCTTTGGTAAGTTTTACTCTTTTGTTTCTAAAGAGCATATCACAAAAGGCTTCAAGCCTTGTTACAAAACCAGCCTCGCCTGTGTGCTCGTCTATTGATAAATTTAAAAGCGGCTTAGAGAAATTTTTCGCTTTCCTTTTAATGTCTTCAATCATAAGTGAATCAGGGCCGCAACCAAACGCGGTTATTGTAATTATTCCGTCAATTTTGTCACTTTTTAAATAGTGTCCTGCACATCCGGTTACTTCCATTTGATTTGCCCAATATTCACTGGTATCAAGCGCTTTTATTCCGCTCTGTAATTCACCGTCGGTTAGCTGATATGCACTGTGCACAACTACTCCCATATTTCGGAGTTTTTTGAAAATATCCATACTTGCTTTTTTATCGTAAATATTGTACCCATGGGCAACAAGTGCCACATGAATTACTCCTGAGGATTCTTCCTGTTTTGGAGCAATAACAACTTTACCGCTTTTTGCATTTTTTAATGCTTCTTCAAAATCTAAACCTTGTTGCATCATTACTCTAAAATTATTTTGAACAACAAAACCTGCGCGCGAAGCTTCTTTTATAAGTTTTTCATCATAAATTCCAAAAGGTTTTACCGCCTGTTTTAAAAATTCATATAAGCCGAGATTTTTTTCGGATTTGTCTAAAGTAGCCTCGATAATCTCAAAGTCACCCTTAACAACATTTCTTATAAGATCGGGCAAACCGCGTATTTTAGAGCAGTTGTATATTTTAGGAGCAATAGATTGAATTGAGGGAACAAAAATTTTGTCTACACCCTTGTTAACAAGCTCTACAATGTGACCCACATAAACCTTTATCGGCAGACATGTTTCCGTTACAACAAGCGCAGAACCGTCTGAAAGGGTTTTTTTGGTAGTAGGAGAGCTAAGTACAATGTCAATCCCCAAATGCGAAAAGAAACCGTAATAATAGGGGAAATAATTATAATAAGATAATGCTCTGGGTATACCGATTTGTTTTTTATTATTCATATTTGGAATGCTCCAATCAATTTATTAATTATATAATACTTGAAACAATATTTTTTTGCATAATTCTTTGTAACAATAAATTAAGTTTTAGATATACATTAGGCAATAAATTTGTGTTATTGTTTTTTAATAGTTAAAGGTTAGAATTTCATGTTGCCAAATATTAATTATAATTATAATCAAAATTTTATACCACAATACCAAAGAGGTGTATACCAAGCAAAGGGGCAATTTACATACACAAATCCGCCCTATCAGGTAATGCCGATGTATATGGCTAACCCTATAAATCCCACACTTGTAAACCCAAAAATTGCAGGGGAATATTCCTACCTTGGAACACTTCAAACACCTTTTGGAGAAAACATATATACTTATATGTTAAAAAGCGGCCAAAGGGTAGCAATTTTGCCAAGAGAGGGCACAACAATACTAAAAACCTTTGTAGATTCAGGTTCGATGAATGAAACCGACAGGATTCGCGGCATAAGTCACTTTATAGAGCACAATTTATTTAACGGCAGCGAAAAACTTGCCCCCGGACAATTTTTTAAAGATGTAACCAAAATGGGCGCAAGCACAAACGCATCAACCGATTACGCGCAGACAGATTATTACATCTCCTCAGGGATAATGAATATAAAGGACTTTAAACAAGCGGCAATGATGCATGCGGATATGATTTTGCGTCCTAAATTCTACAACGAAATGCTGGAAAAGGAAAAAGGGCCCGTAACGTCTGAAATCAGCATGATAAACGATGATGTTACAACAGTTGCAGCAAATGAGGTTGTAAGAAATTTATTTCAAATTGACTCTAAATCAGAAAATCTTGTAGCAGGCTCTATAGAAACGGTTAATAACTTAAACAGGGATGATGTTGTTGACTACTGGTCAAAGCACTACACGCCAGATTCACTATACACAGTAGTTGTAGGCGATGTAAACCCTAACGAAGCAATAGAAATACTTGCAAAAGAATTCAGACAAGACGCAAAAGTGCGCGCTAACGACATAAGAAAAGAAACTCTGACACCAATAGAAAAATCGGTGAGAATAGATTTAAAAACACCGATTTCAAACTCTACAAATGTTATTATGGGCTTTGCAGCGCCGTCGTCAAACAATTTAAAAGACTCAATAACCCTTGAGGCACTTGCAGTCTTGCTTGAGGGAAATTCGGACTCAAGGCTGACAAAATCCCTTTCGCAATTAAATTCTTACAGTTATCTCAGTATGCAAAAAGTCGGCCTGAAAAAAGACGACCCGCAAGCACTTTTTGTTCAATTAAATACACCGCCGCAATACGAACAAAAAGCAATTGACGCATTTTATGATGCAATTCTTGATTTATCAAAAAATCCGCCAAACGAATATGAAATGAGCACCATAAAAAGTACATTGTCAAAGGCTTTGGCAATGAATTTTGAAAGTGCGGAAAACATTTGCGAAACAATAGGGAGCGGCTATCTGGACGGAAATTTGCAAGATATTTCTCAAATGCAAAACATAATAAACTCACTGACTCCAAATGACATAGTTAACGCTGCGCAAAAATATCTTGATTTGAATAAGGTGTCAATGGCGATTGTTCATCCAACGTCCGTAAGTGATGAGCAAATACTTAAAAACTATCAACAATCAAAATTTGTTAAAAAACAGCCAAAATCTGCAGCAGCCTCAATTTCATTCGGTTCAAGAAAAATTGACACAACAGGCATTGAAGAATACAGGCTAAAAAATAACACTCACATTGCACTTAATAATTCCGATAAATCAGATGTTTGCTACCTAAACTGGAGAATAAGTGCTATTCAAGCATTGCCCAAAAATCTTGCCATACCTTATGTTTTAACTGAATTACTCAATAAGGGCTCATCAATTCGCACAAAAGAGCAAATGAGTATGCTTACAAATTCAAACGGAATAGACTACACATTTGACTCCAATGGTTTTCAAATTTTGGTTAATGCAAACTGCATGGCGCAAAATCTGGATTCAACGCTTGATATACTAAATGAAATTATGTATAATCCAAACTTCTCTCAAGAGGACTTTGAGGCCGCTAAAACAAAAATAAGAAGTTATTTTGAATCCATAGATAAAGACGGCTCGGACAATATGCTTGTTCAATTGTATCCCGGGTATTTTGGCTCAGCAAGAGAAATTCTTGAAGGGCTCGATAAAATGACCTTAAACGATGTCATAAAACACTATAGCGATATGTTAAACAAAGGCTCATCAAATTTTGTCGTAACCGCACCGTTTAAAAAATACCCCGCAACAAAACAAAGTGCGCTTCAAAAAATCTCGCAAAGTCCTGTTGCCTTCAAAGATTTTACACCAAAATTTACAAATATTTTTAAACCCAACAAATCGACAAAAGTCATATTGGACAGTGCGGAATTAAACCAAGCGCAAATTTATAAAACATATTCTTTTAAAATGTCCGGCAACATAAAAGACGACGTAAAGTTTGAACTGTTAAACGAAATTTTAGGCGGTTCACCCGCTTCAAGGCTTTTTCAAGAACTGCGCGAAAAACAAAAACTGGCTTACAGAGTATCATCCCAAGTTCAATCGTTTGAAGATACAGGCATTTTAACCATGTTTATAACATCAACAACGGATGATAAAGCACAAAACGACATAAAATACGACAATTTGCAAAAATGTCTTGACGGTTTTGACACTCAAGTACAAAAACTTTTAAAAGAACCCGTCACACAAGAAGAACTTGACTCTGCAAAAATGCAGCTCAAACAAAGAATTGCGAAGCAAACAGAATTACCCTCAAGCGAAACAGATTTGCTCTCGACCAATATGACACTGCCCTATGGTATTAAAAGAATTGACGAATATGTAAAAGCAATTGACTCAATTACAATTGAAGATGTTACACAAGCTGCTAATCACATTTTCAAAAATAAACCTACAATCTCCATTTTGGCAAGCCCTGATACAATAGAAAATCAAATGAGCTACATAGAAAGCTTGGGCGAAGTTATACACCCCGCCTAATTTGAACTGCTTTGCACAGTGTTTGTTGTGCTTGAGGCACTTTCCTTGTTTGCCCACTTAAATGATTTGATAGAGGTTGTTTTTGTGACCGGCCCGCTTATAATTACCTGAAAATCCTTTGAAGCAGAGTTATTTGAAACAGTACTTAAAGAAGGTATTTTATCTAAATCGCTTTGCTTAATATCCTCAAACAAAGGATTTGCAGGAGCAATTGTTTTAATTGTATTTAAAATTGCAAGGCCCTTTTCAGGCAACTTATTTACTACAGAATTGAGTGAAAAGGAACCTATCGGCCCAAGGACACTTACAATGGATGAGGAAATTCTGCCAAGAATTTTAAGGTCACTGTTTGAAGTCAAAAGATTATACTTTCCTGTAACATACAAGCTCATATTAGGACCTTGGGACTCAAAACTTGTAATATTAGCCCAACCGTTTGATAAGGATATTTTTCCTTCCATGCTTTTGAACTCGCCTGTATTTCTGCTTGTAACTGCAGATATGGTTTGATTCAGATTCAGATTTAAAATACTTTGTGTCAAAAGATTTCCCGCATGTAAAAATCTCTCAAAGCGAGCAGCCTCGCCGTATTGACCGTTAGAAATATCAAACATAACCTGACCGTTTAGAGTTCTCAATTGCTGTTCAAAGGTATTTCCTCTTAAATTCAATTTAGCTATACCGTTTAAAACTCCGCTTACAATAAGAGAACTGCCGCCTTCAAAGCAAGATGCTGCTTTTTTTGCATTCAAAGACTTGCCGACACCGTCAAGCGTAACCCTAGTATTTGCAATGTTATATGTAGCTTCGCCCGTTATTTTACCGTCCGCAAAAGTTGCTACAATGTTTGAAAGCGTAAACAGGTTATCTTTTAGTGTAAAATCAGAGGTAATATTTTGCGCAATTATGTTGCCTGATTTCAATTTTGAAATTTTTGCACTTCCCTTTTTTATAGCAAGAGGCAGACTTGGCCCTGCAGAGGTTTGAGTATTAGGCATAGACGCCGTCAATTTCATTATTGCATCAGAATCAATGTAGCTTGAGTTAAAATTCAGAGAATTGACGGTTATTATTTTTCCAAAGTTTGATGATATTTCAGCATTACCCGAAAAGTCGGAACCTGCAAGCTTAATAGCGCTTGCTTGCGCATTAATTACGGATTTATTAAAGTTTAAAATCAAACTTGCAATACTTGCCCCAAAAGGAGGGTAAGAAACATTTGAAATGTTTGCGCTGCCTGCAATAGATGGAGAGTAAATATTTCCACTCAGCGCAATATTATTTACAAGTTCGAAAGATAACTTATCTAATACAGCAATGCTAATACCTAAGGCATTTGGCACAACGATATTAAGAGGGGCAAACTGAGGCGCAGCCGAGTATATTTTATTCACACGACCGCTAAGTGTTGCAACATTTGCACCCCTTGAGTTAAGTGCAATATTGTTAAGAACTAAACTGTCGCCCTTTAGATTAAGATTTGCAACAAGTTTATTTTGAGCATTTTGTATATTTTTTATATCAATTACATTTATATAATTATTTGAGTCTGAGCTAATTGTTGTATCGATTTTTACATCGTCTAAACTACCGCTAAGTGAGCCTTCAATAGGCATTTGCCCCTTGTAAGAAACATATTTTTTACTCTTTGACGGTACAAACGACAAGACAGTATCGGGCGCAATTTTTCCATTGAAATTCAATAGTATCTCAGGCTTTGTCATATAATTATTCAAAGAGCCCGAAACGTTCACGTTTGAACCCTGCAGCGCAAGATTAAACGGCAGAATTTGTAAGTTTTTAGAATCGGCATTAATTGAACATTTTGGAGCCTTGATTGAAAAAGCGGGGTTTTTCATTGCAGCAAGGAAATTCAGCGCATCGGCTTTTGCAATAAAATTATTTTTATCTTTATCATCGGGAGTTACAACAATGGTTAATTTTTCAAGAGAAACGGGCATTTTAAGACTTTTAACAGTCATAGTAAATTTATCAAGAACAATATCGGCACTTGGCACTATATTTTGCAACTTACCTTTTATATTTACAAGTACGCTTAGAGTACCTGTACCAAAAGAGTAGTCTTTTATGTCATTTTCCTTAATTATTGCAAACTCTTTTGCAAGCTTTATAATGTCAGACACTTTCAAAGGATCCGACTGAATTTTAATGTCGGTATTGGTATCATTATCAATTGAGCCTGTTAGTGAAAACTTAGAACCGTTAAGCAGCGCACTTGTGTCTTTAATATCAATTTTATTACCGTTAAAATCCAAAAGCGAATTAATATTGCTAAGCTTTAAAGAAGCCTTGGGGTAGATAATATTCCCGTCTTTAAGCAGCAATTTTCCGGATGATTGCACTTTTTTAAAATCACTCTTTAAGTTAAAATCACACTCAAATTCACCTGTAGCAGAGGCGGATTTCAAATCGTTATTTATCGCAAACATCTCAAGAACAGAAAAAATAAGATTTTTAACATTGTTTAGTGAAATCTTATCAGTCTTTACGCTCAGGTCAATTTTTGACTTTTTACCCGTTGTCAGTGAATTTTTTGCAAGGATAAACTCATCTTTTGAGATAAAAATATTAGAATCGGATTTTATTGTGTTTTTGTCAAAATCAGTTTTAATAAAACTTTTTGGCAGTTGGTAATCGTTAATTTTTATAGACAAATCATCAAGATTGAAGTACCCTTTTGCGCTAAATTTCTCACCCAAATCCGAAACTTTTAAATCAACATTCAGTTTTGATTGCAGAGCAAACATATCAAGCCCGACCAGCGGGTTAAAATTAAAGTCAAAGTCAAAATTATCAGCTTCTTTTTTACTTTCTTGCTGTCCAAATTCAGGTAATTTTGTTTGCAGCTTAATATCAAAATCAACAAAGTTGGTATCATTACCCAAAGCGCCCAAATACCCTTTTGTGGTAACTTTTAAAGGCCCGCTCAGTGACGAAAGTGAAATTTTGGTGCCATTCGCATTTAATACAAATGTTTTGTTAATATTTTTATCATCAAGGGTAACAAGAAAGTTGTTTGAAACAATATTTATATTTCTCAATTCAACAGGCAAGGGTTTTTTCCCTTTAGAATTATCAGCTGCATCATTCTTTGCAGACTCAAGCGCCTTAATTATATATTTCTCAAGAGTATATTTTTTATCTTTCGTAAAAACAAGGGCTATTTTTGCTTCAGGAAAGTAAATCTTATCTAAATTAAGATGACCTAAAACAAGTGTAGGAAGGTTAATTTCAACCGATGGTGAACTCAATGTTAAAAAATCTTCGTCATTATCGTATTTAAGAGATACGCTATCTGCAAGAACTTTTACACCAAGCCTCCAAGTAGTCTTTAACTTAGGATTTTTCAAAACAAGTTTAAACCCGCTAAGTTGCTCCAATTGGGCATTTAATTGCGGGGTAAACTTATTTATGTCAACTACATTAGGCAAAACAAATAAAAAAGCAGCATATAAAACTGCAAAAAAAGAAAATACCACAATTAAAACTCTCAAAGAAAGCTTTAGAAGCTCAGGGTTGTTTCTTATTTTTTTAAAAATCATTTTCAATCCTTTGTGCAAATAACAATAAGCTATATCTCAGTTAGAGAAATACTCTTTACTCCCGCATTTCGAGCCGTATCCATAAGTTTTACAACACAGCCATGTTGACTGTCGCCTTCCGCTTCAATCATTAATCCGTCCGTTAACGTTTGAGATTTATTTTTTATAGTGTTAAATAAATCATTCTCGGCAATTTCTTCACCATCAACATAATACTTATTATCAGCACTTACCGTAACGGTTAAAATTTTATTTTCATCATTTGTATTTTGAGTTTTTTCAACATAATCAGGTATAGCAAGATTTAAACCTTGTTGGTCAAGCATGGGAGCTATAACCATCATAATGATTAAAAGTACAAGGAAAATATCCGTTAAGGGCGTTATGTTAATTTCGTTAAAAGTCTGTCTTTTCATTATTGTTCACCATTTTCCATAAGCTCTTTTTGCTCTTTTTTACTCAAAGGTTCGCCTGCCACAACCAATTTTTCAAATCCTGCGGATTGTGCGCTGTGCATTATTTTCATGATGTCTGAGCTTTTTGCTTTTTCATCAGCCTTAACAACAACTTCCTTTTTTTCCATGTTTGCAACAAGGGAAGAAAGTTTGCCTTCAAGAGAATCATAGTTAACTTTCTCACCATTTAGAAAAAGTTCACCCTCTTTTGTAAGAGAAACTGTAGCGTTTTTCTCCTCGATACTTACGCCAGAGTTAATTTCAGGGATTGTAATGTTTTTATCAATAGATTGGAAACTTGGCGCAATAACCATCATAATGATTAAAAGTACAAGGAAAATATCCGTTAAGGGTGTTATGTTTATTTCGTTAAATACGGGCTTTTTGCCATCCGCACTTAGTTTTATAGCCATTTTTACCTCAAATTACAGAGCTATTGAGCCTGATTCGTCTACTTTTACTTCTTCATCAGAGTCAATAAAGCTTAAAAATACCAATTTAATTAATTTAAAATCACTTTCAAATCTGGAAACAACAGATTGAAAATAGTTATACAGAACAACAGCAACAATTGCAACGCCAAGACCAAAAGCCGTAGCGATAAGAGCTGAGGCAATACCCGTTGCAACCGCTGCAGACTGATTACCTTGAACTGCCAAGTCTTGGAATGTATACAAGATACGTACAACCGTACCGAACAAACCTAGAAACGGGGCAACACCACCAACAGTACCTAAGATTGTCAAACCTTTTTCGAGTTTTCTTGTTGCAAGGCTGGATGAAATATCATAAGCTCTGGAAAAACCGGAACGTTGCTCAGTGTATATTCTTAAACCTTCATCAACCATTTCGCTTATAATACCACCAAGTTGTACAGAGGCTCTTTGTGCGGCGCCAATGTTATTTTTTACAAGTGCTCTTTGCAAAGTTTGTATAAACTCACCTATGTTACGGTCATTTTTCTTGTAATAATAAAATCTGTTTATTGCAACAGCAATTGTAAGAATTGAACAAATGAATATCGGAGTTAAAACCGGCCAATCCATTTTAATTGATTCTAAAAAAAGTTCCATAATTTTATATCCTCATTTTCTGTATTTTACTTATTATCTGTAACTTGCACCAAGCACATTGTAGTCAAATGTGAACTCAATATCTATACTACTGCCTTTAAACTCCGGAGGTAACGGTTTGAACGGAGCTGTAAGCTCTACAGCCGTCTTTGCAGCCGTATCGGACAACGGTTGACCTGAGCTTTTGACTGTTTGTATGGAAAGCAATCTGCCATCACGACCGATTTTAAAGAGAAGCACTACACGCTTACTTTGATCTCCCTTAGGAGGGTTCCAATTGCGCTTAATCCTTGCTTCCAAATCTCTCATATAAGGACCCCAATTTGGTTGTCTTATTGCATCAATCCCCGGAGGGCCTGAAGGATTTCCAGGTCCGGGATTGCCAACGTTACCGCCTGAATAACCTGAGCCTCTTGAGCCTGTTGAGCCTCTTGAAGCAGAGGAGCCCGAGCCGCCCTTAGAAGCTGAAAATTGCGGTGCAGGCATGCCACTTGAGCGAGAAGATGAGCCTGATGAAGAACCCGAACTTGAAGCTTTTGTACCACTGCCTGAACCATACGTTGGTGCAGGTCCTACGGGAGCAGAGCTCTTTGGAACAGCTACCGAAAATGGGCTTTTTGGCGCCTGAGTCAATTTTGGAGCCTGAGTTTTTGGTGGTGTAGCCGACGGTCTGATACTGGGCTTAAACAAGGGCGAAGGCGCCTTTACCGGTTGAGGTTTTTTAGGCACATCTTGCACTCGCTGCTTTTGAGGCGTTTTGACCTGAGTTTTAGACGGAGTCGTTTTAGGCTTAGCTTGCTGTTTCTGTGGCTTTGTAACCTGTTTTGGAACACTTGAAGGAGCAGCAACCGATTTTTTGCTTGGAGTTGAAGGAGCACTTGGTATAGACACTACCCTTTTGGGGTCATGAATACCGCCTGCTCTTGAATTTTTATCGGAGCGATATTTTGTGTTCTTGTTGATAGGAGGGGCTTCGTTTTGAGTTAACACAAACTCAATATCTCTTGGCTTGAGCGCAGGCTTCTGGAAGAAATTAAGACTAATTGCAAACGCAATTAAAGCCCATACAATAAAAAACACTATAGGGTGTAATATAGCAGAAACAATAAGGGAATTCCTTAAAGACAGCTCATCTGTATCATCCTCAAAACTGTTTGGGAGTGTTTTATACTCCACATCTGTCATATTATCCGAATCATCAATATCAAATCTATCTCTTAGCTTTGTCATAATTTCTCGTTTACTTATGTATTCATTGGCTTAATTGTCAAACAAAATAAATTATTTTAAATTAGCCGATTTACTATTTTATTAATAACCGCTTGGAGCACTAAGCGTTATAGGTTGGTCAAAATAAATCTCAACAGCAGCATTTGCTGGAATTGTAACACTTTCACCCGATTGTCTAGCTGCATTTAGCAAACCTAGTCCGCCGCCAACTGCTGTACCATATATTGCACCCTTGCCGACTTTGCCGCCTGAAAGAGGTCCTAAGGCCGTACCCAACACAGCACCTCCCGCAGCACCTATTGCGACGTTTTTACCATAGTCTTTTGCAGAATCTTTTGTTGCACCGCCCCTTAAAACACCACTGCCGTCTGTAGTTAAAATCATTGCACTAACAGGGATATTATACCCCTGAGGAGTGCGGATTGAGGTAAAACGAATCTCAACTTGACCGTTTCTGTTGCCAAGACCTGCTTTTTGACAATCAACTACGGTACCGTTAAGCATAGAGCCCGCCGGAGCAACAGTAATTCCTTCATAAACAAAATTTTTATCCAAGGTTGCGTAAACATTGGTGCCTTTAGAACATGTTTGCGAATTAATTTCCTGCGAAAGAACAGCGCTTGCAGTAGTTCCTACCGGAACATAAACAACTTTGCCCTGAAGCGTACTATAGTTTGTATTGGAAGTAGCTTTATCAAAAGAGTAATTAGAAGCACAATAAACAGTATTTGCACTTGTTAGCAAAGACATGCATAGTACAACACCTGCAGATTTTAAAAATAAATTTTTCATGTCTCCTCCTTATCCTATTTTTAATATACACTATAAATTTTGATAGTAAAGTTTAATAATTTTTCTTAATCTCTTGCACTGCAACAATAGGGAGAATCAGCAACTATAAACAAATTCTGCCCCGGAACAACACCCCTGTGTTGTCCATATTCATACTCCCCGCTTGGTACCCACTGGGTTGTGCCTGACCAATGCAATCTGGATTGGTAAAGATGTGTCATTTTATTATAAGAGGCAGGTGGTGTAAGCTCACCTCCTATAACATCACTTTTACCGTTTGTTAATCTGCCTGAAAACTCTTTTGTTGAGCCGTCAGGCAGAGTAATGTTTGTAATTTTAATACTAAGAGCAGCATTTACGCCCTTAACAGGCATTTTAAGCATACTGACATATCCTAAAAATACGGAGTTTTTTGGCACAATTTTTGTTTCATCAAGCCAAACGTCACTCGGAGCAACAAAATACACCCTATCACCCTCCTGTAGCGTGTCCGTAGTGAAGTTTTTTGTCGCATGTACCAAAACAAAAGACCCCTCTTTAAGGCATAAATTCTTAGCATTAGCGCTACTTAGAAAACTGAGTATAAAAACAGCCATAAGGACAATTGTCAAAACTATTCTTTTCATAATTATAATATTAAGCTATTTTTTTAATTTTGCCAAAAGAAATTAAAAAATATGAAGAACTTTTACTGCAACAGGATGAAATAGTATAATAGCCACATGCGGACAATTAAAAATATTTTCAATAAAAAAATACTTATTATTACAACGGCATTAATTGGCTTTTGCTGTTGTGTGTACTTTTTGCTTGGTTTTTGTGCAAACCATTTTTTAACCGCACAAAAAATTGAAAATATTACAAAACAACAAACAGGGTTGGATTTAAACATTGAAGGCCCGAAAATTTCAACAACACTCGGATTATCTCTTGCAATATCCGCCAAAAATATAAGTATTGACGCGTCTGATAAAAGATTATTTAGCGCAAATAACATAAAATTCAGAGTAAAATTACTGCCTCTTATTTTTAAAAACCTCTCAATACCTTATATTGAGGCACAAAATATGAATATAAATTTGCACAGAGATAAAAACGGAAAATTTAATTTTGAAAAATATATCACACAGGATAAATCTTTTCCCCTAAAATTAAACTTTGATAAAACACTACTAAAAATAAAGCAAAGTAAAGTATTGTTTAAAGATGACAAATATCTGAAAACGGCAACTGTTGAATCTGAAAATTTCTATGCAAACATAGCAGAGCGGAAAAAAAATATAAAATTTAACACAGAAACCAAACTTAGCATTTGCGAACAAAGTGACAATTTTTGTACAACTTCAAATATTGAAGCTAAAGCAGTGCTAAAGTTACCGACAAATAAATATATTGATTCTAAAGACACAGACATCGATATTTTAATTAAAAACATTTCTCTAAAACCTTATCTGCCATACATTAATGAATTTTCAAACATAAAATTCAACAACATTGAAGGTATTGCGGACTTGACAATTTTAAAGACAAAAGAAAAGCCGCAAAACGAATTTTTAATAAAAGCAAATACAAAAGACTTGTTTGGCGATTTTTTGTACAATAACAAAAAAAGCGGCTGGAGCCTTACAAATCCTGCACAACTGGAGCTTAAACTTGTCGCAAATAATAACTTTATAGAGGTTTTACCCTCAACATTTCAATCAAAAGATATAAATACAAGCTTTAGCGGTAAATTAAAAAACTACAAAACCAATAAAATAAAACCTGATATAAATCTTAAAATTAACGACAGCGACTTTATGAGTCTTATTAACCTTATCCCTGCGGGCATTGTGGTATATAAAACTGACGTTATAAACGAGCTGAAAGCTGCAAAACCATATGCCAGACTGGATGGACTTTTAAATATTTCAGGTAATTACAAAAAACCCGACATAAACGGAGAGGCTTTTATTCGCGATATTTATCTGTTTGAAAGGCCCAAAAATTTTAAAACAGCAAATGTTAAGTGTAATTTTGTCAAAGACAGGGTTAATGTTGATGTTCATGTTCCTGCTCCCAACAATCAATTTGTAGATGTAAAAGGATATTCCGAACTTTACGGCAAACAAGCGGGAGATTATGATGTAATTTCATCAGATGCGGTAGATTTGGCCTATGCGCATAAATATTTGATACCTGTTCAAAGGGTAATAGGTTTCAAACTGGGACCTCTGCCTTTTATGAAAATATCAGGCAAAGGGAAAATACACATAAGAGCAACAGGAACAATATACGATGCAATTGTTAACGGAAAATTTTTCGGCACAGGTATAAATGCCTCTCTAAACGGACTAAATGCAGAATTAAAAGAAGGAAAAATAGAGCTTGATTTCAACAATAAAGTCATAAACATAAAAGACACGTCCGCAAAAATGCACGACGGAGAGTTTGCGCTTAAAGGGTATGCTGATGACTACAACAATATTGATATTGAAACAAAAATAAACAATATCTCAGCTCAAAATGCCCTCAATATGGTTAAAACAAGCGAACTTATAAAACCTTTCAGCGGAGATATCAGCTTTGTAAAATCTGCAAACGGAAAAATTAACATAACAATACTGTTTAAAGGAAAGGCAAAGAGCCTTGAGGGCTTAGGGTTCTTAGATGACATAACACCAAATGCCGATATAAAGCTAAACTCAATAAATGCAATAATTGCACCAAATTACTCTTTTAACAACGTTATTGGCAATATTGCATATGCAAAAGACTATAAAATTGACCTCAGTGGGGACTATAAGGGTGCTCGCGGCAATATTAAAGCAAATATAACACCGAGCAACAAAAATTTGTCCGCAAAAGATACAAAATTAAAATTTGATTTACAAACAAATTTAAAATCTATGCAATTTTCAAATTTAGTCCAAGACGTAAAAAAACAAAATTATTTTAACAATAAAGACCTGAAATTTTTACTGCAAAACACCCCTATTAGTGCGCTTGATTTTATCTTTGACACAAATATAAACGCAAAGGGCGAAATATCATCGGACTATAAAAATGCAGACCTTTCAAAAATTACCCTAAACGGCAATTTTACTCCAAAAAATACGGACAGATCAAAAAACGTAAGGTTTAAAAAGGGCAAATATATAATTAAAAATTCCAACATAATAATCTCAGACTCATTAATTGACTTTTTTGACACAAATATCCAATCATCAGGCACAGTAAGCAATATTCTAGAAAAACCCAATGCAAATTTAAAACTGAAAGCAACATCTATAAAACTCTCAGATATTGAAAAATTCAAAAACTACCTGAGCGCAAAAACCCAAAAATCTCTTTTTGAAGAATTTGGCAAATTCGACGGCGAGATGAATTTGGATTTAAACATAAAAAATAACACGCCATACGGTAAAGTAACATTCAATGACATAAGCTTAATGAATTTAAAACAACAAATTCCGCTTGTCCTAAAAAGCGGCTCCATTAAGCTATTTGGACAAAAAATTCATTTAGATGCACTAAATCTTACCTATGGCAACACGCCTGTATACATTGACTCTACAATAAAAAATTATTTATCTAAAAACCCTGATTTTAACACCATGTTCTCGACAAATATAGATGAAATTGCAGCAGACAGGATAATTAATCCTTATTTAACTTATCCCATAAAAATAAAAGGCGAAATTAGGCTAAAGGGCAGAATAAAAGGAGATTTCAACAACTATTCGATAATATCATACTTAACACTGCCTAAAGAAACAGATATAACATATATGGGTGCAAACGCGGGTGATACAGAATATGAAAGAGAATTTGAAATCAAAAGTGATTTTACAAAAAATGTCGCAAAGATAAATTCCGCAAAGTACATAAAATACATCTACTCTCAAAATAACAAGCCTACGCCTCTTACAATGTTAAAAGCCGGCGGCAAGGTTGTATCGCAAAACAAAAATTTGAAATTTGAAAATTTTCACATATATACGCCAAACCCCGTAACCGCAAAAATTTTCAATGTAATTTTTAAAAAATCAATTTTAAAACAAGGACTTTTTACCTGCAATCTGCATTTAAACGGGAATGTTTTTATGCCTGCGGCAACAGGAAAAATAAACTTTCAAAACATAAACATGCCCTTTTACAACACAAAAATCAACGACATGGATTTTGATGTCGAAAAAAATATAATTAAAGCAAAAATGAACGGAAAAAGCTTTGACTCGGATATTGAAATAAATGCAAATATAAAAAACAAACAAACTTTTCCGATTGTTGTTGAAAATTTAGACATAAAATCAAGAAAAACAAGTCTTTCACAGCTATTTGAGGGGATTTCACAACTGCCAAAGGGCTCTTCAGACATAGTCCCCGGACAACCCATTGTTTTCAAACCTCAAGATTTAGTAATATTAAAAGGTAGTGCAAAAGCACAGGATGTTGAGCTGTACGACATAAAGGCACAAAATTTGGCAATGATTTTTTCAAATCCTACAGGTTATATGTTCAACATTGATAATGTAAACTTTGACATTGCAGAAGGCAAGGTTGCCTCAAGGGGTAATTTTGATATTGTATCTATGGTCTTTGACATTGATTCGATTGTTGAAAATTGCGACGCAAACGCGCTGAGCAAAGACTTTCTCGGTCTTGAAAATCAAATTTACGGCAGGATGAATGCAAAAATACACCTAAAAGGCAAAATTCCACAAAGTGCTCAAGACATAAAACTTGTAACAGGAAGGGTTAATTTTAGTGTAAATAACGGAAAAATGCCAAAACTCGGCTCTCTTGAATATCTTCTAAGAGCAGGAAACCTCATAAAAAGCGGCATTTTAGGTCTTACTCTTAACAACTTAATTGAAGTATTAACTCCCTACAAAACAGGCGAATTTTCAACCATAAGAGGTAGCTTTGATGTTGAAAACGGCAAAATAAGCGCGCTTGAAATTTTTTCAAAAGGAACAAACCTGAGCTTATTTATATACGGAGGTTACGACATAATCAACGACAATGCTGACATAGAAATACTCGGCAGGCTTTCAAAAAAAGTAAGTAACGTCCTTGGAGCAGCGGGAAATGCTTCACTAAACTCGCTAATTAGTACTTTAACCGGAAACAAACTGAAAGATGGCACAAAATCGCAAATTGTTGACAATGTAAATAAAATACCGCTTATTGAAATATCTGCGGACGATTACAGATTGTTCCTTGCAAAAATAAAAGGAGAGCTGAACTCGGATAAATATGTAAAAAGCTTTAACTGGTTGAACTAGTACAAAAGATTAATTTCAGCTTAACATACTTGCAAGGCATAAAATTTGATTATAAAATTTAATTCAAAAGGGAAAAAATATGAAAAAATTGACACTATTTTTAGCAATACTCTTTGTAAGCGTACTTTGCAGCGCATGTATAAACAATATTGCAATACAAGAACTAAACAATAAAGCTCAGGAATTTATGCAAAAAGGCGACATACAAGGTGCAATTAGCAGACTTGAGTCAAGCGTGGATTTAGACGGAACAATATTTGAAACAAGATATAATCTGGGCGTTGCGTACATAAGTGCACAAGAATTCAAAAAAGCACAAACACAACTTGAAGAAGCAATAAAAATTAAACCCGAGTTTGCAGACTCTTACTATTCTTTAGCTGTTGCAAAAGAAAGCGACGCACTTAAAATCTTGGAAGAAGATGAAAACGACCAAACAAACACAGAACCTCAAACAGCAGAAACCCAAGACGATGAAACAGACGGGCTTAAAAACATAAGTGAAGAAGAAGCAAAATACCTTGTTGACACACTAAATTCATCCACAGAATTATACAAAAAGTATCTTGAGCTAAAACCACAGTCAAATGACAAGGAAGAAGTGGAAGCTCAAATAAATTATCTTGAAGAAACAATTTCTAAATATTCGCAAAAATATAAGCTTGGGCAATATCAGGAACAAACACAGGATATTGAGTAGAAATGTTTACCTCACCCTTTTCAACCGCATTTGTACTTGGCGGGTACGAAATAAAAATGTACGGGGTAGTGATGTTTTTTGCAATAATTTGCGCCATTTTAACTGCAAATTTTATTGCAAAAAAGTACTACAGAGAAGTTGATATAGACATTTTGACGGATTTTTATCCGATTTTGATAATAAGCGGAATAATTTGCGCAAGAGCATATTATGTAATTTTAAACATTGACTACTACATTTTAAAACCAAGCGAAATTATAGCACTCTGGCATGGCGGAATATCAATCCACGGCGCTATTTTAGGCGGGGTAATTGCAGGCATACTGTACTTTAAAAAGAAAAAATTAAGTATTTTAAAATATGCCGATGTAATAACGTACGGGCTTGTTATGGGTCAAATAATCGGCAGATGGGGGAATTTTTTCAACTCCGAGGCATTTGGAACACCTTGTAATTTACCTTGGAAACTATATATCGCACCATCATATCGACCAATAGAATACTATTCTTACAGCTATTTTCACCCGACTTTTTTATATGAATCACTCTTTTGTATTCTTATATTTTTAATACTGTTTTTTGGCGTAAGAAAAGTACAAAAAGAGCGCGACGGGCTGATTTTTTATTCCTACTTTATGCTCTATTCAATAGGCAGATTTATAATTGAAGGAATAAGAACAGACAGCGTTTTAAATATCGGAACAGTTCCAATAGCTCAAATTGCAAGCGTTTTGCTTTTTATAACTGGCGCTATAGGTTGCATTTGGACAATTAATAAATCCAAAAAATTGCCCCCTGTATAGCCAAGGGGCAATCATAAAAACTAGTGTTCAATTAGGCTTTCACCGCTCATCTCTTGCGGTTTTTTAATTCCCAACAAATCAAGCACGGTGGGAGCAATGTCACACAGAGCACCTGTTGATTTTAGCTTTGCATTTTGCATATCACCCGTAACAAGTATAAACGGGACCTGATTTGTAGTGTGGGCAGTTTGAGGGGAGTGTGTTTGCTCGTTATACATCCACTCCGCATTGCCATGGTCTGCTGTTACAATCATTTCAACATTGTTTTCAAGGGCTTTTTTTGCAATTTTACCCACGCATTCATCAACGGCTTCAACTGCCTTTACTGCGGCATCCATAACACCAGTATGTCCAACCATATCAGGGTTTGCAAAATTAACAAGTATAAAACCGTATTCTTTGTTATCAAGTGCCTCTAAAACGTTGTCGCAAACTTCATAAGCACTCATCTGAGGCTTTAAATCATAAGTTGCAACTTTAGGCGAAGCAACAAGCTTTCTTGTTTCAAGCTTAAAGGGTGTTTCTTCACCTCCGTTAAAGAAAAATGTAATATGTGCATATTTTTCGGTTTCTGCCGTTCTGAATTCTTTAACATTGTTATCATCAAGTACTTGACCCAAAATATTTGTAAGTTTTTCCGGTTTGAATGCAACAGGCAACGGGAATGTTTCATCATATTGAGTCATACAAACATAATATAGGTTATCTCTTTTAACTTTTCTCTCAAAACCGCTAAAGTCATCAAGCGCTATGGCGCTTGTAATTTCCCTTGCCCTGTCGGGTCTGTAGTTGAAAAATATTATCGCGTCATTATCTTCTATTCTTTTGCCGCCGACAACTATAGGTTCGACAAATTCATCGTTTTTGCCGTTTTTATAAGATTCTTCAAGACCTTCTATTGCACTTTTTGCACTGTTGCCTTCAGAGAGCAGCAGTGCGTTATAAGCTCTCTCAACCCTTTCCCAGCGCTTATCTCTGTCCATTACCCAATATCTGCCGATTACACTTGCAATAGGAGGTAAATTATATTCCTTCAGCGTATTTTCAACATCCAAAAGGAATTCTTTAGCACTTTGCGGAGGAGTGTCGCGCCCGTCAAGAAAAGCATGTACATAAACATCTTTTAAACCGTTTTGTGCAGCCATTTTTATAAGCGCCTTTAAATGTTCAATCGAGCTGTGTACACCGCCTGTGGAAACAAGCCCGTAAATATGCAGTGAAGAATTATTTTTCTTTACATGGTTAATTGCATTTAAAAACTCTTGATTTTCAAAAAATTTACCTTCCTCAATTGCTTTGTTTATTCTGGTTAATTCCTGATAGACTATTCTGCCTGCGCCGATATTTAAGTGACCTACCTCGGAATTTCCCATCTGTCCCTTTGGCAAACCTACATTATTACCATCCGCATGAATTTGTGTGTGCGGCATGGTTTTTAAAAAGTTGTCATAGTTTGGCGTTTTACCTACTGCTATGGCATTGTATTTTGTATCGTTAGAAATGCCCCATCCGTCAAGGATGCAAAGTAATACACGTTTTTGATTTTCCATAATTTTATCCTCTCTTACCCAGATAAATATATCATAAAAATTTGCTTTTTACATTGTTAATAGTCTATATTATTATAAAAGGAAGATAAAAAATAGACCTAAAGATTGATACAATTTTCTTCTAAATATTGGATACTATACATGTGAATGAATAAGGACTTGGGTCATGTTGGATAGAATATCTAACGAGCACAATGAAGCAATATCGCAAAACTCAATAAGCAAGATATCTTCTCTTGGCTCACAAGGAATATATAACAGTGACGATGTCGGTTTATTTGTTGATGAATCAAATATATCCGACACAGCACTAAAACTTTACGAGAGAGAACAAGACATCAAGAAATTTACAGACCTCGCACTTAGCGATGAAGATGATAAAAGTGCCGATGCTCTTGTTATATCAAAAGTTATGAGTGGCGAAATTTCGATAGATGACGATGAGGCGATATTTTCGCTTTTGTCAAACGACAACTTTTTAAATGAAATTGCTTCATAAATTAAAAAGGTTTTATTACCTTTATATTTTAAAAAGGAAGTATTACCGCAGCGGTAAGTGCAACTGTTGCGGGAGGTGTTGTGAAAAAATTTATGTTAAACATGGCAAAAATATTCTAAAGGATGAGGAAACATTTAACAAACTCAAAAATTTACACTACTTTTATAATGACCTTGAAGTTGTCGGGAAAGATGAAACAGGGTTAATTTTTCGCTGCAATAATCTTGATCCGATAACAAAGCTGTGCAAAAACCACAAAAAACGCGACAGAATATGCAGAGACTACCCCCAAGAGGAAATATTTATGATGGGCGCAAGCCTAAGCGATGGTTGCGGGTACAAATTTACACCTATCATACCTTTTAGCGAAGTACTTGAAAAACTTATGAAAAAATAAGTTATCTGAGAGCCTGTGCAAATTTTATTGCAGAAAGGCTTTTTTCAACATTATGTACTCTTATGTAATCAATACCTTTTAAGGCAAAATAAGCTGAGGACAATGCCGTTATTTCATCTGCATCCTTTGGCGTTTTTGCTCCGCAACACTCCTGAAGAAATCTCTTTCTTGAAACACCTGCAAGAATTCTGTAGCCTAGACTTTTAAATTCTTCTATTCTTGCCATAAGTTCAAAATTTTGCTCATAATTTTTTGCAAAACCAAAGCCTACATCTATAATGATTCTCTCTGGTTTTATACCTTCCCCCAGAGCATAATCACACTGTTTTTTTAATTCCAGATAAACATCATCAACAAGATTTTTATAATTACAACAATCGTCCATATCATAAGGAGTCGAGCGAGAATGCATAATTACAACATCGCAGTTGTATTTACAAAGAGTCTTCGCCATATTTTTATCATATTTTAGTCCCGACACATCATTTATAATATCAACCCCTGCCTCAAGCACTAAATTGGCAACTTTTGAACTTCTTGTGTCAACGCTTAGCAAAATGTCGGGATGATTTTTTTTAAGAAACTCTACAACAGGCAAAATTCGCTCTGCTTGGATATCCTCCTCAACAGGCAGCGATTTTGGTCTTGTGCTCTCTGAACCTATATCAATAATCCCTGCCCCTTGCTCAATCATAAGCTCGGCATGCCTAAAAGCCGCATTAAACTCTAAAAATTCGCCACCGTCCGAAAAAGAATCGCTGGTCAAGTTTAAAATTCCCATAATTTTTGACTTGGCAAAATTCTTTGAGCAAATAATCTGTTTTAAAATATCATCACTCAATCGTGACATTGAAAAAGGCTGTACTCTGAGTTTTTTAGATACATTTATGAGCTGTGAAATTGTACCGGATAAAATACAGTCTGAGTGTTCAACCTTGCAATCAATGCAATTTCTGTGAACAGCGCAATCACAAGAGCAAGAAAGTGCAGTTTGCTTTAGGATATTTGCCTCGACTGCTCTTAGGTTTTCAACCTTTAGTGATAAAAATTTGTGTTTATTTAGCCCAATTTCAAGATAGTCGGCACTGAAACCTACATTTTTTATTTCATTTTCTATAAAGTTTTTTGAAATTATTCTCATACTAAATTGCATTTTAAGATTTTACACATATAATAGAATAACACCAAAGTAATAATTTTAGGAGAAAAAATAAAATGGCAGAATCTACCATCATCAAATTAAACGCTAAAGAACGCGAAACAGACAAAAACCCACGCCAAATAAGAGCTCAAGGCTTTATTCCTGCAACTGTGTACGGAAAAGGGATGGATTCAAAAAATGTTCAAATATGCGCACATGAATTTGAAATGTCCACAAGAAACAACAGAGATGCAGTTTTTGAACTAAATGTCGGCAGTGAAAAATATAATGTGGTAATTCAAGAGCTACAAAAAAATTACTCAACAAATCAAGTTTTAAACATTGAATTTAAACTTGCATAAAACAATAACATATAATCAAAAGCCGCTTTTATGGCGGCTTTTGTATGCTTTAATCATCATCATTGAAAGAGGTTGTAAAACTTGTGTTCTGAGAATTGAGAGAGTCAATAAAATGAGTATAGCGCTCCATTCTCAGCTTTAACCAGCCAAGCATTGAATTAGAACCTACAATTTTTACAATGCGAACGGAACCAAAACATTTCATTTTGGGGTTGTAGCTTTCCTCAAAAAACGTCTGACACTTGCAGTTTAATTCATCTACAAGGTCATAAAGCGTCTTTAGCCATGCGCTCTGTACATTAAGTTCATCTATTTTGTATTCTAAAATCATATCTGCCTCCTTGGCGGTGTATGCTAATAAATTCCATTTGATGATTGAGATTGTATGCGATATATTTACTACTACGTTTATAGTATTATATATTCATTATATCAGATGTTTTAAAAAATACCAGTGTTTATGACAAAAAAAACAAAAATATTTTTAAACAATAACTTATTATCAAATAATGCCTATGTGCAAGACTCCTTTCTTAAAAGATTTTTAGGGCTAATGTTTCAAATAAAACCAAAAGAGCAAAAAATTCTTATTTTTAAAAATGCCTTTTGGATACACTCTTTGTTTGTATTTTTTAGGTTTAACGCTATTTTTTTGGACAGCAATTTTAATGTAATTGATTATAAATTTAATATTCCACCATTTTTGATTTTAAAACCCGTCTTTAGAGCAAAATATACGATAGAATTTGTAAATCTCTGCCCCAAGGTCAAAATTGGTGATAAAATAGAGATTGATGAATACAGACATTAAAAAGCAAATTAAGCTAATGCCAAAACTCCCCGGATGTTATCAGTATTTTGATAAAAACGGAGAGATAATTTACATCGGCAAAGCAAAAAACTTGTACAATCGCGTAAACAGCTATTTTGTAGGCGACAAAAAAGACTCGCCAAAGCTTCAGGTTATGGTGCCGCAGATTGTTAAAGTTGAATGTATTGTTGTAAACACAGAGGTTGAGGCGCTAATACTTGAATCTGAACTTATCAAAAAATACAAACCCAAATACAACATTTTACTTAAAGACGATAAAAAATTCCCCTATTTTTTGATAACTGATGAAGAATACCCGAGAATTACAGTCGTAAGAAAAGCAAACAAAAACATGCAAAAGGGTAAGTACTTTGGGCCATATACGGATTCTCGCGCAATGTATTGCACACTTGAGACTCTCGGCAAGATTTTTCCGCTTAAAAAATGCAAAACACCAAAGTTTAAATCCCGTCCTTGTCTTTACTATGACATAGGGCAATGCAGCGCACCTTGCCAAAAACTCATAACAAGCGAAGATTATAAAAAAATACTAAAAGATGTGGAGCTTTTTTTATCGGGCAGACAAGGCGAACTTTTAAAAGCGCTTGAAAACGAGATGAAAAAAGCAAGCGACAATCTTGAATTTGAAAAGGCAGCAAGGTATCGCGACAGCTACAACGACATTAAAAAGACAATGGAAAAACAAAAAGTTGTCAGTGAAAACACCCGTATAAACCAAGATTTTGTAGGCATTGTAAAATCAGACAGTCTATACTGCGCAACAATTTTACAGGTAAGGCAAGGCAGGCTCATAAATAAAAAAGATTTCACATTCTCTCATCTTGCAAATTCGCAGGTAAATGACATAAATGAAATAGCACAAGCTGTCCTCAGGGAGTATTACGGGATAATTACGGATACTGAAATACCCTCTAAAATAACTCTCGGCACAAAACTTGACGACATTGAACTCTATGAAAAATGGCTGAGTGCTCGACTTGGCAAAACCGTAAGCATAAACGAAGCAAAATCACAACGCGACAAAGAAATGCTTACAATGGCGCAAAATACCGCAGAATTTAATCTTGAGCAGGCAAAATTAAAAGAACTTACTATTATACAAAATGACTACAATGAAGTCGGCACTTATTTAATGGAAAAACTTAACCTCAAAAAGTTCCCCCACACAATTGAGTGCTACGACATCTCGCACATTCAAGGGACAAATACCGTTGCCTCAGGCGTATATTTTGAAAACGGTATGCCAAAAAAATCAAAATACAGAAAATACAAGCTGAGAACTCTTGAAAAAGGCGAAGTTGACGATTTTAAAAGCATGCGAGAAATTTTAAAAAGGAGATTTAAAAGAATTAAATCCGGCGAAATTCAACCTCCTGACTTAATAATAATTGACGGCGGCAAAGGGCAGCTTTCAAGCGTTATTGAAGTTATGAAAGAAATGGGACTGAATTTAGATATAGTATCTCTTGCAAAACGCGAAGAAGAAGTATTTTTGCCAAACAAAACTCAGCCAGTCATTTTTGCACTAAATTCTCCGGCATTACATCTGTTTCAAAGAATAAGAGATGAAGCACACAGATTTGCAATAACATTCCACAGACAACTGCGCTCCAAAAACATGACAAAATAGACTATATACCGATAATCATGCCCAACTTTTCAAAAAGTGAAAGTTTAATAATATCATTCAACTCTTTTGAAAAAAGTATTTGAATAAAACTTATATCGCTCACGCATTTTTTTAAAAAGGTTTTATAAAAATTTCGATTTACACTATATTGGCACTCGGGCATTGCAGATTTTAATTTATTTTTTATTTCTTTAATAAAATCATTCATTACAATTAAATCTGAAGAAATTACAATTTTGTCATCTCTGCATTTTGCAACCACCTCTATAGCGGGCTTATAATCAACCCCGAAATATTCTCCCTGAGCCTTAAACATAAGTATTTGAGTGTTTGCGCTCTGCAGTTTTGTTTTCCTTTTTGAAATATTATTTCCGTTCCAGCGATATTTTAAAAGTACATCGTTCAAATTTGCAAACTTAACATCATTAATATACTTTAGCCAAACACCATAGTCCTCGCAGACTTCATGCTTTTTTTCGTACCTGATTTTTAATTTATCAATTGTTGATTTTCTAATCATAACAGAGGGGTGACAAATAGCGTTATAGTTAAAAATCATTGCAAGTTTTATGGCTTTATCATCAAGCGGCAGACGAACAATTTTCTTTTTCGGAAATTTTTCAAAAGCCGTTCCTAAAATGTCTATATTCTGATTATTCTCAAGAAAATCTACCTGCATTTTTAATCTGTCAGGATGAGCTATGTCATCCGAGTCCATTCTTGCAATATAAACACCTCTTGAATTATCAAGACCAACGTTTGGGGCACCCGTTACACCTAAATTTTCTTTATTTCTTAAAAAGATAACTCTGTTATCGCAATAACTGTCAACTATGGGCTGAATACTTTTTTTTGAACAGTCATCTATAATTATAAATTCAAAATTTTTTAAAGTCTGGTTTAAAATACTCTCAATTGCTTCTCTTAAAATAGGCTCAGGTGTATTATATACAGGCATTATAACGCTTACAAGAGGTTCCATTTTTATCCGTAATCCTTTTTCAATCTCAAGGTTTATGATATTATAAATAACATGAAAAAGCTAGATATATGTTTGTCAACAGATGACAATTATTCAAAATACGCGGCAGTAGTAATAAAAAGTGCCAATGAAAATAAAAACCCCGATGAAGAATTGATTTTTCATATACTATATTCAAAACTACAACAAGATAATATGGAAAAACTTAAACAGTGCGGAAATGTGGTTTTTCATAAAATAGATAATTCTATTTTTGAACCATATTTCAATAACGGCGTATGCAAAGATGTAACCATACCCACACTTTACAGGCTTATGTTACCCTCACTGCTAAAAGATGTTAAGAGAATATTATATCTTGATTGCGACTTAATAGTTTTAAAAAGCCTCTCGGAATTGTTTTTTACACAACTCAGTCCTTCGCAGTACGCGGCATGTGTTGAGGATATGGGCGGGCATTTACATATGGCGCGCATGGGTTTTGAGCAAAATTCAAATAATTTTTACTTTAATGCCGGCGTTTGTCTTTTGGATTTAGAAAAAATGCGCCAAGACAACATTGAAAAAAAGATGTTTGACTATCTGAAGGCAAACTGGGAAAAATTAAGCTATAGCGATCAAGATATCATGAATGCAGTGCTCTTGGGACATGTAAAGCAAATGGACAGAAAATACAACTTTATTACAATAAACTTTTATTTTCCAAACGATTTACATCCGACTATTGCGCACTTTGCGGGTATTAAACCTTGGAAGATAGGGTTTTACAACATTTATCGCGAAAAGTTTTGGGAATACTTTGCAAAAACACCGTTTTCAAACGATAAACAGCAACTTAAAATAAGAAACACAGTACTTTTTATGCACAAAAAACTCTGTCAAATGTTTTGGCACATCAAAATGTATCCTTGCTTCTTTTTAAAAGAAAACAGGCGCAAAGACTTTATGAGAATAGTTAAAAATACGGAGTATAAATTCTAAACCTTTACATTAAAAAGTTTTGAAACCCAATATTTAAAGGGCGTAATTTTCTTATCGCTTATACCTCTCAGATAGCTTTGACCGCCGTACTTCCAATGTTTTTTGTTTAAAAGCAAACCTCTGCGGTTGTTTTTGCAACTTTTAATTTTCCAATTTTCAGGAATTATATAGCCGCTTGGCATAATAAGCGGGTTTTTATTTAACATATATTTGTTAAAATGGCTCTCGTCATGCCATATTGCGATAATCCCGTCTTGAAAATCCCGTCTGATATTATCTTCAATTTCAGAACACATCTCTATGTATTCTTTTGTTCTTCCGCCAAATGCACCGCTCATAAAGTAATGGCTGCCCTCACCGTAGGGAATATATGCAAGTGAGCGTGAATTTCGCTCATAAGGGAAATTATCAACCACGCCTTTTAGCTTATGATTAATCCATTCACAAGCGCACAGATACCCGTTATCCTTATCAGGCAATATTTCATCCCCAATGGGCGCAATGAACTTCATATTGATATTAAAGTGAAAAAGATAATCAAAATCCTTGTAAAATTTTTTTCTGCTTAATAAAATTGCAAACTTATCACAAACGCTTATAGGCCATTTTGACGATTGAGCAAAAAGCTTTGTCACATCGTCATTATCTTCATAATTTATTTCAGAAGCATCACTATACACAAAAAAGTGGACATTATGGTTCTTAAAGAGAAATTCTTTGGCGCTTTTATAAAATTCATCCCAAAAACACACATACCTGCCCGTTGCAACACATAAAACACCAATATTCATAATCTCTCCTTTTCGTACAATTTTACAATATTTTGCAATTTTTGTAAAAAAGTTAATAATGAGGTGTAAAAAAAATTATAAAGTGCTATAATGGTAGTAATGCGCATTATGGAGATAAAATTTAAAAAAGCAACATCACTTATAGCGTATTGCTTGTTGGGAGCTGTTACCTTGACTTGCTTATGTGGCTGCAATCAAAAAGAAAACTTTGTCAACACGCACAAAATGCCCGGACATAAAGTCTTAGACCTTCTAAACAGTACTCAAACACAGGGGAAATCTAAAAAAGAAGATCAAGGGCCAATAACGCGAACAAAATCAGGAGTTTACATATACAAAGACGAATCAGTTGTAAATACAACAGGTTACAGATTTCAAATCAAAGACAAAACAAATCTTGGACCAAAAGACGTAAGATTTGATGCAGAACATTTTAAAACAAGATACTAAACTGTAAAGGATATAAAAATGAATTTTAAACATGGATCACTTGAGAGCATAATACTAAATGCAATGTGGGAACTTGAAAAGTCAGGCATATATAAAAACTCGGTAAAAGATGTATGGGAATTTTTATCAAAAACAGATAATACAAAACGCGCCTATACAACTATAAAAACAGTTATGGACAGACTGTTTGAAAAAGAAATGCTTTTAAGAATAAAACAAGGCAAAAAATTCTTTTACAGAACGGCATATTCAAATTCAGATATAATAGCAACATCATTAAAAAAGATAGCTGCAAGATATTGCAACGGGGACATGACAAGACTTATGCACATAACAAAATCAATGTGCGAAAACGACACTCCCGCTATCATGGTGAATTAAAAATGCAAAATACGAACAACAATGCACAATATATAAAGGATAGAAAGAAAGTATCGGGGCTGATTTTAGATGTACTTGCACAGAAAATTACCGTATTGCAAGCACTTAAAGAGTATCCTAAAAACCTTGGGGACACAACTCTAAATGCCGCCTTTCATGCACTGGTGCACTTTGAGGCAGACGAAGATTTAAGAAAAAAAGACGAGATGTATCGCACAGAACAAGACTCGTATCTTGAGGACATTGCAAATATTCTGAGCGATGGCAGCCCCCTGCCTTTTAATATTATTGAAGAATATAACAAATATCACAAAGACTCTCTCATATACCCAAACATAGATAAAAAGACGGTTATAGAGCGCTTAAAGAAGATGATAAATCTATGAAAAAATTAGCCCAAAGTATTCTTGAGTTTAGCTTTGTCTTTCTTATTATTATGTCAATATTTCTTTCAATTATAGAACTATCATTGTTTTGGAGAGCAAAGCACAGCGTTGTAAATATTGCAAACGAAATAATAGCAAATATACAAATACAAGCACAAAATACAAAATCAACATCTGAAATTGGAGCTTGTGCGCTTAAAACGGTCGAAAAAAGTGCAGGTTTGCTTAATCTTGAGGGCACAAGTTTTACCCTTAACGGGAATAACAACTACTATACAATTACAAGCAATTTTAAAAAAAAGGATAAAAGCGCACTCAGTGTTTTTATAAGCATAAACAATCTTGAAAAAAATGACATAAGCGCAGGAGTATCATATATATACAGCGGCATATTTCTTTATCAAAAAGGTAAAGAAATATTTTCAGGACCAATACAGTCAATTCAGAAATTTTAATATACTGCCATATTTCAAAAAATTTGTTACAATTGATTTATGGTAAAAACACTCGACATAATAGTTCCTGTATTTAATGAAGAAAAAACTATTGAAACAGTAATAAAAAAGCTTGAAGAAACTGACTTTTGCTCTCTTGAAAAAAGACTCATACTTGTTGATGACTTCTCTGATGATTCAACAAGAGAAATTTTGTCAAAAATCAAAAACCACAAAGTAATATTTCACGACAAAAATCAAGGCAAGGGTGCCGCTGTTGCAACGGGGATTAAAAACGCAACAGCCGATGTAGTTGTTATACAAGATGCAGACTTAGAGTATAATCCTTGCGATTATTCAAAACTTTTAAAACTCATAGTGGATGATGAAGCAGATGTAGTCTATGGTTCAAGGCTGAAAGAAAAATCACAGGAAAAGTCTTTTTTGTTTTTAAGTCTTTTTGCAAACAAGTTCTTAACAGCACTTACAAACATCCTCTACGGCTCAAAAATTACGGATATGGAAACATGCTACAAGGCTTTCAGGCGCGAAAAAATAAAAGATTTTAAAATAAGAGCCAAAAAATTTGATTTTGAACCGGAAATTACCGCAAAAGTAATAAAAAATAAACTTCGTCTAAAAGAAGTTGCAATTTCATATAATGCAAGAGCATACTCCGAAGGCAAAAAGGTCAAGGCAAAAGACGCACTGCAAGCAATTTTTACGCTTTTTTACTACAGATTTTTTGATTAGTGTATAATTTTTTTATGCAAGAATTTAATCACTACAGCGTAATGTTAAACGAAGCAATTGATGCCCTTAATTGCGACAATTCCGACAAAATATTTGTAGATGCCACTCTTGGGGGCGGCGGACACAGTGAACTTATATTAAAAAAAATCTCACAAAAAGGCAGATTAATCTCATTTGATGTTGATATTGACGCTATAAACGCCTCAAGAGAGCGCCTTTGCGAATATAAAAATCTCACAATAATTCATGACAGCTACACAAATATAAGAGAAAATCTTGAAAAAATGGGGATTAAAAAAATCACTGGCGGAATAATATATGATTTAGGCGCCTCTTATCACCAACTTACAAGTCAATCAAGAGGTTTCAGCTTTATGAAAGACTCCCCGCTTGATATGAGATTTGGCGAAAACTCAAAACTCAGCGCATGGGATGTTGTAAATAAATATAAAGAATCACAACTTGTTGAAATTTTTTCAAAATACGGTGAAGAACACTACTCTAAAAGAATTGCACGCGCAATTGTAAATTCAAGACCGATTAACACAACGCTGGAGCTTGTTGATATAATAAGAAAATCCACACCAAAGACAAATACTAAAACGCATTGTGCCACAAGGGTTTTTCAGGCAATACGAATTGAAGTTAATAACGAGTTGTTAAATTTTGAAAAATCATTAAAAGATGTGGTTACATTATTGGACACTGGTGCTATAATAAGTGTAATAACTTTTCATTCTCTGGAAGACAGGCTTGCAAAGACACTGCTCAAGAATTTCTCACTCAATTGCAGATGTGACAAGAGCATTCCTGTTTGCAGATGCGAAGGAAAGCTAGTCGAATTGGTAAACAAAAAACCGATTTGCGCATCAGAGGAAGAAATAAAGCTTAATCCTCCATCAAGGAGTGCCAAGCTTAGAGTTGCAAGAAGAGTTTAAATTGCAGGAGAGATAACTTGAGTTCGCTTTCTTTTAATAACAATAAAAATAATAAAAAAAACAATATGAACCCGCAACTTAGAAAGGTGCAAAAAAAAGCCGTACCTCCTATTGAAAACGGCATTAAAATGGGAGCCGGCAGATACACAAAAACATCCGGCAATCAAATTATAAGCGGATATTTTGTAAAAGAAAAATCATACCGAGAGCTTGTAATAGCAAGAATTAACACATTTTTGTGCGCACTGCTCGGCTTTTTGGTAATGGTTTGTCTTGTCAGTTATTATTTTGTAACCATGGGTGAGGTTTCCCTTAATCAAATAAGAAAAGAAACACTTGCGCTAAATTATGAAAATGAAGACCTGCAAAACAAACTCGACAATTTGCAATCATACTACAATGTAGACATGGCGGTTGCAAAATCAAACATATTACAGAGAGCAACAAAAGTTGTAGAACTTTCTGCAGCACAAATTCCAAACGTTAACTTTGAAAATCGCGACAACAACCAGAAAAATGCTTGGTCTATGGGCTACTAAAACACTATGAGCAAAGACCGCTACAAAAAATTTGACAAAAGAATAGGATGTTTGCAATTTGGCTTTAGTACTTTTATTGCCATATTGCTTGTTTACCTTTTTTTGATACAAGTTGCAGACATCAGACACTATCGTGACCGTGCCAAAAAGCAACGTTCCTCAAAGCTTTTTGTTCTAAGAGGTGAAATATTAGACAGAAACGGCTTTAAACTGGCATCAGATAATACATCTTTTAATTTATATGCACACCCGATGTATTATGATCACACACCCGAGGAATTGGCGCAAATCCTCTCTCCGCTTGTAAATATACCTGTATCATCACTTTCAAAAACATTGGCAAAAGATGAAAGTGTTATTTTAATAAAAAAATCACTGGATAGAAAAACAGCAGAGGCAATTAAGGCAAAAAGACTGCGTGAGCTATCTCTTGAGGTAAAAAACAAAAGAACATATCCGCAAGGTACTCTTGCCTCACATGTTTTGGGTTACTATAACTCAGATGCCGACGTTGCAGGCGGAATTGAATATGTGGCAAAAGATTATTTAGAATATTTTGACAAAAATATAAGTTATGAAAAAACCCCTAACGGCGACATTATTTACAACTTTAACACAAACCCCGAGGACATAGCCGCACCGATTAAAGGTAAAACACTCAATTTAACAATCGATTCCGCCGCACAACACATTTGCGAAAAATACCTTAATAAAACCGTACAAAAAACAAAGGCGCTGCGCGGGGCGGTAATAGTTTTAGATCCTAAAACAGGGGAGATTTTAGCACTTGCAGCTTACCCGTATTACGACCCCAATAATTACCAAAAATATTCAATGAATGAAATGAAAAATTGGGCAATAACAGATGTATATCCACCCGGCTCAACTTTTAAGGTGATTACGGTCGCATCTGCCATGATAAACGGAAAAGTTGATAAAAATACAAAAATTCTTGACACCGGCAAAATGAAAATCGGCTGGTGGGAAATTAAAAACTATGATTACGACAGGAATAGAAACCCCGGTTTAATCGACTTAGCATATCTTTTTGAGCACTCAAGTAACGTTGCAAGCGCAAAAGTGTCACAAATGATGACTCCACAAGAGTTTTATGATACTCTCAAGACATTTAATTTTGGCGAAGCAACAGGAATTGACTTGCCCGGAGAATCCTCGGGCATTCTTCCGCCGCCAAAAAGCTGGGATGTTGCAACCCATGGGGCAATGGGCTACGGATACGGCGCCTCAGTTACGGCAATTCAAATGGCTTCAGCAGTAGCAGCCATTGCAAACAACGGAGTCTGGATAACACCTCATGTTATAAAATATTCGCCTGAAGAACTTGAGCAAAAAATTATCAAAAGACGCGTTATGAGCGAACAAACAGCTCATGATTTGACCTGGATACTTGTTAAGGCACTTGAAAACGGTAAAAGCAATGTAAAAATGGATGAATACTACATTGCAGCAAAAACAGGTACATCAAGACGTCCTCTTGATAACGGTGCGGGCTATTCAAATAAATTATACACTTCAATTGTCGGCTTTTTACCCGCATCTGACCCCAAAATTCTTGTATATGTAGTGGTAGACAGTCCAAACGGTGAAGCTATATGGGGTTCAACAGTCGCTGCACCAATTTTTAAAGATATTACAACAGAACTTGTTAAAATTATGAATCTTAACCCCGACAAGAAAAAAAATGTTAACAAAAATGAAATTTAAGAGTAAAATAATTTTTGCATTGATTTGGAGAGAACAAAATGGAATTGAGTAAAATTATAAAGGAAGTCGCACCTGATGAGGTTCTAAACTACAAAGACACAGACATACTTGGAATATCATATAATTCAAATACAATTAATTCACATGAGATTTTTGTATGTTTAAAAGGTGAGCACGTTGACGGACATGACTTTGCACAAATGGCTTTTGAAAAAGGCGCAGTTGCGCTTATGTGCGAAAAGCCCATGAATATTGAAATTCCGCAACTTATTGTAAAATCAACACAGGAAAAAATTGCTGATTTATCAGCCTGCTTTTATCATAATCCCTCAAAAGAACTTAATTTAATAGGCGTTACGGGCACTAACGGCAAAACAACCGTTACTCACCTTATACAAAAAATATTTGAACAAAATTCACAAAAATGCGCACTTATAGGTACACTTGGCTATAAGCTTTCTTCCACAAGCGAATACTTGGAAGCAAAACACACAACACCACAGGCACCTGAGTTGCAACATACTTTACAAAAAATACTAAAATCAGACATCTTAAATGTTGTTACAGAGGTGAGTTCGCACTCGTTAGAACAACACAGAGTGAGAAAATGCAAATTCTCCGGTGCCGTTTTTACAAATTTAACACAAGACCACTTAGACTTTCATATAACAATGGATAATTATTTTAACGCAAAAGCAAAACTCTTTGAAAATCTTGAAGAAGGCTCTTACGCGATTATCAACAATGACGACAAATATGCAAAAAGACTTATTGAAAAAGTCCCAGAAGATGTAAAAGTCATAACTTACGGCGTTAAGAATAATTCCGATTTAATGGCTAAAAATATAGAGTTTACCTCATCAGGCGTAAGTTTTACATGTGAATATGAAAATCAAAAAACAGATATAAAACTCATGTTAAACGGCATGTTTAGTGTGTATAACGCACTTGCCGCAATAGGCTGCGCCCTTGCAAACAATATTCCGCTTGAAGTTGCCAAGCAAGCACTAGAAACTACAAAAAGTGTTGCAGGACGTTTTGAAATAGTTTGTACGGCACCTTTGGTTATTGTTGATTACGCCCACACGCCTGACGGGTTGGAAAACATCCTAAGAGCAGCAAGAGAACTTACCCCAAAAGACGGTAGTTTAATTTGCCTGTTTGGCTGCGGAGGGGACAGAGATGCTACAAAACGTCCCAAAATGGGTAAAATTGCTCAATCATTAAGTGATAAGATAATTGTCACATCAGACAACCCGCGCTCTGAAGATCCGCAACAAATAATAACGGATATTTTATCGGGGCTTAAATTAATCAACCCCAAGAGTGTTTTTGTAGAACCTGACAGGGCTGAAGCAATTAAAATGTTAAAAAATCTTGCAAGTGAAAAAGACGTTGTAATAGTTGCAGGTAAAGGGCATGAGAACTATCAAATCCTGAAAGACCGCACTATACACTTTGATGACAGGGAAGAAGTTGCCAAAGTTTTTTGTAATTAACACTAAAATGTAAAAAAATGTTTTCAAACTTTTATTCTTGTATTAGAATAAAGATTGAAATGGAGGCAGCTTGAGCGATAAATTAATCATAAGCGGCTCTCGTCCACTTGAGGGCGAAGTAAGTATCAGCGGGGCAAAAAATGCAGTGCTGAAACTTATGGCTGCAGCGCTTCTTGCAAGCGACGTTTCAAAAATACA
This sequence comes from Candidatus Galligastranaerophilus intestinavium, assembly GCA_018716625.1. Classification (GTDB taxonomy): domain Bacteria; phylum Cyanobacteriota; class Vampirovibrionia; order Gastranaerophilales; family Gastranaerophilaceae; genus Galligastranaerophilus; species Galligastranaerophilus intestinavium. Next base: position 3,600 of record DVJQ01000010.1, on the reverse strand, counting down.
CAATGTCCCCGAGCTTACCGATGTTGAAATTATGTTGGATGTGCTTGAGTGCCTTGGGGCAAAATGCAACTACGACAAAACAAATAAGTTTGTTGAAATTAATGCAAAAAACCTCACAAGTGTAGTTGCTTCAGACAAATTTGTAAGTAAAATGCGTGCTTCTTTTGTGGTTTTAGGCGCACTTGTCGGCAGAATGAAAGAGGCAAAAGTGGCGCTCCCCGGAGGATGCAAGATAGGTGAAAGACGAGTAAACTTTCACATAAAAGGCCTTGAAGCACTTGGGGCAAAGTGCAAAATAGAGCAAGGCTATGTACATGCCAAAGCAACACAACTTAGGGGGGCTGATATATGTCTTGATATCCCCTCTGTTGGTGCAACGGAAAATATAATGCTGGCAGCTGTTCTTGCCCAAGGTACAACAAGAATACAAAATGCTGCACAAGAACCTGAAATTGTCGACTTGGCAAACTTCCTTAAAGCAATGGGCGCAAAAATTGAGGGCGCTGGCACAAATGAAATATCAATTTATGGCGTAAGACAAGAAGACTTACATGGTGTTGAATACACCACAATCTCTGACAGAATTGAAGCCGGAACTTATATGAGTATAATTATAGGTTCCAAAGGTCATGGGATTATAAAAAACGTGTTTCCAAACCATTTAACAATTTTTACGGGCAAACTCCTTGAAATGGGTGCAAAAATTAAGTTATTGGAACCAAACGTCATGGAAGTTTCTTCAAACTCAAGACTTTTACCGATGAATTTTATAACACAGCCCTATCCGGGATTCCCTACAGACTTACAAGCCCTTGCAATGGCACTTTTATCCACTTCAAACGGCATAAGCGTTGTTACGGAAAGTTTATATGAAAACAGATTTATGCACATAGCCGAACTTTGGAAAATGGGTGCAAACATCAAACAAAGCAAAAACCACGCAATAATAAAAGGGGTTGATTGTTTGGTTGGAACATCCGTAACTGCACCAGATTTGCGTGCAGGAGCAGCTCTTGTAGTTGCAGCTATTATGGCTCGCGGCGAAAGTGAAATTCATGGCTTACACCACATTGACAGAGGTTATGAAAAATTTACTGAAAAACTAAAGGGGCTTGGTGTTTGTGTTTCAAGAGTACCGGATGATGCAGAAACAATAAAAACCTTAGGAGGGTTAAATGACTCACAAGTATAAACGCTGGTATGATTATGACCCACTATTACTTGAAATAATTAATCTTTTAAAAGATTATCAAAGCGAGCTTCATTCTCAAGCAGAAATTTTCTTGCAAAAAGTAGAGGAAAAAGTTTCAAAAGAAGCTCTCGACAGATTTTATGAAATGGTAAAACCATACAATGGAAATCGCTGGTACGACAAAGACCCTGTTATTTCAAAAACCGTAGAGTTGCTAAGAGTTGTGCCTCAACAAATACAAAAACAAGCTGCAGACAGCTTTATTCAGGCATTAAGAGAAAACGGTGTAGTTGTGGAAATTGCCGAAAACAAAAAGGACTAATTTTTTAAAAAAAATTTCTTAATTCTAGAAGCAATGCTTTGCGATTTAAGCCTTTCAATAACCTTCTTTTCAAGATTAAGCTCAATATTTTCGAATTTTTTCTCAAACGTGTCATTTAGTATTTTTTTTAGTGTATTAATTTTTAAAACCCTACGCACCAAATCGCATGATAAAGCCAAAGATGCTTCAATATTATCTTTTGTATTTTGCGAAACTTCATTATCGCAATATGCGCTCAAAAGCTTGTATTGCTGAAATTTTTTTGCTCTTTGAATATTTTTTTGCTTAATTGTGTCAAAAAGGGATTTTATTATTCTGTATTTTTCCATACAAAAAGGACAATTTCTAAGATGCAGCGCAACCCTGTTTCTTTTGTCCTCATTTAACTTATCGTCAATGTAGGGCAAAATAAGTCTTGAGATATCCTCACATGTCAAATTTCCCTTTAGCATTTTTTCTCCTTTAATTAATATAGGGCTTCAAGTATTCTTGCAGCTTTAACCTTGCGCGTGCAATTCTTGACTTTACGGTACCAATATTTGAATTTGTAGCCTGTGCAATTTCTTCATAACTTAATCCTTGAAGCTCTCTCATGATAATTGCCATTTTAAAAGGGTCTGGCAATTTATGAATTGAACATTTTATTGCACGTTCCAATTCTTTATCTAAAGCTCTTTGATAAGGATTTGAAGCAAAATCCGGAATTTCAAGCTCGTTTTTTGCATCAGGGCTACTATCAAGGCAAACTTTTTTAACCGACTTTTGTTTTTTTCTCAAAGTGTCATAAAACTGATTAATTATTATTTGATTTAACCAGGATTTAAAAGTTTTTGGATTTTTCAATTTACGTATATTTTTAGCCACTTTAAAAAGTATTTCCTGTGTTAAATCCATAATCTCGTCAGGTTTGGCATTAAGGTAATAAAGGGTGGCAAAAACATTTTTCTGCTGGCGTCTTATAATTTCTTCAAGAGCCTCCATATCACCATTACGTGCCATTTCAATAAGTTCATCAAGACTGTTGTTTTTTACTTTGTAGTTCATAATCAAAAATTAAAACCAAAGCCCTTAATAAACCATAATCTTTGTTATATAATCACATAGGCAGTATTTTATAAGGGTTAAATTTTGAAAAGAATAACAGATGCCAATCTAAACCGCGCCACAGAAGCACTTAGGGTACTTGAAGAAATTGCACGTTTTGAACTTAATGACAAAGAAATGTCAAAAGAGTATAAAAACATGCGCCACAGTTTGTGCACTTTTTTTGACAAACAGTACAACGAACTGATAAATTCAAGAGATACTAAAAATGATGTTGGGGTTGATATTTTAAACCCTACAAAAGAAATGATTGGGCAAAAAAATCTTGATATGATTTTTCGCTCCAACTCAAAAAGACTGCAACAAGCACTTAGAGTTCTGAATGAATACGCAAATTTGCCTGACAAATACCGCTATAAAAGTTATACACTTGAGAAAACAATGGATGAAAAAATAAAAATGGACATAAAAAAATACCTGTTGAAAGATAAAAAATTATATCTTGTTACAAATTCTGATAATTTTAACTCTGATGAAGAATTTTTGGACAGAGTCGCCCTTGCAATAAAAAGCGGAGTAAACATTGTACAGTTGAGAGAAAAGACAAAACCTGCAGCAAAAATAATAGAGTACGGCAGAGTAATCAGGCAAATTACAAGTGAGTACGGAGCACTTTTTATAGTAAATGACAGGATTGACTTGGCACAAATACTAAATGCGGACGGGGTGCATTTGGGTCAAGACGACATTGACATAAAAAGTGCAAGAAAAATTTTGGGAGAGAAAATGATTATAGGCATTTCTACCCACAAAGAACAGGACGCACTTGAGGCAGTTCAAAACGGCGCAGACTACATAGGGGTAGGTCCGGTATACAAAACCCCGACAAAACCCAAAAGAGAGGCAGCAGGGCTTGAATATCTGAGATGGGCTGCGCAAAACGTCAATATACCTTTTTATGCTATCGGCGCCATTGATTCCAATACAATTGACGAGGTTATATCAAACGGAGCAAAAAGAGTTGCTGTTGTCAGAGCAATAA